>JACVXU010000170.1 GCA_015661185.1 Bacteroidota bacterium
TTGATCACATGCCCGCCTCATAGAAAACCTGAACTGTTCAAGAAAGCAACTCTCAAGTGCGAAGGCATCAGAAGTTCCATCCGCGCGGTGTTCGTTGCTTGTGAGCGGAGTCAAGAACAGCGGGGGGATGGGTGTGCTCTCGAACGGTAGACTGCCTTGTGCAGGCTCCTCTTGATTCCTCCATTATCTTCACCTAGATTGACACGCGATCATTCCTCACTCTTCACTCAAAGGAGTCAGCATGCGGTTTCTCATTCCTCTCTTTTTGTGCCTTCTCATCATCTCTGTCATGCCCGCGCAGGAAATCTTTTCTCCAAAGGATCCGGGAGAGACTCCAAACCGGTCGTACGATGTGCTTCACTACAAGATCGAAGTCACGCTGCACGACGCCGCCAAATCGGTGGATGGGAAAGTAACGACCACTCTTGTGCCGCTCTTCCCCGCATTGAGGACCGTCGTCTTTGACGCTGGCGATATGAACATCAAGAGTGTGAAGGATTCCAAGGGAAAGGAACTGAAATTCACATCGACGCCTTCGGATGTCTCGATCGAGCTTGGCAAACCGCACTCGTACCGTGATACGCTCGTTGTGTCGATCGAATATTCCTGTACGCCGAAAAAGGGGCTCACGTTCAATAACACCGATGGTGCAATTCCCGGCAAGCGCCCGCAGATTTGGTCGCAGGGGGAAGAAACGACGAACCACTACTGGTTCCCGTGTTATGACTACCCGAACGACAAATCGACCTCTGAAGTCATCGGGACGGTGAATGCGAAGTATTCGTTTCTCTCCAACGGCAAGCTGATCAGCGTCAAGGAAAACAAAAAGGACAAGACGAAGACGTTTCACTGGAAGGAATCCAAACCGCATTCGTCGTATCTCGTTATGATCGCGGCAGGCGAGTATACAATTCTCCGTGACAACCTCGGAAAGCTGCCCCTTGAGTATTGGGTGTACCCGGACGACACCACCAATGCGCGTGCGAGTTTCAAATACACGCCGGCGATGATCAAGTTCTTCAACGAAACAATCGGGTTCGACTATCCGTGGGAACAATACGCTCAGATCATTCTGCAGGATCACTTCGGGGGGATGGAAAACACGTCCGCGACGACGCTCTCGGATACGTGGGCGGTTCCGGATGCACGCGCCCGGATCGACAACCCGTCCATAAGCCTCCTCGCCCACGAACTTTCGCACCAGTGGTGGGGGGATCTTGTGACGTGCAAGGACTTCCGCCACATGTGGCTGAATGAGAGCTTCGCCAGCTACTACGATCCGCTCTTCCTCAGGTCCATTCTCGGCCAGAGTGAATTCGATTACACGATGTACCAGAATCAACAGGCCGGTGTCGTTGTTGATACAACACGGGGGCGCAAGCCAATCGTCAGCGTCGGGTCGTACGGAGAAAACGTGTACCCCCGGGGATCGGCTGTCCTGCATATGCTCCGTTTCCTCATTGGCGACGATCTCTACCAGAGGGCGATCAAGCATTACATCACCAAGCACGCGTTTCAGCCTGTCGAGACGAACGATTTGAAGAATGCGATCGAAGAGACGACGGGACAAAACCTCCAATGGTTTTTCGATGAATGGGTCTACAAGGCCGGGCATCCGATCTTCGACGTGTCGTACCAATGGAACGAATCATCGAAGGAAATTGCGTTGTCGGTGAAGCAAACGCAGAAGATGGACAGCCTGACGGGCGTGTTCCGAATGCCGGCCGATATCGAGATCACCACGCCAATGGGAAGCACAACGCACAGGATCGAGATACTGAAGAAGGATTCGACGTACGTCCTTCCGTCGCCGTCCAGGCCCCTGCTCGTCGTCTTCGACAAAGGGGGGTGGCTGATCAAAGAACTGAATTTCAAGAAGTCGTTCGAAGAATGGAAGTTCCAGGCTGTTTCCGCGAAGAGTCTTGTCGACCGGTACCTGGCCGTTCAGGCTCTTGCGAGAATGCAGAAGGAGGGGGATGTGGCTTCCATTTTGAGCGACAGGATGCAGCACGATCCATTCTGGGCGGTGAGGCGCGAAGCGGCTTCACGTGCCTCGCAGATAGTGGGGCGATCCGACTCTCTCAGGTTGTTGCTAAAACCGGCGTTGATGACTGCGGCAAAAGACGTTCGCTCGGAAGTGCGGAACGTTTCAACCGGCGCGCTGCGGTGGTACCGGGGGGATGACGTTGTCGCCGCTCTGAATGCAGCGCTGAATGATTCGAGCTATCAAGTGTTCGGAAGTGCCCTGTACGGGCTCGCGAAAGCAGACTCCGCCCACGCGCTACCGGTTGTGAAGCGGTACCTCAATTCTACTTCTCGCCAGAACGTCGTCGCCAACTACGCCCTCAATGCGCTCAGCACGCTGGACACAGCCCAGGCGGTCACTGCTGCGCTGGAAATGATACGAACTGCGAAATCTACTTCTTCACGATTTACCTCACTGTCGACGATCCGGCGGTACGGGAGAGGAAGATCGGACGCCATGGCTGCGGTGAAGGAAGTTCTCAGCGGCAAAGACGATTCCATCAGAAGCTATGCAGCGGTGGTGCTCGGGGATATCGGTGATGGGTCCGTCATTCCTGCGTTGGAAACTGTTGCGAATGACAAGGACAATCCGGCCTCGGGTCCTGCGAAACAGGGCATCGAGAAGATCAACAAGCGGTTGAAAGACGCAAAGTAACAAGCGCGGGTGCAATCTCCCATCGCCCGGAGAATGTCGATGCGGGTATCAGATCGAAAAATGACGAGTATTCGCAAATCTCTCGCGATGGCGATACTTGCCATCTTATCCTGTGTCGGACGGACGGTTGGTCAGTCTGGCCCACGACCGTCCACCGGCATGAAACCTCTGACAGAGCTTGCCGCAGAAACGTACAAGGGGTTTCCGGGTGGACTCTATCCGGGGGCTCTGAATGTGCGACCACGAGTGCACGACTCTGCGGGACAAGCGCTCGCCCGGCAAATTAATCCTCTGAGTCAAACCGGTCTTGTCGATCAGGCGAACGGAAAGATTGTTCTGCTCTCGATTGGCATGTCGAATACCACGCAGGAATTTTCAGCCTTTCGATCCGTCGCACAGAACGATCCTGCAAGGAATCCCCGGCTCACCCTGGTGGACGGCGCTCAAGGGGGGCAAACTGCGGCGGTCATTTCCAATGGGACCGCGAATTTCTGGACTGTTGTGGAGCAACGGCTGGTTTCTGCCGGAGTCACCACCCAGCAGGTACAGGTGGTCTGGCTCAAGGAAGCGGACGCTGGTCCAACGCAGGGATTCCCGACTTATGCAACCACCCTGCAGCGCGAGCTTGAGACCATAGCCCGTTTGCTGAAATCAAAATACCCTAATCTGACGATGACATATGTTTCGAGCCGCATTTACGGCGGTTACGCGACCACGACTCTGAACCCCGAACCGTACGCTTACGAAAGCGGCTTTTCTGTCAAATGGTTGATCGAAAAGCAGATCGTGGGTGACACGTCGCTTTCTTATGGTGGCCTGAATCCCCTCTCTCCGTGGCTTGCGTGGGGTCCGTATCTCTGGTCCGATGGTATGATTCCGCGGGCGGATGGGCTTGTATGGGAATCCGCCGATTTCCAGGCAGATGGTACCCACCCGTCTTCAACAGGACAGGCCAAAGTCGCCAACCTGTTGTTGAACTTCTTCAAGTCGGACCCGACCGCAGCTCCGTGGTTTCTCAAACCATCGGCGACCGCCATCGGGAAGGAAAGTCAGAACTCTCCTCATGGCTTCTCCCTTTATCAGAATTATCCGAACCCGTTTAATCCAACAACGAATTTCGAATTTCGCATTTCGAATTTTGGATTTGTCTCCCTGAAAGTGTTTGATGTTCTGGGGAGAGAGGTCGCTTTGCTGGTACAGGAACAAAAGGAAGCCGGGTACTACGTGGTCCAATGGAACGCGTCAGGCCTGCCAAGCGGCATCTACCTGTGTCGTTTGTCCGTCGTGCCATCGGCACGACGAGACCTCGTCCCGACCGAAGGACGGAACGGGCAGGCTGGGGATAATGTTGCGATGAGGAAGTTGATCTTGACGAAATGAGGACATTGATCTGTTAACGCTTCTGGACGAAGAACGACGCCATAAGATCATGTTGCCTTTCGGTTTGAAGACATGTAGTTATGATCTGCGGATTCTACGAATCCGTCCCCCTCGACGCACCATTTGCGTCAACTGATGCTCCGCCTTTCAGCAGGTGTTCAGTGAAGTTCACGACTGCCCATAGGCAAACACTTCGAGCAATCCTGGACGGGACATACACGCCTCTCGATGTCCGGGAGTTTGTGCAACTGTGCTATGTGCTCGCGCTTCCATTGATCCGATCAAAGGTGCATCACGGCAAGCTGAACCTGGAAATCCTCGGGCTGGCAGAGTCCGATATTGTGTATGACTCTGTGGCAGACCTGTTCAGGCGCGACAGTTCCGGGAATTTCGTTCAGGTCAAGACCTTCTTTGTCAATCAAGAGATTGACATTCTAACATGTGAACCGGATGACGTAGTCCTCGCCTTGCGGCGGCTTGTGTTCGGAAAGGTTCACCAGGCAATTGTGCGTCTCCACCGCGAAGCAGATCCGACGCTCGGGAAAATCCTGCGCAACGTGATGCTCGAGCTCGAAAGGAACCAGCTTTTCGAGCATCAGACCAGGTTCGGCGAAGTGTGTCTTGTGGTGTCTACGGCAGATCCATGCCTGCATCGTCCCCCCATCCCCTCGGAGTACGTGCGGCACCAATTCAGCCAAATTGTCTCCATCCGTGATTCGATTCCGATGATGGTCGAAAAACTTCGCCGCGTTCTCCTGGAGCAGGAGGAATACCAGCGTGTTGTTCCATTCCTCACCGTGGGGTTGCTGTTCAAGGAAGCGTACGCTCTGGGTGCGGAAGCTGAGAAAGCGGAAGAATGTGCGGTCGAACGTCAAACCGTGAGCGATGATGTTTGCAGGGTTGCGGATCTCGTGTGTCGGAAGCTGTCATTGAGCAGTAGGCAAACATACGTAGGAAAAGGAAAGAGATCGGAGGATGTTTTTGAGCAATACATGAGTGTCGTGAAGGAGATTCTGTTATCGGAATTCGGTGATGACGCTTCGAACGGCGTACCGTACTACAAACGGCTCCGGGTCTTGATGCCGGGACTGACGAAGGCAGCGTACACCCATCAGCACCGGGCCGTTCTGGAATACCTGGCAAAGAGGGCCAAAAACCAGATGAGAGAAGCTCTTCGGAAAATGTAATCGGCAGCGGTGATGCAATGCAGGTATAGTATCATGAGCAGCAATCCATAAGGTGGCAATCAGATGATGAAAAATGGGAACAGAAAAAACGAGCACCTCGATGAACGGACGATCGAGTTGTTCGTGAACGAGTCAAGGCTCGTCGCAGATCGCAGGACCGAAATTGCCCTGCATCTGGGTCAATGTCTCGGCTGCAATGCCATGCGCGAAGAGATCTCTAGATACTATGATGAGGTCGACAAACTGCAGGGCGAGCAAGCTATGAAAGCTTCCCATGCACTGTATGCTCCTGACCGGGCCCTTCGCCTAAGACGCTATGAAGAAGGGGGCACACTGGCGCCACAGAAAGCTGCCATTCCTCAGAGGTTTGTACGATCAGTACGTCAGTACCCCATTCGCTGGACGGGAGGTTTCGTTCTTGTTGTCGCTGCGCTCGCTCTCTTGCTGCCAAAGATTCGCAACGTCGACTCAAATCCGGCATACGCGAGGGCAAAGGATGAATTCCTGATTACCTACAACACGGAGGGGGACGAGTTGTGGCGGAAGCACATCGGCGGAGAATATGACGTGAAGAAAGGGCCCTGGTGGATTACCGCACGACCGGAGGAGGCCCTGACGACGGTCGATGTTGACGGGGATCGGAGGAACGAAGTGCTCGCGGTTTTCGGATGGATGTCGCCACCAGTGCAGTCCCCCACACCGAATTCGATCATCTGCTTTGATGCCGACGGATCGGAACGCTGGAAGCACGAAGTCCACCGGCAGATTGTGATTGGCGGTGTTCAGTACTCAGATGACTACAGAGTGCAACAGGTGATTGTCGGCGATTTCGACAAAGACAACAAGCCCGATATCATCATTGGCGCCAGCCACAATCCATGGTTTCCAAACGTCATCGTCCGTCTCAATCCCATTGACGGGTCATTTGTCGGTGAGTACTGGCATCCGGGAGTTGTCCCCTATTTCCTGCACAAAGATCTCGATGGAGACGGCATCGAAGAGCTCATTTTCGCCGGTCAGAACAACAGGCTGGGAAGAGCATGCATGATCGTTCTCGATCCCAGAAAGATAGAAGGGTATGCCCCGACGCCCAGCGAGTACGTTCCACAAGGAGTCCCGAGAGGCCAGGAACTATACTATGTGGTGTTCCCCGCAACCGATCTGATCAAGGGATGGATGGATATCACAAACCAGGTTATCAAGACCAATCTCAGGGCGGACGGGTCAATCGAGATCGCTGTCCTCGAGCAGATCGACGAGTACAAACCGGAGGTCTACTACTATTTCGACAAAGAGTTGAGATGCATCCGCGTGCGCGGCTCAGATCACTTCACGGCTGCATACAAGTTGTACAAGGATCAAGGGAAGATCAAAGGGGATTTGACCGACGAGTACTTTGAGAAGCTCCGGCGGAATGTGTTGTACTGGAATGGAAAGTCATTTGTTCATGAACCGACAATGGTGAAGCACAATAAGGAGGTGGCGAGGAAATAGGATTGAGTGCTGATGTTTGTGTGCGCAGAGCTTGATTCGTGACCAGCACGTAGCAAATCTGAGAATTTCTCTAAAGAGGCCGAATTGTCGAGCCGTAACGGCGAGGCGATTTGGCCTTTTCGTTTTCTTCGCCCCATTTCCGCGGCAGATGCGGGCTGATAGTAACCTCATGCAGAGAGGGTCTTTCCAATCCTGAGCAACCTCCTGTGTGCCGCCAGAACGAGTCAACCTGATCACTTTGCCTGGGAGCCTCTATGGGAATTCTGCAGAAGCTCTTCCCACCTGAAAAACGCGAACCCAAGGTGGGCAATATCACTTCTCCCGGCCGTCAGGGGGCGCTCGTTCACATCTTCATTTTTGATTCTGATTCTACTATCCAGGAAGAATCAAAGTACGCCAGCACGCTGGTGAGATCGCTCCTGCCGGAAGCGATGGCCTATCAAGGCGTGCCTGTTACATTCACCCGGGACGAATCCATGCCGACCTCGATGGGTCGGGAGAAATCACATGACATCGAGTCGGTGACGCATTACTCCTTTGCGTGGCAGACGATCAGGCGGGTGAAGCCGGCGCTGGTCGAGGGGCTGAAGGTAGGGGATGAGCGATACACGTTTTCGTGGGAGGAGTACAGCAGAGAATCGGGACATCGGGGTGTGCTTTTCGCATTCTACGAGCTCGTTGATCCGCATGCCTCTGCGCAGTCCTAGGAAAATCTTGGGTCCCGTAGTTT
>JACVXU010000423.1 GCA_015661185.1 Bacteroidota bacterium
TACTGCTTGATCTCGACGGTCAGCTTCTCGATAACCTTGCCCTCAAAGTTTCCGGAGATTGGGGAAAAGAAGGATTGGCGAGGAGCTTGCCGCTGGAGTATGTTGGAAACATTAGGAAGTGAAGGAAGAATGCAGACATTTTCTTCTTCTCATTCTTTTTCTTCGAGACTTTGTGCCTTCGTGGCAAAAAATGGGTTTTACCCGGGAGAATATTCAATGTCAAAACGCTATTGCCTGACACTCGATCTGAAAGACGATCCCGAATTGATCCGCCAGTACAGACACTGGCACGACGACAAGAACATCTGGCCGGAGATCACGACAGGAATCCGGGAAGTGGGACTTGAGGATATGCAGATCTACCTGCGGGGGACGAGGATGTTCATGATCGTCGAAACGGGAGACCAGATTGACTTTGACGCAGCGATGAAGAAACTCGGTACGCTGCCGCGCCAGAAAGAATGGGAAATCTTCATGGCCTCGTTTCAGCAGCCGCTCCCAGACGCGAAGCCGGGCGGAAAATGGCTGCCAATGGAAAGAGTTTTCAAACTACCGTAAACCTTCGTTCGTCACCATCGTTCAGAGGAGGTTGTATGAAAGAGCATCGATTCAGTCGAAGAGATTTGCTGAAAAAGGGAACCCTACTCGCGCTGGGAGCTCCGTTCTTGCATGCTAAGGCTGCAGGAGCATCTCAACCAGAAATGCTGGTCATACCACAGGACATGGATTCTTGGAAACCCGATCGGCCGCTGACGGCTGTTGTCCTCGGCGCCGGAAACAGAGGCAACACGTATTCCGGGTTCAGCCTGAAATTCCCCGACGAGCTAAAGATCGTAGGTGTCGCTGAGCCGATCGAGTTCAGGCGGAAGAAGTTCTCGAAGAAGTACCAAATCCCGGAACAGAACCAATGGGTGACGTGGGAACACGCGTTGAAGGTGCCGAAATTCGCTGATGCGCTGATCATCACAACGCCTGATGCCCTGCACTACGGCCCGGCCATGGGTGGATTGAAGATGGGATACGATATGGTGCTTGAAAAGCCGATCTCGCAGTCGTGGAGAGAATGTAACGACATCATGAAGCTGACGGTGAAATCCGGCCGTATCGTCGCAATCTGCCATGTCCTCCGTTACACCCCATACTTCAGGAAGCTGAGGGAAATCATGAATTCGGGTCAAATCGGGGAGATCGTGAGTATCCAGCATTTTGAACCGGTGGAGCATGTTCACATGTCACACTCTTTTGTACGCGGCAATTGGCGAAACTCGAAGGAGTCAAATCCAATGATCCTCTCCAAATCCTGCCACGATCTGGATATCTTGCGCTGGATGATCGGGAAGCCGTGCACGAAAGTCTCGTCGTTCGGTTCGCTGAGCTTCTTCAACAAAGCTCATGCTCCGGAAGGGAGCACGATGCGTTGCACCGGCGGGTGCAAGGTCGAAGCGACCTGCCCGTTTTCTGCGCTGAAGATCTATTATCGCAATCGTACGTGGCTCTCGCACATGGATCTCCCCCTTGAAGGCGACCAGGGGCCCGCGATTCTCAAGCACCTCGAGGAAGGGCCGTACGGTCGTTGCGTGTTCCACTGTGATAACGACGTCGTCGATCACCAGATCACGAACTTCGAGTTTCAGGGGAATATCGCTGCGGCATTCTCGATGGAAGCCTTGACGTCATACGCCGGACGCCGAACGCGGGTGATGGGCACCAAAGGCGATGTTGTCGGTGACGAGAACTTGCTGATGGTGTTCGACTTCAGCTCCCGCAAAGCGACCACGTGGGACGCCAGCACGGCCCTCAAAGTTCAATCCGGTCACGGAGGCGGGGACTACGGATTGTTGCACGATTTCATTCGCGCCGTGAGCACGAAAGATGCAAAAGTACTCACCTCCACAATTCAGGAGTCGATGGAGAGCCATCTGATGGCGTTCAAGGCGGAAGAGAGCCGACACACAAAGAAGACGATGGATGTCAGAATGGCTTAAGAGTTTTCCGAACAAACGATGCTCGGGAATGATGCCATGAAAGCGCGTTCAGTCGTTGGACTAGTCGTCCTGACCCTCCTGCTGAGGGGAGGCAATCGTCGCCGTTTTCATGCAGTAACAACACTGCAACGCGTTGTCTTCAGGAGGATTGTTGCCGAACGGTAGCGATGGGTTTGCACTCCATTCTGAAGCCGACGAAAGGCCTCAATCATTTTGACGTCACTGCTCTCACGCCAGGAGACCAACGCCATGCTCCAGGAAATCAACAATCCCGAATCCGTTGAAGGCAACCTCATTCGGAAATGGTTCACGGATGAGTTCTTCGATTTGTTCGTGTGGTCCGACAACAAAGGTGATATCGCCAGCTTTCAACTCTGCTACAACAAGGGACGCGATGAACACGCCTTGACGTGGAAACGTCCGTCGTCATACTACCATCAGCGAGTCGATGACGGAGAGAACCGCCCCGGGAAGAGGATCTCGGCAAGGTTCAAAACAGAGAGTGCAGACATTGATCAGGTGATATCAGGATTTGTCTCTGACAAACTCCTGGCATTCGGCCGGCAGACGTTGGCCTGACAATGCGATGACCTATTTGAGTACGACACCATGAAAACGAAACCTCTGTTCGCCCTCAAGATTCTTATCGCTTTGTCTGTCCTGAGTGCCGGGCTGTATTCACAAAACCCGATTACTCCGGCAGGTATGTACATTGCTGATCCCTCGGCACACGTCTGGCCTGATGGTAAGTTGTATATTTACGGATCACTGGACGAAACCAGCCAGTACTATTGTTCGTGGAAACATCATGTCCTTGTTACTGAAGACTTGAAGTCCTGGACTCTGCATCGGGACGCCTTCTCATCGAAGGGTGAGGGGGATGCCGTCCCGTATAACGACAATCTTCTCTTCGCTCCGGATTGCGCCGTTAAGAAAGACACTTTTTATCTCTACTACTGTCAACCCGATCGCAAGAATCCGGAGGGCGTGGCTACGTCCTTGAGTCCAACAGGCCCCTTCACCAACGGTCAGGCCCTCGATCTTGATGACGGTCAGGCGTACTACCTTTGGGGGCAATTCACCTTGAAAATGGCAAGAATGAAACCGAATATGAGGGAGTTGGATCTCTCTACATTAAGAGATAGTATCCTCACTGAGGGAGAGCATTCTTTTCATGAAGGTGCGTACCTCGCCAAGCGAAACGGGATTTACTACCTGGTCTTCTCCGATCTCAGTCGAGCTGACATGCCGACATGCATCGGTTATGCCACCAGCACCTCACCGTTCGGTCCCTATAAGTACGGTGGAGTGATTGTCGACAACGACCATTGCGATCCGGGAAACTGGAACAACCACGGCTCGATTGTGGAGTTCAAGGGAAGATGGTACGTTCTCTATCATCGATCGACTCACTCCTGCAATACGATGAGGAAAGCCTGCATTGAGCCGATCCGGTTCAATCCCGACGGATCAATCCCGGAAGTCGAAATGACTTCCCAGGGAGCGGGCGATCCTTTGCCCCCACCGTATCGAAGGAAGAGCGGCATGGCCGGAAAGTCCCGGCTCTACTTCCTGTTCGTGCC
>JACVXU010000022.1 GCA_015661185.1 Bacteroidota bacterium
GAACTCGAGGAGCGCTTCGGCAAGCGAGCGTTGGACAAGAACCTGCGCATCTATATGGATGTGGGCGAGTTAGAGCCCAGTCTTGTTCCCGGGAACCGGTTGCTCGCGGCGTACCTGCAAAAGAACGGATTTGAGCCAGGGAACAATCTGGAGTTCTTCTTCGCTGAAGGTGCGCTGCACAACGAGCAATCCTGGTCTCATCGTATGTGGCGCCCGCTGAAGTTCATGTTCGGTCGATAGACTCACCCGTCGCCCGTTCCAAAAACAAGACTTCTTCATTCATCATTCGTGTTCGTTATTGGATATTCCTGGGCAACAACGTGGAGAGCACCGCGAATCGCGAATATCGAACACGAACTTCGAAGGATGAAGTTGGGAGTGCTGGATGTCCGTCACCTTGCGTGCTTCATGAGTCAGGTGCCGGACATCTACCAAGGCCCGCCCCAAAACCAAACTTCTTGATTCATTATTCGATGTTCCTACCCGCTATGGTGAATCAAAAAAGCAGGCGGGCGATATTGGAAATTCAAGTGAACAAATCCTGGAGGCTCCCCATGAAACGCATTGCCATCCTGTGCGCGGTTCTGTTTTCGGTTTTCATCTCGCCTGCACAGACGAAACATCCGCTCACATTCGACGCATTCATAGACCTCGGAAGGGTTACCGACCCTCAGATTTCACCCGACGGCAAAACCGTGGCTTTCGTTGTAACGGACCACAACAAAGCGGAAAACAGAACGAACAGCAACATCTACCTTGTCTCTGCCGATGGCGGGGCTGTTCAGCAATTGACGAGAGCGAAGGGGGTGAACAATTCACCGCGCTGGATGCCGGACTCGAAATCCATCGCTTTCATCTCGACCCGCGATGGGGAAGCTCAGGTCTGGATGATACCTGCGACAGGGGGCGAGGCACGCAAAGCGTCGACCATTTCCACTGGGGCCTCGGACTTGCAGGTCTCACCGGACGGAAAATGGCTGTCGTTCTCTTCAACGGTCTTCCCGGACTGTCCGAATGATGACTGCAACAAGAAACGAATGGAGGAGGCGGAGAAGAGCAAGGTGAAGGCGAAGGTCTTCGACAAACTTCCCTACCGGGTTTGGAACTCATGGAAGGATGGGATGCGAAACCACTTGTTCGCGATCCCGGCAGGCGGTGGATCGGCAACGGATATCACGCCGGGCGATTATGACACACCGCCGATCGATCTTGGAGGCAACTGGTCGTATGCATGGTCCCCCGACAGCAAGGAAATCGCCTTCGAAAGAAACCCGGACCCATTCATTGCGACGAGCACGAACAACGATATCTTCCTCGTTCCCATATCAGGGGGCGAACCCCGGAAGATTACAGATAATCCGGGCAATGATTCGCAGCCGATGTACTCGCCTGATGGAAAGTACATCGCCTATCTCCAAATGAAGCGGTCAGGGTTCGAAGCCGATCAGAAGCAGCTGATTCTGTACGAACGATCCACCGGTAAGCGTCTCAACCTCACCGAACAGTTCGATTACAGCGTCAACGACATGGTGTGGTCGCCTGACTCGAAAATCATCTACTTCAATGCAGATGACAAGAGCAATGAATCCCTCTTCAAGCTGACCGTCGCCGGCAGGAAGCTCGAGACCCTCATCGGAAAGGGATACACCCACTCGTTGCGGATGGGTCCGGATGGAAAATCAGTCGTCGTGGCGCGGGAATCGATCAATCAACCGGTAGAGATCTTCCGGATTGACGCCGACGGGAAGAATATCAAAAAGCTGACCGCGGTCAATGAAAGCAGATTGAGCCGGATTGAAATGAATCCCAAAGAAGATTTCTGGTTCGATGGAGCCGGCGGCACAAAGGTCCATGGTTTCATTGTCAAACCCCCCGGCTTTGACGCAGGGAAGAAGTATCCAATGATCTTCCTTATCCACGGTGGACCACAAGGGCAGTGGGGGGATCAATTCCACTATCGCTGGAACGCACAAATGTTTGTCGCGCGGGGCTACGTCGCAGTGCTGATCAATCCCCGCGGAAGTACGGGCTACGGGCAGCGTTTCACCGATGAGATCAGCCGCGACTGGGGGGGTAAGGCGTACGAGGATCTTCTGCTGGGGGTCGACCACGTCCTGAAAACGTATCCGTTTATCGATGGGAAGAGAATGGCGGCAGCAGGTGCGTCCTATGGAGGGTACATGGTCAACTGGATCGCGGGACATACCGACCGGTTCCGCTGCCTGGTCTCACACGACGGTGTGTTCAACCTAAAGAGCATGTACGGCACAACCGAAGAGCTTTGGTTCCCTGAGTGGGAGCTTGGCGGGACGCCATACAAGAACCCCGAGCTCTATGAGAAGTGGTCACCCATGGCATTCGTTCACAACTTCAAGACCCCGATGCTCGTCATCCATGGCCAGATGGATTTCAGGCTGGATGTCAGTGAAGGATTCCAACTCTTCACCGCGCTCCAGCGTCAGGGCGTAAAGTCGAAGATGCTCTATTTCCCCGACGAAGGGCACTTTGTCGCAAAGCCCGCGAATGCTGAACTCTGGTACAAGACAGTGTTGGATTGGATAGACGAGAACACGAGGTAGCAGGAGGCTCGCTGGTGTCTGTCTGCTGCTATCTGCAATCTGCCTGCTCCTGTACATAAGAAAGCCGCTGCGACACCAGCCGCAACGGCTTTCCTTCTTCCCACAACCATCCCGGCGTGACCAGGACGGTGTTTCTCAGATTGACATTTAAAACTCCATCCCCTACATTGCCTGCTATCATGGTGCCCTGCATCGCCCATGGTAACCCACGTTAGGGAGGCTATCTGGATCATATGAAAATTTCCATAATCATTGTACTATTCTGCACTATGATCGATCAATCACTGCACGCACAATCCAATACAGGTATCGGCAGCCCGCCGATTGCGAAGAAAAACCTAAAAGTCGACACCATCCATGCTGACGTCCGGGTCGACAACTACTTCTGGCTTCGTGATAAAAAGAATCCTGAGGTGATCTCCTATCTCGAGGCTGAAAACCGTTACACTGAAAGTATGACGAAGAATGGTGATGGGTTGCAGCAAACTATCTACAAAGAGATTCTTGGTCGGATCAAGCAAACAGATCTGAGTGTGCCCTACAAGTTGGGGGGATACTGGTACTACACTCGAACGGAGGAAGGGAAGCAATACGCCGTCTATTGCCGGAAGAAAGGGACCATGGATAGTCCGGAAGAGGTGACACTCGATCTCAATGAGATCGCCAGAGGGCACAAATTCCTTGGCCTCGGCCTCTATGAGGTCAGCGACGATGGGAACCTGCTAATGTATTCCCTGGATACGACCGGCTTTCGCCAGTATCAGTTCGCCGTCAAGGATTTGAGAACCGGTGCTGCGCTTCCGGATGATATCGGCCAGGTAAATGGCGCTTTGTGGGCTGCAGACAATAAGACCATATTCTATGTGAAGGAAGACGCTGCGAAACGGCCCTACCGATTGTTTCGCCACGAGCTTGGCGGCAACCAGGATGAGCTGTTGCATGAAGAAAAAGATGAACTCTATCGCGTTGGCGTAGATCGATCGAGCGACCGTAAATTCCTGTTCTTCATTGCGGGAAGCTCGATTACGGATGAGTTCCATTATCTCCCCAGTGACCAACCGCGTGGAGCGTTCAGAGTCCTCTACGCACGGGAGGAGGGGCACGAACTCAGCGTTGACCATCGTGAGGGGCTCTTTTACGTCCGGACAAACAAAGGGGCAAAGAATTATCGCCTCGTAACGGTGCCCGATTCCGATCCGCGGCCTCAGAATTGGAAGGAAATCCTGCCTCATCGTCCGGCGGTCAAGCTTGAAGGGGTTTCGCTCTTTCGCAGTCACGCGGTGTTCGTCGAGCGGGAGCAGGCGTTGGTCAGGTTTGTGATTCACGATTTTCGCACGGGCACGAACACAAACGTGGCGTTTCCAGAGCCCGTTTATTCGGCAGGTCCCGGGGCGAATCCTGAGTACGATACAAAGGTCTTTCGCTACAGCTATCAATCATTCGTCACGCCGGGTTCGGTCTACGACTACGACATGGAATCCGGGAAGAGCACATTGCTGAAGCAGACGGAGGTCCTGGGCGGCTACGACCCGAAGAACTATGTGTCTGAGCGAGCATATGCGAAAGCGGCGGATGGAGAGATGGTTCCGATCTCCGTTGTCTACAAGGCGGGCATCAAACGCGACGGGACAAATCCTCTGTTGCTCTACGGCTACGGGGCGTATGGGTTTTCGCAATCGGCCTCATTCTCCGTGGCACGTGTCAGTCTCCTGGACCGCGGAGTTGTTTACGCACTTGCCCACATACGCGGTGGAGGCGATCTGGGTGAGCAGTGGCGTGATGAAGGTAAGATGTTGATGAAAAAGAACACATTCACGGATTTCATCGCCTGCGCCGACCATCTTGTTCGCCAGAAGTACACATCGGCACAACATCTTGCGATCCAAGGAGGAAGTGCCGGCGGTCTGCTCATCGGCGCTGTTCTGAACATGCGCCCCGACCTCTTCAAAGTAGCTCACCTCGCTGTTCCATTCGTCGATGTCGTCAACACGATGCTTGATGAGTCTCTTCCATTGACGGTCCCTGAGTTCCTCGAGTGGGGGAATCCGAAGAAGAAGGAGGAGTATGACTACATGAAGACCTATTGTCCGTACACGAACATCGAAGCGAAGGACTATCCGGCTATGCTCGTTACAACATCGCTCAATGACAGTCAGGTGATGTACTGGGAGTCGGCGAAATATACAGCGAAGATGAGGGTGATGAAGACCGACAAGAATCCTCTTGTCATGAAAATCAACATGGGGGCCGGGCACGGAGGCGCCTCGGGACGCTACGATGCGTACAAGGAACAGGCGTTCAACTTCGCGTTCATACTGGGACAACTTGGGATCACGAAATAATGGCGGTTCATCTTTCACTTTGAAACTAGAATTACAGCGACCTGCAAGAGATTCGGTCGGAAAGCCTGTTTGCTCTTGGCCACGCGGAGGCTGTCCAAAATGTAGGTCGAAATGTCATTTCGACCACGTTGAGTTTTGAAAATTCCCGATATTTCAGATTTCCCGAGGTAGCCATAAAGGTTGATAGTACTTTTTGGACAGCCTCGAGCAAATAGGCCCGCAATAGTGTCAGGACAAAAGTCCTGACACCGCGACGTGGGGTTTTCGTCTGTGTCTCTAATCGAAGGGCAAGGAGTCTGTCCCACCATTTCATTCTAAAACCACCAACGGAGGAATCATGCAGCCAACGCAGATCCAACCACCGATTTCCACGCCGCTGCGTCCAACTGTCCGATACGCAGGATTCTGGCGGAGGTTCGTTGCACACTTGATCGATAATGTTCTTGTAGGCATTGTAGCCCTCCTACTCTTTATCCCGGCGCTGGCTATTCTTGGCGTTGGAATAGGTGCGGGTATGATGGAAGAGTCTGAGAGCGGGATAGGCTTACTCTTTGCCTTCATCGCGGCGTATATGGCAGCCATCCTGCTTATTGTCGTCATGCAGTGGCTCTACTACGCTCTGATGGAATCGTCAACCAAACAAGCAACGCTTGGCAAACTTGCTCTCGGAATAGTTGTGACCGACCTCAACGGACAGCGGATTTCTTTCGGTCGTGCGACGGGTCGCTACTTCGGCAAGATCGTTTCCGGAATGATCCTGTACATCGGCTTCATCATGGCGGGATTCACGGAGAAGAAACAAGCGCTCCACGATATCATGGCCAGCTGCCTGGTCGTGATGAAGTAAACAGAGTGGTTGGATGGGTGCTCGCGGTTGATTGGTTTTCGTTCACCGAATGAGAATGCACAGGGATCCGTTTACGGCGTACCTTGGTGCCGCGGCAAGAAAACGACAAAACAGCAAGGAGAACATCGCTTGAGTATCGTTCGCCAACATCGCCGGGTCTGGATATCAATGTTCTTCATTGCCGCTTCATCCGTGTCCCTTTCTTCTGCCCGTGCTCAGGATTCTGTCTACGTCAAAGAGCACTACAACAAGAGTGAATTCACCATCACCATGCGTGATGGGGTCAGGCTCTTTACCTCCGTCTATACGCCGAAGGACACCACGCGGCAATACCCCATTATTCTTAATCGTACACCATACAGCGTGGGACCCTATGGGCTCGGTGCAACGCGCAACCGGATGGTTCCATCGATGAACGAAGCCCGCGAAGGCTTTATCTTCGCGCATCAGGATGTCCGCGGAAGATACATGTCTGAGGGGACCTTCGTCGACCTCCGTCCGTATAAGCCCGTGAAAAAGGGGAACAGTGATATTGACGAGACGACCGATACCTATGATACTGTTGATTGGCTCGTAAAGAACCTTGCCCGCAACAATGGACGTGTCGGGATAACCGGCATTTCCTATCCGGGCTTCTACACGACGATGGGCACAATCGACGCGCATCCTGCTGTGAAGGCAACGTCTCCTCAAGCACCGATCGCCGATCCATTTGTGGGAGACGATGAACATCATAACGGCGCATTCTTCCTTGCTCAGAATTTCAGTTTCTATATGTTCTTCGGTCATCCGAGACCTGCACCGACCACCCGTACGATCTTCTCCTTCCGTCCCTGGACGATGGACTCCTACAAGTTCTTCCTGGCAATGGGGCCTCTCTCGAACGCGGACAAGCTGTATTTCAGAGACAGCGTTGCGATGTGGACCGGAATGATGAAACACGAAACACTGGATGAATTCTGGGAGCCGATGCTTGTCTACCCCCACCTGAAGAACATCAAGCCTGCGGTGATGACCGTAGGAGGTTGGTTCGACCAGGAGGACATGCTGGGACCGCTCAAGACGTACAAGGAGATCGAAAGAAACAATTCAGGCATCACGAACATGCTGGTGATGGGGCCGTGGAGCCACGGTCAGTGGAACGGAGACGAAGGCGAGCGCCTGGGTGATCTCAATTGGGGGTCGAAGACTTCTGTCTGGTTCCAGGTAAACGTGCAATTGCCGTTTTTCAACTACTATCTAAAGGGGAAGGGTGAACCGCCCAAAGCTGAAGCCATCGTCTTTGAAACCGGCTCGAACATCTGGCATCAACTCGATCGCTGGCCTCCAAAGAACGTATCGGAGAAGAAACTCTATCTGCAGCCAAAAGGGGGGCTTGGCTTTGATGCGCCGTCAAAGTCTCCGGAGGCTTTTTCCGAATACGTCAGTGACCCCGGCAAGCCCGTTCCCCACACGCGAGAGATACGCTCCGGCGTTTCGCGCTCCGTCCTCGGAGAAGACCAGCGTTTTGCAGCAACCCGCCCCGATGTCCTTGTCTTCGAAAGCGAAAAACTCCTCGGCGACGTGACGTTCGCCGGCCCCATAGTCGCCAGCCTCCAGGTGTCAACGACGGGCACGGATGCCGATTGGGTTGTGAAGCTCATCGACGTGTTCCCCGATGACTCCCTCGGCGTGACGATGAGCGGAGTGCCGGTTGGTGGATACCAGATGCTGGTCCGTGGCGACGTCTTCCGCGGTAAGTTCAGAGAGAGTTTCTCCAGGCCGGTGCCCTTTGTTCCCAACAAAGTTACTCGCGTCGAATTTGAGCTGCTCGATGTCCTTCATTGTTTCAAGAAAGGGCATCGCATGATGGTGCAGGTCCAGAGTACGTGGTTCCCTCTGGTCGATCGCAATCCGCAGAAGTTTGTCAACATCCGCACGGCCAGGGAATCAGATTTCCAAAAGGCTACCCAAAGGCTCTATCACTCGCCGGAGTTTCCTACCTACCTGAAAGTACAAGTCTGGAACAAGTGATATCGCAACCTGGGCCACATCCCGGCATCCACCCGAAGCCTTGGCTTGATGGTGTCAAATATGTCCGCGATAATCAGGTAAGAAATACCGCCCGAGGTAAAAATGTCCGAGAGCCCGGGTCGGCTTCCATTGGTCCGGCTCAGTTTATCGGGGGGTTTAGTCCCCATGGTCGTCTGGTTGCAGGGGCATAGATATTGAACGTATCTGTGCAGCCAAGTCCCCTCCTTCGGGTGACGGGGGACACACTAGTCGTGCGCATTCTGGGAGGCAACGGATGGGCCAACAACAGATTCTGCTCGTAATCGTCGGTGTGATTATTGTAGGCCTAGCGATAGCAGTCGGCATTGCCCTCTTCGGTGCTCAGTCCGTCGCATCGAATCGTGATGCAATGATCACTGATCTCCAGCATATCTCCTTGCTCGCATACCAATATCGCATCACTCTTCGCACCATGGCGGGAGGTCAGGGGGACTACAGCTTGTTTGTTATCCCCTCGCAGATGACGAGCAATAGCAATGGAACGTACTCCATTACCGATGCTCAACCGAATACTCTGACTCTTCAAGCAGTTTCTGCCAATAGCGTTGCGAACACAATTACGGTAATTGTTGACAGTCAAGGCAAGCTTGGCAGCCTGACTTTTGGAGGGGAATTCCAGTGACCCCCCCTGTGTGTTTCCCCCCATAGCGTTCGGTTCAAGCCTCGCATGCCTGGTGCGAAGCAAGGATCGGGCGCTTCTCTTTTTATGTAGTCCCGCATTTGTTCTCAAGCCTTCCTCGTGGTCTCAGAACGCTCCAACGCGCCGCCCGAATGAGATTTGTAATGGTGAATTCCATGACCTCCATTCTCGGTCCAACTTTCCTTTGCCATTTCTCTTATCGTTCTCTATATTGATCGCGATAAGCCACCCCCAAGAATCCATCGTTTGACTCAAATTGGAAGGCCATACCGCATGAACAAGGGGCGCAACCTCCTCTGTCTTTTCTTTCTCTTTTCCCAAGCCCTCTCGCAGCCAAGCCAGGACTTGCTCGACGCAAGGGTCAGGGCTCTTTTGCACGAGTCGCTGAGTGGCGAGCTTGCAAAAGATCATGTCATCCAAATCAGCCGCCATCATCGGATTCAGGGCTCGCGTGGGTACCGCGCAGCGGCTCAGTACGTCCTCGAACAACTCCGTGCCTGCGGCTACTCCGACAAAGACGCTTACATCGAATCGTACAAATCAGATGGCCGGGTGGTGTATCAGACCTGGCAGTCGCCGTCCGGGTGGGACATCTCCTGGGGGGAATTGCGGATGATGGAGCCGTACGAAGAGCGGATCGTTGGCTATCCGGAAATTGCGATGAGTGTGATCACGTACTCAAATCCCGGCGATGTGACAGCCGAACTTGTGTGGGTGGGGGAGGGGACAAGTGATGAGAATTACAAGGGGAAAGACGTCGTTGGGAAGATCGTTCTGGCGACCGGCTACGGAGGGAGCGTTCACCGGCTGGCCGTGTTGAAGTATGGCGCAAAGGCTGTCGTTTGCTACCTTGACGACGATCGTGCGAAGGATCACCCGGACATGCTGCAATACACCGGCATGTGGCCGCGGACCGAGGAGCTCGATCGTGTGACGTTCGGATTCAATTTGAGCCACCGGCAGGGAGAAAAACTCAGAAATCTGGTGCTGGAAGGAAAGAAAGTGGTCGTGCGGGGACAGGTCAAAGGAATCGGCCTGGAACCGTACTTCATGGACGTTGTCGTGGCTCACCTGCGCGGGTCGGAAAAACCGCAGGAGGAACTCGTATTGAGTGCTCACCTCGACCACCCGAAGGAATCCGCCAACGACAATGCAAGCGGCTCGGCTGCGATCCTGGATATTGCCCGCACGCTGAAGGAACTGACGGATTCGGGTCGAATGCCGAAACTGAAACGATCAGTCCGTTTTGTCTGGGTCCCCGAATGGAACGGTACAATGCCATACATCGATGCTCATCCTGAGCTCGTGGGCCCGGAACTTGGTGGAAAATTCCTTGCCAATCTGAACATGGACATGGTTGGGGAAAATGAAGAACTTCTTCATTCCAAGCTCATTTTGACCCGGACTCCAAACTCCATTCCCTCAATCCTGATCGACGTCATGGAAAACATGACACAGATGGCCGATGCTCTGAACATAAGGACCCCTCGGGGGAGCCTCTCCGAGTTTAACTATCGTATCGTTCCATACTCCGGCGGAAGCGACCACATGATGTTCATCGACCGGAAAATACCCGGGGTCATGATGGTCCATGGTCCTGACTACACCCATCACACATCGGACGATACTCCCGATAAGGTCGACCCTGTCGAGCTTGCGAGGAGCGAGATGATTGCTGCAGGAACTGTTGTTTTTCTCTCGAATCTGGCCACGAATCAGGCTCTTGATCTCGTCTACCTGGCGGGCGCGAACGCAATGCAGAGACTCGGCCAGGCCGGACGAAACGCCGCCCGGCTGGTCTTGGATTCGCCGCCCGATCGACTGCCGGACTTTCTCCGGGAAGCCATGATTGTAATTGATGAGAACGCACGCGTCGCAAAAGAGGGATTGGCAACAATCCTCTGGTTCAACAGTGAAACTGAGATCCAGCGGGCAACTAAGAAATCAACCGAACAAATTGGCGCATATGCGGGTGCGCTTCTGGAGGAAGTCAGGCAGGATGCTGCAATGCGACTCGGGAAGAAGAGCGTTCCGACGTCTCGGGCTGTTGTGGACAACAGGGTGCCAGTGCGGCTGACCCGCGGCCCGCTCGATTTCGGATTGCCGGAGAGCAAACTCGCTCAGCCCCGGGAGCCCTATCAACTGAATGGCGATGTACGGTTTGAGATTGTCAATTTTATTGACGGAAAACGGACAATGGCAGAGATCGAACGATGTCTGATCGGGGAATTTGGCCGGGCAGCTGTCGCACGATTCGATCACTTCATCGAAGACCTTGTCACCGTCGGTGTGGTCAAGTGGAAGTAATGCTGTAAGCGTTTCCAAATATCTGTAAAAGGACGAATCCCATGAATCGTTTACGACAGTCCCTCGCAGCATTGGCTCTCGGCGTCTCCATCCTGCACGGAGTCGCCGATGCCCAGACAATGTTCAAGGTGCCTCTCAGCCCCAGGATCGCGAACTATAAGATCTCTGTAACGCTCGATCCGGTGGAAAAAATGTTGAATGGAAAAGAGACGCTGACCTGGCGCAATACCTCGACTGACCGTGTCGGAGAGTTGCAGTTCCATCTGTATTTCAATGCGTTCAAGAATTCGGAATCCACATTTATGAAGGAGTCCGGAGGCGTCAATCGTGGATTCGAGTTGGCGGAAGGGGGATGGGGTTGGATCGACGTCACTTCCTTGAAAACTGCCAGCGGCGAAGACCTGACGGGACTCATCCAGTTCATCCATCCCGACGATGACAACGACAAGGACCAGACCGTCATGCGCGTTCCATTGTCGGAGCCCGTGCTTCCAGGCCAGACAATTCAGCTGGACATCGCCTTCACTGCCAAGCTGCCGAGGGTATTTGCGCGAACCGGCTACTATCAGAACTTCTTCATGGTGGGTCAGTGGTTTCCGAAAATCGGAGTCTACGAAGCAGCTGGTCAGAGATATGCCACCAAGGGACAATGGAATTGCCATCAATTCCATGCCAACACAGAATTCTATGCCGACTACGGTGTCTATGACGTGGACATGACTGTTCCGAAAGAATACGTTGTCGGTGCGACCGGTCTTCTGTCGAACGTCAAGGACAATGGTGACGGCACGAAGACGATCACGCATCACGCAGAGGATGTTCACGATTTTGCCTGGACTGCTTCTCCCTCATATGTGGACTTGAGCGATCAATGGAAGCACGTAAAAATACGCGTTCTGATGCAGCCGCAACGTGTGCATCAGGCGGAGCGCTACTTCCAATCAGTGAAGGCTGCCCTTGAGTATTTCGATCAACACGTAGGTAAGTACCCGTATCCGAATGTCACCGTCGTCGATCCTGCATACGGAGCCTCTGGAGCAGGAGGAATGGAGTACCCCACGCTTATCACCGCGGGTTCGATGTGGGGAATCGGCAAGTTTGCGAAGTTCGCTGAGCTCGTCACCGTGCATGAGTTCGGTCATCAGTACTGGTATGGTCTGGTTGGCAGTAATGAATTTGAAGAAGCGTGGATGGATGAGGGAATCAATCAGTACTACGAGACCCGCATCATGGATCACGCGTATGGGAAGAAGACCGCAACGATCGAGTTCCCTGGTTTTACGGCGGGAGATCTTGAAGCAACCAGGTTGGGATATACCGGAATGCGCAATCCTAAAATCGCGCCGACCGCCACGCTCGGCTGGCAATTTAAGCAGGGGGGATACGGCAACCTAACCTATCAGAAGACAGCCGTCTTTATGACGACTCTCGAGCGCCTCATTGGGCGAGCGGTGATGGATACCCTTATGAAGACGTATTTCGAGAGGTGGAAATTCAAACACCCGTCCGGCAAGGACTTCATAGCAGTCGTGAATGAGATCGTTCCTAAATATCACGGGAACAAGTTCGGCAAGGACCTGAACTGGTACTTCGATCAGGTTCTCTACGGCACAGATGTGTGTGATTATGAACTGAGTCTCATCGAGAACAAGGAAGTCCGCACACCTCAGGGGCTCTTCGACAACAATGGGAAGAAAGTCTCATTCGGTTCGATGAAGGATAGCTCAAAAGCGGCAAAGCTCTACGAATCGAGAGTGGTTGCGAGAAGAACAGGCGAGATCAAGCTGCCAACCTCGGTTCTCGTACATTTCGACAACGGTCAGGAAGTGCGCGAGCCCTGGGATGGACAGAGCCGATGGGCGGAATTCAAGTACACGCGGCCTGAGAAAATCGTCTGGGCGACTGTGGATCCCGATACCACGCTGGTCATTGACAAGAACTGGAATAACAACAACAAGACGACGGAACCAGCTGTTGCTCCCATCTGGAAGTATACCATCAAGTTCCTGTTTTGGTTCCAGAATGTACTCCAGCTGGGCGGGATGATAGGATAGGAACGCCTTTCTTTACTGAATAGAGGAATCGACTATCATGAGCATACTAAAAGCATTTTCCAGCGGCATTCGGCGAGCGACCTCTGAACCCAGGATGGTTCTCGCTTTGTATGTGGTCAATCTTCTGATGGCGCTTCCCTTGGCCATGGCCTTCCGGGCCGTGCTGGTATCGGGCTTCGGTGCCTCGATGGCTCCGGTCGAACTCATGCGCGGTCTGGATTTTACTGTGTTCGTGGACTTCATGAATGTTCATGTCGAAGAAGTGTCGGCTGTGCTCCGACAAATATCCTGGGCCATCGCTTTATTCATGCTCATCAATTCCTTCCTGGCGGGAGGGATTTTGGCCGTTCTACGCAATGAACATGATAAATACTCGATATCGGAGTTTTTCGCGGGCTGCGGCAAATATTTCGGCCGGTTTCTGCGGCTCTTTTTCGTGTTCGCGATCGTGCTGGTTGTCCTCGTTCTCATCATGACCTTTATTCTGGCGATGCTTTCAAAGCTCTTCATTGATGACTCAACCTCCGAAGTCACGTATATCGTGCTGACTATTGTGCAGATCAAACTCTTCTTCCTTCCTGTGATGTTGCTTTTGATGATCGCGGACTACTCCAAGATCAGCATCGTTGTGAACGACGGGCGAAAAGTGTTGAAGGCTGCATGGCAATCAACGAAATTTGTTTTCAGCCATTTCTTCAGGACATTCGGTCTTGAGCTCCTGATGCTCCTTGTCCCGATAGCCTTGTTTGCCATCTACGTGCTTCTCGATCTCGCCATTGGCATGACAACCGACCTCACAATTATCGTCATGCTGATTATACAGCAGCTCTTCATGGTATCGAGAGCGTGGTCCAAAGTGTTCTTTTTTGCAGGCGAAATGTCCCTCTATCAGAGCCTGCAACCCGTTGTCTATTCGACCGTTGAAGGAGCCGGAGCTCCGTTAGTCATTGAGCCCCTCAAGCCGTGAAAGAACCATATGACTTCATTTCTTGTTTTACCAGAGGAGAATAAGGAGATAGTTCTATGGAACAGTTCAAAGAGAGCATGTTGAGCCTCGTCACCGAAACCTCGACGAATTTGCCGGCGGATGTCCGGAGAGCGATCAAAGATGCGGCAAAAAGGGAGAACAAGGGTACGCAATCCGATCTCGCCCTTCAGACGGTTGCCATCAACATCGACATGGCTGTTACCGGGTGTGCCCCGATCTGCCAGGACACCGGAATGCCGACGTTCGAGATCAAGACGCCTGTCGGTGTCAACCAGATCGCGATGAAGAAACAGATCCTCGAAGCAATTGTTGAAGCTACCAAACAGGGAAAACTGCGCCCGAATACGGTCGACTCGCTGACCGGAAAGAACAGCGGTAACAACCTGGGTGAAGGCGCTCCCGTGCTGCATTTCGAACAGTGGGAAGAGAGTGATATCGAAGTGAAATTGATCCTCAAAGGGGGTGGATGCGAGAACAAGAACATTCAGTACTCGCTCCCGACTGAGTTGCCGAATCTCGGACGCGCAGACAGAACACTCGACGGTGTGCGCAAGTGCCTCTTGCACGCCGTGTGGCAGGCGCAAGGTCAGGGCTGCAGTGTGGGAGCTATTGGTGTATCGGTGGGCGGAGACCGTGCATCCGGCTACCACTACGCGAAGCAGCAGCTCTTCCGCGAGCTCGATGATATCAACCCGAATCAGGAACTAGCGAAGCTCGAAGCATACATTCTGGAAAACGCGAACAAGCTGGGCATCGGCATGATGGGCTTTGGCGGCCAGGCCACGTTGATCGGCTGCAAAATCGGTTCATACCATCGCCTGCCGGCGAGCTTTTTCGTCTCTGTTGCATATGATTGCTGGGCCTACCGTCGCCTCGGTGTCGTGATAGATCCAGCGACCGGCAAGATCAAGCGCTGGCTCTACAAGGGAGATACGCCCACCATGAAAATGGCAGAGGCAGAACATCTGCCACTGACCGGCCGTGAGATCCGACTCACGACTCCACTCTCGGAGACGCAAGTCCGAGGCCTGAAGGTCGGAGACGTTTTGCTGCTCAACGGCATGATGCACATGGGGCGGGACGTCCTCCATCATCACCTGATGACGCACGATTCTCCCGTCAACTTGGACGGAGGGGTCATTTACCATTGCGGACCTGTCTCATTGAAGAGGGGGGACAAGTGGTTCATGAATGCTGCTGGTCCGACCACGAGCATTCGGGAAGAACCCTACCAGGGGGAAATCATTAAGAAGTTCAAGGCTCGCGCAATCATCGGGAAGGGGGGCATGGGGGGTAAGACCCTTGCAGCGATGAAAGAAGTGGGAGCCGTGTACCTCAGCGCCATCGGCGGTGCGGCGCAGTACTACGCCAAGTGCATCGAGGAAGTGGAAGGAGTGGACTTTCTGGAATTCGGAGTGCCGGAGGCGATGTGGCATGTCCGCGTGAAGGATTTCCTGGTTATCGTCACCATGGACTCGCATGGCAACAGTTTGCACGCAGACGTGGAAAAAGCTTCCGCCGCGGAACTCGCAAAATTTGCACAGCCAGTCGCGCTCTGAGCAGTAGTGATGATCTCTAGCACGGAAACGAGGAAAACGCTCAGCACCTACGAGCTCATCTGGAAAACCGTTTGTCAGATCCCGAAAGGGAAAGTGGCAACCTACGGTCAGGTTGCTTCCGAAGCGGGATTCCCCAGGCAGCCGCGAATGGTCGGCTATGCGCTTCATGCTCTCCCGCCGCATTCCGGTGTGCCGTGGCACCGGGTGATAAATGCGCAGGGAAGGATTTCGTTTCCCAAAGACAGCGCTGCCTGCAAGAAACAACGACGACTGTTGAAAGCAGAAGGCCTGGTCTTCCATGGGGAAGTCCTTGACCTGGAACGATTTGGCTGGCTGAACGACTTGTAGCTGTGTTAAGGGATGGTATGCATGGTTAAGCCGGAATATCCAATGACAACCGCCATTCGGGTGCTTCGGGAAAAGAAGATTGATTTTCATCCTCATCTCTACACCTATGAAGAACACGGCGGCACGAAGCTCTCCTCAAGCGCGTTGAATGTGCCGGAACACGAGGTCGTGAAAACGCTCGTGATGCAGATGGACGAAAAGCAGCCGTTAATCGTTCTTATGCACGGCGACCGGGATGTCTCCACCAAGCAACTTGCCCGCCTCATGGGTGCAAAGCGTGTCGAGCCGTGCGATGAATCAACTGCGCAAAGGCATACAGGCTATCAATTCGGAGGAACAAGTCCATTCGGCACCCGCCATCCGCTCCCGGTGTACGTCGAGCGGAGCATCTTTGCCTTGCCCAGAATCTTCATCAATGGCGGCAAGAGAGGTTTCTTGGTAGAAATCCATCCAGCTGACCTGAGGAAAGTTCTTGAAGTTACTGAGGTTGACGTAGCAATCTCACCAACCTAACAATGGTGCTAAGATGAATATCATTGAATGGACAACGGAACTGCGCCTGGCCCTGGCGCTCGCACTGGGATTCCTTGTCGGCATTGAGCGTGAGAGTACGAAGCTTGAACAGGGGAGTGTGATTTTCGGAGGCGTGCGGACGTATCCGATCATCAGCCTGCTGGGTTTTGGATGTGCCTGGCTTCAGCGATATGGGGTTGGCCTGATGCTTCCCGTGGGCCTGTCAGTCATGGGTGCACTCGCGGCGATCGCGTACATCACAAAGACGAAAGCAGGCCACCACGGTTTCACGAGCGAGGCGTCTGCTCTCTTGACGTTTGTCGTGGGGGCCGTTGCCCTGCTGGCCGATGTCTGGATTGCAATGGCGCTTGCGGTGGTGAATACCGTTCTTCTCTCGGAGAAGGCAGAGCTTGAGACCTATCTCGATCGCTTCAACAAAGTGGAGTTTCTCGCTGTCGTCAAGTTCATCCTGGTGACGGTCATCATCCTGCCCGTTCTCCCGAATCAGGATTACACGGCGTTCGGGCTCAATCCAACCCGGATCTGGCAAATCGTGATCCTGGTTTCGAGCATCGGATTTGTGGGATATTTCTTGTCAAAGAGGTTCGGGAACAAGGTGAGCCTCTGGCTGT
Organism: Bacteroidota bacterium; assembly: GCA_015661185.1. GTDB lineage: Bacteria > Bacteroidota > Ignavibacteria > UBA10030 > UBA10030 > UBA9647. Next base: position 16,862 of record JACVXU010000022.1, read on the forward strand.
CGGGCGTATTTGGTGGAATTGTGTCGAGCACTGCCACGACCGTTGCGGTCGCGCGCATTGCACAAAAGAGCCCGGAGCATTCCGGCATGGCTCTGCAGGCTTCAATCCTCGCCTCCAGCATGATGTATCTTCGAATCCTCGTGCTTATCCTTGCGCTCAACCCGTCATTCCTCCCGGCGATGTGGTGGCGGTTGACGATACTATTCCTTGTGGGTGTCGTTCTGTCGTTTCGTGTGAGGCCGCAGGGAGAGTCGGAGGAGATGACGACGTTTCCCAACCTGCACAATCCCTTCGAAATAAGGCCGTCATTGGTTTTCGCCTTGATGTTTGTTCTGCTGATGGTAGTAACGAAACTGATTGAACAGCGATTGGGTAATACCGGGCTTCTGGCTTTTTCTGCCGTGGTCGGGTTTGCAGATATCACCCCGTATGTCTTATCACTCCTTCATCCTTCTGCCGCGATGGCCCGTTCTGTTGTTCTCGCAATTATGGTGGCAATGATGTGTAATACTCTTGCGAAGTCGATCTATTTTGCCTCAGTTGTCCCAAGTGCACGAAGAGAAGCGTTTCTGAGGTACGGTGTGTGGGCAGCGCTCCACCTGCCGTTGATCTTCATTCAGTAAGGAGGAATGCATGCGGGGTCGCTTTCTGTCTTCCATTGGTTTCGTTCTGTTGTTTGTCGCCCAATTCGGTCAGGCTCAGGAATTCGAAGTCCCGCTGACAGACGGGATGCGCTGGTTCAAGGGGAACACGCACTCCCACACAACGATGAGCGACGGAGACTCCCCGCCGGAAGAAGTCGCGCGATGGTACAAGACACACGGTTACCAGTTTCTCGTTCTCTCCGATCATAATACCTTCACCGACCCGAAAGCGCTCGCCGGTCTTGTCGACTCATCCTTCATTCTCATTCCAGGGGAGGAGTTGACATCAAGCTTTCAGAAGAAGCCCGTTCACGTCAACGGACTGAATATCCATGGTGTCATTCCGCCACTAAAGGACAGCACGCTTCTTGGGACAATTCAGAGGAACGTCGATGCCGTCCGATCTGTCGAGGGAGTACCGCATATCAACCATCCCAACTTCGGATGGGCAATTGATCAAGGGACCCTTCTGCAGGTTAGGAACAACAACCTGCTCGAGATTTTCAACGGTCATCCGGCGGTGCACAACCAGGGCGGGAGCGGGCATCCGGGCATGGAGGATGTCTGGGATCATCTATTGACATCCGGGATGCGCATCTACGGCATTGCCGTCGACGATGCCCATCATTTCAAAGAGGAGTTTAGCCCGAAACGGTCGAATCCCGGAAAAGGGTGGGTTGTGGTTAGGGCATCGAAACAGGATCCTCGTGAGATCATCCGCAATCTTGAAGCGGGATTCTTTTATTCGAGCACAGGGGTCGAGCTGGAGGATGTTCGGATCAGTTCCAGACGAATGGAGATCAGGATCAGGCAGAAGTCGGATTTCGGGTACCGAACCGAGTTCATTGGAGCAGGAGGGAGAGTGCTCCATCGGACAGAGAACAATCCGGCAGTGTTCGAGTTGAAGGATCAGGAGGCGTATGTTCGGGCACGAGTGAGTGATTCAGGTGGATTCGTAGCATGGGTGCAGCCTGTGTTTGTAAGAATGAAATAGGAGGTGAGTGATGGAGTTGCAGATTTATCGACATCTTTGGGGAATCACGGAGGCCTGGGAAACGCTCTTCCCGCGTATCAAGGATCTAAAGTACAGCGGCATTGAGCATATCCTGCCGGATGAAGGAGACCGGGAGCGATTCCGGAAACTTCTTGATCTCCATGGGTTCGACTACATCGCCCAGGTCGTTACCACGGGCACGACCGTCACTGACCACCTCAAGAGCTTTCAAAGGGTTGTCGAGGAAGCGCGTACTCTCGGGCCACGGAAAATAAATTGCCACAGTGGCTGTGACTGGTTTTCGGAGGAGGAAGCACGGCGGTTTTTCGGCGAGGCGCTGGAATTCGAATCCAGGGTCGGCGTCCCCGTCGCGCACGAAACTCATCGGGGACGAATTCTCTATAATCCCTGGACGACGCAACGGATTCTGACAGAATATCCGCAGCTCAATCTGAGCTGCGACTTCAGCCACTGGGTGTTGGTATGTGAGAGGCTCCTGGAAGGTGAAACTGACATTGTTCGCCAGGCCGCAGAGCGGTGTATTCACATCCATGCGCGGGTGGGGTACGAAGAAGGCCCTCAGGTTCCTGACCCACGCGCTCCTGAATACGAACGACATGTGCTTGCGCACGAACGGTGGTGGGACATGGTTTGGGATGCGCAGAGACGAAGGGGGATGAAGGAATCGACTCTGACGCCGGAGTTCGGGGCGCCGGACTACCTCCACACACTGCCGTACACAAGGACGCCCGTCGCCGACCTCTGGGAAATCTGCAATTGGCAGGCAGAGAGGCAGCGATCCCGGTTCTCAGCGAGAGGGAGATAGGCGTGAAAAAAAAGAGCCTCTCTGAATCAGAGAGGCTCTTTGCGTCAACAGATGAAGCTGCGAATGCACTAATGAAACGAATGCCCACCGCGAACATGGCCCGCTGTTACTTTCTGCACTATTTTCAATTGCTTGGAGACCCGGTTTTTCTTCTTGCGCCGGTTCTCAAGTATGCTGAGTTTCTTGAGCAACGATTTCGGCTGTTCTGTATCCATATTCAAAGGTACATGAGAATCCTTCATACCTTCCTCCTGGAGAATTTTGGTGGGATTCAAAGAACAGAAGAACCTGACTCTAGGCAATTGTAGTGAGCGTACAATCAAATGTCAAGAGCGTTGCTGTAAAATTTCATGTTGCTCCCGATAGCCTTTTTTGCTATATTTAACAGTTATTTTTGTGGTGGGAGATGTACGTCGATTTTCCGATGCCGCAGTTGACCAGTTTGCTGAAGTAGCTCAGCGGTAGAGCAGCGGTTTCGTAAACCGCAGGTCGTGGGTTCAAATCCCACCTTCAGCTCGAAGGGCCATCGGGATTCGCTCTTTCAACAATCGCAGAGCGGATCCTCATTCAATCATCGCCGTCAGGGAGTTGTTCCGAAATCCGCTTCGCGCGGATTTTTTGTTGCTGAGGCATACAACGCATGACTCCATACGACCTTATTATTATCGGTGCCGGCCCTTCAGGACTCGCCTGTGCGATCGAAGCCAGGAAGAAGGGACTCTCCCTGCTGATGCTCGACAAGGGCTCGGTGGCCGACGCCATTCGGCGATTTCCCGTCGAAATGACTTTCTTTTCGACGCCGGAGCTCCTCGAAATTGGGGGGGTTCCGTTCACTTCTGCAGGATTCCGTCCGACGCGCGTCGAGTGTGTCCGGTACTATCAGATGATTGCCCGGTACTTCGACCTGCCCGTGAAGCAAGGGGTGGAAGTTGTCGGCATAAGACGTAATGAAGCGGGGTTTGAGGTCGTATCTAGGGATGGGTCGTTTCTGACGAAGAGCGTTGTCGATGCGACCGGTTATTTTGATCACCCGAACCGATTTGATGTCCCGGGGTCGGATCTCACCAAAGTCCGAAGGTACTACGACGAGCCTTATGCATACTCCGGAAGGAATGTCGCGGTTGTCGGTGGGAAGAATTCATCAGTCGAAACAGCGCTCGATCTTTTTCGCAACGGTGCCCGAGTGACCCTCATTCATCGCGGCCCAAGCCTGAGTCATGGGGTCAAGTACTGGATACTACCCGACATCGAGAACAGGATCAAGGCCGGTGACGTCCGTGCGATGTTTGAGACCAGGGTTCAGCGCATTACTCCGGGCTCGATCGTGGTCGAAGGGACGCATCAGGAGGAATTCGCAAATGATGCTGTTTTCATCATGATTGGCTATTGCCCCGATACCTCACTCCTTCGGCAGGTAGGCGTGAACATAGATCCCGATACTCAGGCGCCCATTCACAATCCGGCTACGATGGAAACGAATGTTAAGGGCCTCTACGTAGCCGGGTCGATTGCGGCCGGCAGATTCAACAACAAGATTTTCATCGAAAACGGGAGAGCACACGGGAAGTTGATCGTCGATGCAATTGCATCCTCTCATTGATTTTCGGGCCTAGTTTTGTTAATTTATGTCCAATATTTTGTTCCAAGGTTTTCCATCTGATTCGAAAGGCAAGAAATGACTGAAGGATCTATCATCCAAATCATTGGCCCTGTTGTTGATATCGATTTCCCTAGCGGCAAGCTTCCATCGATCCTCAATGCGGTAAAAATCCCGCGTGTCAACGTTGAAGGAGTCGAGGAAGACCTGATCGTGGAAGTGCAGCAACAGCTCGGGGAAGACCGGGTTCGTGCTGTGGCAATGGACACTACCGATGGATTGGTCAGAGGAATGAAGGCCTTCGATACAGGTGGGCCGATCATGGTGCCGGTTGGACCGAAAGTCCTGGGACGTCTCATCAACGTCATCGGCCAGCCGATCGATTCGCTTGGACCCATTGAAGCGAAAGCCTACTACCCGATCCACCGTCCTGCTCCGGGCTTCGATCAATTGTCCACGCAGCAGGAGATGTTCGAGACCGGAATCAAGGTTATTGACCTTCTTGAACCTTACTCAAAAGGGGGCAAGACCGGCTTGTTCGGTGGTGCCGGCGTGGGAAAGACGGTTATCATCACGGAGCTCATCCACAACATCGCCACGCATCACGGAGGGTTCTCTGTGTTCGGCGGCGTTGGAGAGCGGACGCGTGAAGGAAACGATCTCTGGCTCGAAATGAAAGAGTCGGGAGTCCTCGACAAGACTGCTCTGATTTTTGGCCAGATGAACGAACCCCCGGGAGCCCGCCAACGCGTTGGCCTGACGGCATTGACAACAGCCGAGTATTTTCGAGATGAAGAGGGGAAGGACGTCCTGCTCTTCATCGACAATATTTTCCGTTTTGTCCAGGCTGGATCAGAAGTGTCGGCGCTGCTCGGTCGGATGCCCTCTGCGGTGGGATACCAGCCGACCCTTGGAACGGAGATGGGAGAGTTGCAAGAGCGAATTGTCTCCACGAAGAAAGGCTCCATCACTTCTGTGCAGGCCATCTATGTCCCGGCAGACGATCTTACCGATCCGGCGCCGGCTACGACCTTCAGTCACCTCGACGCAACGACTGTATTGAGCAGGCAAATAGTGGACAAGGGTATCTATCCCGCTGTGGATCCTCTCGATTCTACATCGCGCATTCTTGATCCAAATATTGTGGGCGAAGAACATTATGCCGTGGCGAAGCGAGTGAAGGAAATCCTGCAGACCTATAAAGACCTCCAGGATATTATCAGCATTCTCGGTATGGACGAACTTTCGGACGAAGACAAGCTGACGGTCTCCCGCGCAAGGAAAATCGAGAAATTCCTGTCTCAGCCATTCTTCACGGCCGAGGCGTTCACGGGCCGGCCGGGACGGTACGTGAAGCTGGAGGACACCATCCGCGGATTCAAGGGAATTTGCGAAGGAGAGTTCGACGATCTGCCGGAGGGTGCATTCCTGATGGTTGGCACGATCGAAGAAGTCATCGAACAGGCAAAGAAGCTTATGGCTGCGTAATCATCCTATGGCAGAAAAAGTATTCAAACTGGAAATCGTAACACCCAAGAAGATCATCTTCAGCGGGGATGTAACCAGCTTCAGCGCCCCGGGCGTTGTCGGTGGATTCCAGGTGTTGAAAAGCCACGCACCTCTGCTATCGAACATCGCTGTCGGAGAGGTTAAGCTGACGGACGTTTCCGGGAACGAGTCGCGGTATTCCACAAGCGGGGGGGTTGTCGAGGTCCACGACAACAAGGTGATCATGCTCGCTGAGACCGCCGAGCGGTCCGACGAAATCGATGTCGCACGCGCGGAAGCCGCAAGGGAAAGAGCCCGCAAGAGACTTGCCGAGAAGTCAGAAAAGACTGACATCGACCGGGCGCGGCTCGCGTTGTTCCGTGCAATGAACAGACTCAAGGTCGCGGATCAACTATGAACCATGCCTGCACGTGGAGAGAGATGTTCAACCCATCAGAAATCTTGGTGGGTTTTTTGTTTGTTGAACCTCCCTCCAGGTTGGTCGGGATGTCAAAGTGATGGCTGTCGTAAAAGCGAACGCCTATGGCCACGGCATCGTGGAGGTAGCGACGTTTCTTCAGCACCAGAGTGTTGACTACTTTGGTGTTGCGAACGCGGAGGAGGGCGTTACGCTGCGGGAAGCTGGAATCACAGCCCCGATCCACATCTTCACAATCCCTGCTACGACTCAGATCGCAACGTGTACATCGTTTGGACTTGAACCCACCGTCTGCACCGAGACAGAAGCGCGATTGCTCAATGTGCAGGCGCAGCGCTCCAGAACCATCCTCAGTGTCCATATCAAAGTCGATACCGGTATGAACAGGATCGGAGTGAGACTTCGGGATCTGGGCAAGTTTGTACGTATCTTGGGCAGCCTCCGGCGTTTGGAGATCAAAGGCGTGTACACCCATTTTGCAACAGCCGACAGGCGTGACAAGACTTTTTCGATGCAACAGCTCGACCTGTTTCATCAGGCTCTAAACACGTTGCGGGCTGCCGGCGTCGCTCCGGAGGAGGTCCATTGTGCGGGAAGTGCCGGGATCCTCGATCTTCCCGAGTCCTATTTCTCGATGGTACGGCCCGGCATCATGTTGTACGGATACTACCCATCCGCTGAAACAACGGAGAGTGTGCCTCTCAAGCCGGCACTCACGCTGAAGTCACGAGTCTCCCTGGTAAAATGGATCGAACCCGGGGAGAGCGTGAGCTACGGCCGAAGATTCATCGCCCGTCGCCGCACGAAGATTGCGACCCTCCCGGTAGGCTATGCGGATGGGTACATGAGACTGCTCACGGGGCAGTCGGAAGTGTTGATCGGCGGCCGCGTGTTCCCGACGGTAGGGACAATCTGTATGGATCAGCTGATGGTCGATGTTGGGGCACACAACGTCCGCGTTGGGGATGAGGCTGTCCTGATAGGCCGTCAAGGCCGGAAGCTGATCACTGCATGGGATCTTGCCTCGAAGGTCGGAACAATTCCATACGAAATTTGTACGAATATTTCATCACGTGTTCCACGAATCGTTGGGTAACCTATGACACAATCCAATGAGATACTCCGGACGCTTCTCTCGAACTTCCCTGTTGCCGAGCTGTCGTCCGGTGAACATCAGGGCGTGTTCGAAAGCGTCAAGAACCGGCTCATCGAAGCTCCCGATTCCGGCGAAGAGCTCAAGAATCTGTACAGAGTAACCGGATTCTCTCAATTTGCCCTGGGACTGATGTGGATGGTGGACCGCGCGGAAAAAAAACCCGGTCAGATCGCGATCGGCCTGGAAGACGAAACGCTTCTGCTTTCTTCGTTCCGGAAGGCAATGGCGGAGCAATCCTTCCCAGGTCAGCAGAGCGACTCGGCGGCGGAAGTCGGAGGGGGTGGGACCGGAGAGGCCGACGAAAAAGCATTCGCCGGTCAGATTGAGCAGTTTTCGGAGTCGGTCCAGAGCGGCTCGGGAGGGACGAGAATGTTCCTTGAAGATCTGGTCACTGAAAGCGAAACCATCGCCAGGCAGGGTGGGGCGTCGGAGCTTGTTGAATTCAGCTCTCTGCTCGCAGAATTTCTGAAATTCATCTCGGAACGTGAATTGCTCGACGATGTCCGAGTCATCAATATTGTATCCAACGTATCATCCACCGTCTCGCAGTGGGCGAATACACTTCCGGATGCTCGAACGGGCATCTTGGAGGAAGCGCTGAACATGCTCCGGGACTTCAAGACTCAATTCGAATAACTATTGCGGCGACATATGCCTCAGACTTTTGCTGTGATCATGGCGGGGGGTGTTGGCGCGAGGTTCTGGCCGCGCAGCCGTGAACGATCTCCCAAGCAATTCCTTGAAATCCTTGGGGGCGGCACCATGATCGAGAACACGCTTTCGCGACTCAAGCCCCTGGTCGACCAGAGCAATGTCTTTGTTGTAACAAATCGTATCCAGGCGGATATCGTCCGGCAGCTTGTGCCGGAGATGCCCTCTTCAAATGTGCTCGCAGAGCCCATCGGCCGCAATACCGCTGCCTGCGTCGGCCTGTCGGCGCTCTGGATCAACAGGGTCGATCCCGACGCGTTGATGGTTGTCTTGCCCGCCGATCATATTGTGCTGAACACGGAGGAGTTCCTTCGCATCCTTCAGCTCGCGCTGCGGGTGGCGCAGGAAAAAGATGCGCTCGTTACAATCGGTATCAAGCCGACGCATCCCGAGACGGGTTATGGATACATCCAGTCTGCAGAAGAGGAGATCGACCGCAATGAGTACCGTTCACAAGGCGTTTACCGCGTGAAGACATTTGCGGAAAAACCCAATCTGGAGACAGCCGAACGATTCCTGGAGAGCGGCGACTTCCTCTGGAACAGCGGCATCTTCGTATGGAAGGCAAGCGTGATTCTTCGCGAACTGGAGATTCATCTTCCCGAGTTGCACGAACAGCTGCTCGACGTCCGTGCAAGCATCGGCACTCCCGTCTATGAGCAGACGTTGGAACACGCCTATCGGATCATTCGCAGTATCTCCATCGACTATGGTATCATGGAGAAAGCGGGAAATGTCTATGTGGTCAAGGGCGATTTTGGCTGGAGCGACGTCGGCTCCTGGGACGAAGTCGTGCGGTTGACCCCGACAGACGACGCCGGCAACTCGATCCGGGGTCGGACCATCCTTGTCGATTCGAACAACAACTATGTGGACGCCGGCAAGAAGATCGTGGCTACGATCGGCGTTGACGACCTGATTATCATCAGCACCGACGACGCAGTCCTTGTCTGCAAAAAGGAGCGATCGCAGGAGGTCAAAGAAGTTGTCGACTTCATTCGACGAAAGCAGATGAATGAGTATTTGTAGCAGATTCTTTGTCGACGCTTGTTCGGCACTTTCGGTGGGTTTGATTCTCGTCGGTTGTGCCTCGGCGCCGAGATTTGCCACCAGAAGCAACCCACCCTCCCCACGGACCGAAAGCACGGCCGAAACCACGAAATCCGAAAAGACAAGACCTCCCCGCAATCCCACAGGGAAGATCCTCCTGACGTTGGAGGGCGTAGCCTCGTATTACGCCGATGATTACCACGGCAAGCAAACATCGAACGGTGAGATATTCGATATGAATGAACTCACCGCTGCACATCGAACGCTCCCCTTCGGAACAACAGCGCGAGTCACGAACCTGGAAAACAAGAAAAGCGTCGTCGTTCGGATCAATGACCGGGGACCTTTCAAAGAGGGGAGAATTATCGATCTCTCGCTCGCAGCTGCAAAAGAACTCGACCTCATCAGGATGGGGACGGCTCGGGTGAGGATCGAGGTGCTCGAATGGGGAGATGGATCGTGACGGAGGGGGTTGGGAAGCAAATGGCAATGATGGCACGCACCTCTGACGGGGTGCGTTTCTTGTCTCCGGGGGAGCGTACGGTCGTCGAATGAAAATCACCGTTCAGGTAAAACCGAATGCTCGAAACGATGAAGTGGTCGTCCGCGATGACGGGGTCTTCGTAGTAAAAGTGTCGGTACCACCGATCGAGGGAAGGGCGAACGAACGGCTCATCGAGGTTCTGGCAAAACACTTCAAGAAACCCAAGCGGTCGATAGGGATTCTGGCTGGCGCCCGAGGCAAACACAAAATCGTGGAAATCCAATGATATCAACCATAAAATGCCGCTTGAGAAGCTCCCTTGCGTGGGGGCTTCTGATGTTCATCGTGGCGATGACTCCGTCGTTAGCAACCGCAAGCGGTCGCGACTCCGTCACATCGAGTACCATTGAGCCGGGGGTCACTTATCTGTCGATCCTCAAGGAGGGGCCCTACACCATCAACGTATTGGTCGTGGATCTGTCAGCGAAGAACCTTCGAATCGAATCCTATCGTCCGATCGGGTTGGTCCCAACGTCTCAACAGGCGAAGAGGAACGATCGCGAAGATCATCGGGTTGTGGCTGCAATCAATGCCGACTTTTTCAGCTTCAAGTTGGGCTGGCCGGTGAACAACCAGATTGAGAACGGTGAGTTCGTCCTCGGGACTCAGACGCAGCGATCACATCTCGTTGTTGATGGCAGGGGCAAGGTACACATCGAGAGAATCAGTTTTGAAGGATGGTTGAAATCCGGAGCGGGCAAACCTTACGCAATCTCGGGGATCAATGATGTCCATCGGGGCGACGCTGTGATTCTTCACACGTCGTTCTCTGATACGGCAACAAGATTCAACGGCTCCGGAAAGGCCTTCCTCCTGAGACTCCTGAATCCAGTCTGGTCAGTATGTGATACGCTCCGAATGGTGGTGATCGGAAATGGTACTGTGGATCTATCACAGATCCCGTCGGACCAGGCCGCAGTGTGGGTGGGTGCAGGATCATCAGTCTCGGCTGCTGGAGAGGAAATGAAATCCGGTGATACCGTCCTGGTCTATCTTGGAATCCAGCCCAGACTCAAAGACGTCAAGACAGTCCTTGGTGGAGTCGGTATGATCGTCGCCAACGGCATCCCGGTCGGCGACAGTGTCAACGTGAAAGAGAAAACGAATATCGCCTTTCTGACGGCACGCCACCCGAGGACGTTTGTTGGATTCGACCGCGACACAACAAAGCTGTTTCTGTGCACCGTCGATGGCCGTCAGAAGTCAAGCATCGGCATGAACTTCCACGAAATGGCTGATTTCCTGCTTTCGATAGGCGTTTGGAATGCAGTCAATTTTGACGGAGGAGGATCGACGACAATGGTTGTTCAAGGGAAGATCGTGAACTCCCCTTCGGATAAGACTGGGGAGCGTCCTGTCGCGAATACTCTCCAAGTGATCAGGTTGGGTCCTCCGGCGAATGCCAGATAGGAGACATCGACGAGGTCTTGGTACTTCTACCGAAATCCCGAAAATCAGAAATCAGATGTAATCTCTACCGTACGAAAGGTGCAAGCCATGTCGATAAAAAGCATCTCAATTCCAGTTTCTCTGCTTTGCTTGGTCCTGCTTCTGTTTGCCCGGACATCAGCTCAGGAAAACGTCGCTCCCATTCCTTCACTGCGTGAACAAAATGCCATACAGCAGGAGTGGCTCAAAATCCGGCTTGAGCGTGTGCTCCCGGCTCTCATGAGAGAACACAACGTCCAGATGTGGATTGTCCCGATGCGGGAATACAATGAGGATCCCGTGTTCTCGTCGCTTGTGTCGGCGACCACATTCTCTGCACGCCGGAGAACCATCTTCGTTTTCTTCGACCGCGGCCGTGAGAAGGGGGTGGAACGACTGGCACTTGGGGGATCTTCCCAGGGGGGCCTCTACGCGGCATATCGTGATACCACACTTAAAAACGCTGAATTGTGGGGTGAAGGACAATGGAAACTGCTCTCCAAGCTCGTTGAAGAGCGGGATCCTGAAACCATCTCCGTCAATATCTCTTTCACGCACGCATTTTCAGATGGAATGAGCGCTGGTGAATGGGAGCAACTCCAAAGAGCACTCGGCCCCAAGTTCTCGAAACGGGTTATTCGCGCGGACCGCCTTCCGCTCGACTTCATCGCGATACGTGCGCCTGAGATGCTTCCAACCTACAAAGTGATGATGAAAACTGCCCACGCCATTATTGAGCAAGCATTCTCAAATTCGGTCATAACTCCCGGAAAGACTACCACACAGGATGTGGTCTGGTGGATGAGGCAAAAGGTTCAGCAGCTGGGAATGACCACCTGGTTCCAGCCGACCGTCGATATTCAGCGCCGCGGCAAAGATCTCCCCGACAATCCGGACCCTGTCATACAGCGTGGGGACGTCCTTCATTGCGATTTCGGGATTACTGCCATGCGACTCAACACCGATACCCAGCATATGGGTTACGTACTTAGGGAGGGAGAGACTGACGTTCCGTCAGGAATTAAGACCGCTTTGTCAAGGAGTAATAGACTACAGGACATCGTCCAGAACGCAATGAAGGTCGGTCGCACGGGAAACCAGATTCTGGCTCAATCATTGGATGAGATGAAGGCAAATGGAATTGAAGGGTCTGTCTATTCCCACCCGATAGGAGAACACGGACACGGGGCAGGCACACTGATAGGTCTTTGGGACCGTCAAATGGGGGTCCCTGGACGCGGTGATGTTCCGGTCCTGCAAAACACATGGTACTCGGTTGAGCTGCAAGCCAGCTCCCCGGTGCCCGAGTGGGATAATCAGGTCGTGAGGTCCGCCCAGGAAGAAGATGTTGTCGTCGGCACGGATGGTTCGGTCCAGTGGATTTTGAAGCGCCAGACCGAATTCCACCTGATCAGATAGGTCTGGATCGTCGCCTAACTTGGTCGTAAGGCCAAAAATTCGCCAATTTTGAGGCTTTTTGTTTTTTGGAATATCCAGGTCTTGACTTTGACCTAGGTACGTATTACATTGGAAGGGTAACCAGCGTTGTGATCATCTATTGGGGACTGGTACTCAGATGGAATGCTCATTGAGAACTAGAACTTGTTGATTTTCAAGCGGTTGCTTGGCCGGAGTCTTCTGGGCTCCCACAAGTTGAAACGCATCTGGTTTTCGACCGTAGGAAATTGGAAACTGCAACAAGTAGGGGGAATATTGAAGTTCAAATTAGTCAATAAAATCAGTGTGTTTGCGTTGTTTTGGGGATTGTCTTTTGCTACGCTTTCCCAGGTCGGGTGTTTTCGTCCGGAATCTTCGCTTGCCAACAAGGCCGAGGACATTCGGGCGACCTTCAAGGGTAAGATGCATCAAGCCAGCCAAGCATCTTTGGACCATCGAACCGAGTCCTCCGTCCAGCGATATGGCTCAATGGTTAGGACCTATTCGAACAGATACGAGCTGGACTGGCGCCTGGTCATGGCTGTTATGCGGCATGAGTCACATTTCGCAGCCGATGCCGTGAGCAACAGAGGGGCTTTCGGGCTGATGCAGATCATGCCAGCAACCCAATTGGAGCTCGCAGGAAAGCTGGGGGTCAATGAGACTGAGACACCCTCCAACAACATCAAAGCAGGTGCATACCACCTTCAGCAGCTGTATCGGGCAATTGATGCCTCTGACGAGGAAAACCACATTCGGCTAACGCTGGCAGCCTACAACGCCGGCCTGAACAGAATTCTTGATGCCCAGGATGTTGCAGCTTATTTGGGCGATAAGCCAGACAAGTGGGAATCTGTAAAGACCGCTCTTCCACTCCTCTCGAAGCGATATCAGAGTCTCCATGGCAATATCTGGCAATCGGGTAAGCCGACGGCCGGGTATTTTACGGACTGGCACCAGACTATCGGGTACGTCGAGTCTGTGATGTCCTACTATAGTCACTACCAGGTAGCGCTTAGGTAGGCTTTGTCATCGCCGTTCCTCCGTTGGTCCGGCAGTATCACTATTAACAGTAGCGACAGCACCATTTCAATTAAGTCATTTGGGGCCACTTCCCATCAACGACTGGAGTGTGATGGTTCGTGCATATCGCTCGCAACAGCACCATTTGATAATCCCATCTGAAATGAATATATTCCGTTCAGAATGATCAACTTTGAAAAAGGAAATATCCGGGCTCCAGGACTCTTCGGAGATTTTTGGTTGAACTCCCAACCCGTAACATTGCGGGAACTCAAGGGGAGCGTAGTACTCATTGAATTTTGGGACTACTCGAATGTGAACTGCCTGCGGACCCAACACTACATCAAGGGATGGTTCACCCGCTATAGGGAATTCGAGCTGACAGTGATCGGAGTGCACACACCGCAGTTCAAGTTTGGCAGGGATCCAGAAAACGTTGAGAATGCCATACGCAGGTTCGGGATTGAATACCCCGTGGTGATGGACAACGATGCCATCATATGGACGGCGTTCTCCAATCGCATCTGGCCAACGCGGTACTTGATTGACAAGGATGGATTCCTGCGGTTTTCACACCCGGGAGAAGGAAGCTACGATCAGTTCGAGCGCGCCATTCAGGCCCTTCTTGCGGAGGCAGGATATCACGGAGTTTTTCCCGACCTTCTTCTGCCCGCGAGAGATACCGACTTTCCGGGTGCGGTCTGTTACCGTTCGACGGCCGAAATCCAGCTGGGTTACGTGAAAGGAACACTTGGCAATCCCGAAGGTCACGGTCCCGAATCGACGGTCCTGTACGACGATCAGGGTTTCCATCTCAACGGTCGTATCTACTTGAGAGGAAAATGGTATAGCGAACGCGAAAGTGTCCGATTCGATGGAGACAGTGGCGAAGAGGGGGGCGCGTCATGTACGTACGAAGCCATCGAAGTGAACTTGGTGATGGATTCTGAGAGCGATAGTCCGGGCAAAGTGTTCGCGCTGCAGGACAGAAGGCCGTTGACGAAAGAGAATGCCGGTCTCGACATCAAGTTCGATGATGAAGGTCTCAGCTATGTCCTGGTTGACGGTCCGAGGGATTTCAATATCGTATGCAACCGGGAGTTCGGTGAGCATGAAATTGCGCTCACGACCCATACGCCCGGACTGGAAATATTCACATTCAGTTTTGTGACCGGAGCGATCCCCGAGCTTGTTTCCTTGAACTAGTCCGGCTCGCACTTAACTCATCTGTAACTGAGGATGAGTATGACACACTCGACGGCAAACACATTGCCACGCTCAGCTGTCGTTTTGACAATCATTGAGTACTACAGCAACCCCAACCTTCTGTGATGTTTTAAGGTCGGGGTTTTTTGTTTTCAGATCGGGCCTTACTAACAGCATGTGCATGGAGGAAATTATGAAGACATCGATCGTGTTCAGCATGGTCCTTCTCATCCTCTGCCTTCCGTTGAACGCTTTGGCTCAGAAAGAATCAGGGAACCTCATCAAGAATGGGGACTTCGAGAAATTCACCGGCGAGAACCCGGACGGTTGGGACACTTCCAATATCCCCGGCACACTCACGGTTGTGTCGGCGTCAAAAACAAGTCACTCGGGTGCACGGGCGATGAAATGCGAGGTTAAGGAGTTCTATGGCTCGATTATCGCGGGGTACATTTCTCAGAAAAATATCCAGACGGGCGGAAAGGAACTCCACTTCTCAGGAAGTTTTCTCGTTCGGTCGGTCGAAGGAGATCAGGGTGTCATCGTCATCTGTTTCCTCAACTCAACCGGGAGCACGGTCGGAACCATGGAGGAATACCTTGATGATTCGAAGTCAAAATTTGTTGAATACGCGAAGGATATCACGCCGCCTGCCGCGACTGCGGCGGTCCACGTGCGACTGACCGTTCTTCCTGGAAAAGGGAACGAGAAGGCCCATCCCGGGTCCTATCTCGTCGCTGATGGCTTGCGGCTCGTTGCCCAGGCTTCGAAGGAAAAGCCCCTGGTCCAATAACGACCGGGGGGCAGGGCGTCCATCGCGGGGTAAACTTCGTCGAAGACTCTAACAAACCCAGTCTGTGCCTTCTCTTTGCTATCGATGACGTCGAGTGTGCACACCACAAGTGCACCAGTCGGACACTCTCTCACAGCAGTACACACGCCTTGTATTCGAATCGATTTTTGAATACTATCACACACCAATCATTGAATTCCCGGGTGATGCGAATGAAATGTGTCCGGATCCACGAGCACGGTGGTGTCGAGAAGCTGGTGTTCGACGATGTCCCCAAACCGTCGATCGGTCCGAATGACGTACTCCTTACTGTGAAGGCAACTTCGCTCAATCACCTCGACATCTGGGTGCGACAGGGACTGCCGGGCGTGAAATTCCCGCTTCCCTTGATCCCCGGAGTTGACGCATCCGGTGTGGTAGCGGAACTGGGGGAAGCTGTTCGCCATGTGCGTATCGGGGACCGGGTCGTTGTGGCTCAGGGGATCTCGTGTGGGCACTGCAAACAGTGTCTCAATGGCGACGACAACCTGTGCAAAGACTACAGGTTGATCGGCGAACATCGGGACGGTGCGGATGCAGAGTTCCTCGCAGTCCCGGGGAGGAACATACTCAGGCTCTCAGATTCAGTCAGCTTCGAGACCGCAGCCGCATCAGCGCTTGTCTTTCTGACCGCCTGGCATATGCTTGTGAACAAAGCGAACGTGCAGCCCGGCGATGACATCCTTGTGGTTGGGGTGAGCAGCGGCGTTGGAAGTGCGGGTCTGCAGATCGCGAAAATGTTAGGAGCAAGAGTGATTGCGACAACAAGCTCCGACGAGAAGGCAGCAAAGGCAAGGGAGCTCGGTGCGGATGAAGTCATCAACTACAAGACTCACAGCGTTCTCGACCAGGTACGGCGGTTAACCGAAAAGAAGGGGGTCGAAGTTGTTTTTGACCACGTCGGATCGAGCGTGTGGGAGGAATGCATCAAGGCTATGGCAAAGGGTGGGCGCCTTGTGACGTGCGGCGCCACCTCAGGCTATGAGGCGAAGATTGATTTGCGATACATTTTCTACAAGCAACTCCAGATTCTGGGATCGACAATGGGGCGGAAGGGGGATCTAATGACGATTCTGAATCTTATTGAACGGGGAGTGCTGAAGCCGGTCATTGACCGCGTGATGCCGCTGGCCGAAGTACGTTCGGCCCATGAAATTGTGGAGATAGGGAAGCACTTCGGGAAGATCGTGCTCATACCGTAATTTGATTGGTCTTGACAAGACGACAAAACTGACTTCAATCGAGTGGACTGAAGCAACCTGGAATCCGGTAACCGGCTGCAGCAAAATCAGCCCTGGCTGCAAGCACTGTTATGCGGAAAGGATGGCAGCTCGCCTCCAAGCAATGGGATCGCCACGGTACCGAAACGGCTTCAAGGTTACGTTGCAGGAGGATCTTGTCGAGTTGCCACTGCAATGGAAACAGGCCAAAGTGATCTTCGTAAACTCGATGAGCGACTTGTTCCACAAGAACGTACCGAGCGATTTCATCGTAAAAGTTTTTGACACGATGAAACGGGCACATTGGCACACATTCCAAGTGCTTACCAAAAGGTCGGATCGACTCGTCTCGCTGGCACCGTATCTTCCATGGCCGGAGAACTTGTGGATGGGCGTCAGCGCTGAGACCCCACGTTATTTCTTCCGAGTACACGATTTGGCGAGAGTACCAGCGGCAGTGAGGTTTCTATCTCTTGAGCCCCTGCTTGCACCAATGCCAAGGCTCCCCCTGCGCTCGATTGATTGGGTTATCGTTGGCGGGGAGTCTGGCCCGGGCGCACGTAGGAACGAGTCGGCATGGGTACAGCAGATTCAAAAGCAATGCGAAGATCGCGAGATAGCATTTTTCTTCAAGCAATGGGGCGGTGTCCACAAGAAAGCTGCTGGTCGTCTTCTGAATGGACGAACCTACGATGAGATGCCAACCCCGAGACTCAGACAGAAGAGTCCGGTGCTTTCACTCACTCCCGTACAGGCCTAGCAGGCTGCGGAAAAACTGAGTTTAAGATCAAGTTTTGGATGATCGAATGTTTTTTGAAGCAATGCAGATGAGAAAGAGATATCCACATAGGACGTCGTCGACTTTTGAAGATCATCCTGCCGAGGCACGCCGGGCGATGTTGACACGTTTTCACAGGGGATCAACATGGTTCGGCCTCCAGGTTCTTCATTCTCACCAAGTTGTAAACCGCCAACGCAAAGGTGAACATCCATCCCACACGCTGAGTCCCTTTGTGGCGTGTCTTGCGCATGAGTCCAATGGTCTTGAGCCAT
>JACVXU010000171.1 GCA_015661185.1 Bacteroidota bacterium
GAACCGCATGAAGTACTTGGCCAAATCCACCATGCATGTATTCTCGTCCATGACGATCATGCCCCCGGAACCCATAATCGAGCCTGCGGCGACAAGGCTGTCGTAGTCAATGGGCAGATCGAACATGGATAACGGGATGCAGCCTCCCGACGGACCACCTGTTTGTACTGCTTTGATCCTTGCTTTCCCGGACGGTCCGCTACCAACAGTGTGCACGATAGTGTTGATGGTCACGCCCATCGGCACTTCGACAAGTCCAGTGTTCTTTACCTTTCCAACCAGACTGAATATCTTGGTTCCGGAGTTCTTTCGTGTGCCAATCTTCGCAAACTCCTCGCCACCAATCCTCAGGACGATGGGGATATTCGCCCAGGTTTCGACGTTGTTGATTGCGGTGGGTTTTCCTTCAATTCCTTTTTGTACCGGAAAGGGAGGCCGTTGGCGTGGCTCACCGACTTTTCCCTCGATCGAACGGATCAGGGCTGTCTCCTCACCGCACACGAACGCACCCGCGCCTTTGACAAGCTCAACGTCGAATGAGAGTCCAGTACCAAGGATGTTCTGACCAAGCAGTCCAAGCTCGAGAGCCTGGCGCAAAGCGATCAGAAGATGCTTGATCGCCAGAGGGTATTCATTCCTCACATAGAAAATGCCTTGAGTCGCTCCGGTGGCGAATGCGCCGATGAGCATACCCTCGATGACGCTATGAGGATTGCCTTCCAGAACGCTCCGGTCCATATAGGCGCCGGGATCCCCTTCATCCGCGTTGCAGACGAGGAATTTGCCACGAGTACCGTTCTGCTTGGACAGCAATTCCCATTTCAGGCCTGTCGGAAATCCGGCCCCGCCGCGGCCACGCAGTCCGGAATTCTTCACTTCTTCAATTGCCCAGACGGGGTCAGCCTGCTCAAGAGCTTTGATGAGAGCACCGTAACCACCTGACTCGATGTAGTTGGAGATTCGAATGGGGTCGACGCACTCATTCTGTGCGAGGATCGACCGCGTTTGTCTCTTGAAAAACGGAACGTCGCACTGTTTCTCAATGTGAGCTCCGGTCTCTGGATCACGGAAAAGCAGATGGTCCAGCACTTTCCCGCTGGTCACAGCATCGACAATCTCGGACATTTGGCTCACGTTTACGCGCGGGTAGAACGTCCCCCGCGGCTTGATAAGAATCGATGGTTCCATTTGGCAGTAACCGTGGCAGCCGGTAACCCGTAACCGGACTTTTTCCGACAGTCCTCGACTCAGTATATCCCTCTTCGCGATCCGGATCAGGTCATTCGCGCCGCTGGCTTGTCCGCACGTTCCTGCCGGAATCACAATTACCGGTACATGGGGGTCGCTCTCGGCCATCAACCGCTGTTGAAGGGTTTTGAAATCTCTTATCGAATGCATTCTCTCGATTGCCATATCCCAGTTCCTCTGATTGGAATCTGCAGTTCGGGGCGTTACGCGACGGTCGAGGTCTCGAGGTCCAGCATGTGGCTCTTGCATCCTCGCCGGGAACATATTTGTATGATAGCTCCACCACGGACAACCATGGGAACCATTGGTGCATCGCAAGCTATGCAATTCGAAGCGCCCAGAAGTTCAGCATGGCAGTGCGGACAGAAGAAATGCGCCAGAGTGCCCATAGGGATTTCGCTGCCGGCCTCCACCGTGTAGCTCCCGTACAGCGATGAAAGCCTGAGCCATCCATGTTCTTCCCCGTAGGAAACGGTGACCCGGATTGAAGGATGACCATCCACAAGGTGGGCCGCATCCATGAGTGTGTGGTTACATCGCGGACAACTGACTTCGACCGGGAAGACCCGTTTGTCCTCGTGAATCTCGACTCTATCAAGCCCCTCACGCGTCCGTTTGATGATTGACCCGACTTGGCCCGTGTTGACGTTCGGGAAATAATGGCCGTCAACCACGACCACTGGTCCAAGTGCACACGCACCAAGGCACATGACAGTCTCTAATGTGAATTCACCGTCGGGCGTTGTCTCTCCGCGGCATTTGATGGCGAGCTGGTCCTCAAATTCCTTTGCTATGGAAGGTCCGCCGCGCACATGACAGGCGGTCCCGAGACAAACTGAAGTCAGGTGTTTTCCTCTGGCCTTGAGTCTGAAGGCCCGATAGAACGTTGCGACGCCATAAATGTCCACCAGGCTTTTTCCGGTTTTATCAGCGACGACCTGCAGGGCATCGCCAGGCAGGTAACCGAATTGCGACTGTATCTCCTCGAGGATAGAGATAAGGCTCCCGCGACGGTTGTGGTATTTTTCCACGATCGGAAGAATGGTATCGGGGTTCATCGTATGCAGACCGGATTGTTGTTATCGATTGATTCTTGTTGGGTTACGATCAACTAGTCGTAGTGCTCACAATGCCACACGCCCCCTCTTGGCCTTGGAAACGTGCAATCTTGAAAGTGAGTGCACGCCGGACACAGGCCTTTCGGTTGCTCTGAGTTGATCTCCTTCGATTGATGGAGGGCTTGAGGCGCAGCATATGGAGAGACCGTCTGATTCAGGTGAGGGACCGTGGGCCTCGCGATGGGTCTGAATTCGATACACTGCGTGATAGTCCGCCCCTGGTGATGAACGCACAATGCGCGATCCGCGCAGGCGTCACATATTCCAGGACCGATCACCATCTGCGACATTGCGTCTGTCATCCCTCCCTTGGTCACGAAACCGTATCTTCGTAGCAACTGTTGTTCCGCATTTCACTTGTGAAACCGGCGCGATCTTGCCTCAAGTGAGATGTGAAAGGGTAAAATTTGGTCAATTACCCGGCGGGTTCTCAATAATGAAACGAGCAACAGGCAGGAAGAACCTATTGATTGATTTGAGGTAGGGAGTTATGAATCAGCGGGGTGAAATTCCCCATGGAGAATGAAATGGGAGCAGGGTGCTCGGGGGCAGATTGCAGGAGCCGATCTTACGAAATGCGAAGGAGAGTTCGGGGGAGGCCGATCGGGACACTATATCTCGATGTCGTAGTTTCTCATCTTCTCGCGCAAAGTCTTTCGATCAATTTGGAGGATTTCAGCTGCACGAGACTTGTTGCCATTGACACTGGCAAGCACGCTTCGAATATGGTCTGCCTCCACCTCTGCGAGAGAACGATGAACGCGGGACCCCTTCAGGGCGGTGAAACGCATGAGGGCGGGGAGGTCAGGGACGTCAATGACGTCGTTCTCACTCATCACGAGAAGGCGCTGGATGAGGTTTTCGAGTTCCCGCACATTGCCCGGCCATGTACATGTTTTCAATGCCTGAAGGACCCCGTCGGAAAAACGAGGCACAGGTTTGGCGAGTTCTGCCGCGAACCGGGAGGCAAAATGCTGTGTGAGGAGCAGGACATCATCGCCGCGGTCTCTCAACGGCGGAATCTCTGAGGTGAGCACATTGATGCGGAAGAAGAGGTCCTCGCGGAATAATCCCTTTCTGACCAGCGTTGGTAGGTCCTTGTTCGTTGCTGCAATGATCCTCACGTCCACCTTTCGCGCCTGTGATGCGCCAACCATGCAGACTTCCTTGTCCTGGAGAACGCGCAGGAGCTTTGCCTGCATCGAAGGACTCGTGTCGCTGATTTCATCCAAAAAAACCGACCCTCCATCTGCCGTCTGAAAGAAGCCGGCCCGCGTTTCCGTCGCACCCGTGAACGCTCCCTTGATGTGGCCAAAAAGCTCACTCTCAAGCAGCCCTTCAGGAATACCGCCGCAGTTCACGGGGACGAACGGGGCTGCCGCTCTCGGGCTGCTGTAGTGGATCGCGCGGGCTACAAGTTCTTTGCCCGTTCCGCTTTCTCCTGTCAACAGCGCCGTGGCCGCAGTTGAAGCTGCTTTGGAGATGAAAGCGATGACCTGTTGAATGCAAGGAGATTCTCCGATGATGCCAAATGTGGTTTTTGTCGGAGTCTCAGGGGCGTCACAGGAAGCACGCCGTCGATGTAATTTGCCGAACGCACGTCTTACCGCTTCAAAGAGCTCCTCGTCCGTGAAAGGCTTGGGCAAATATTCCTCGGCCCCCGTTTTGACCGCTTTCACTGCGCTCTCTACGGAGGCGAAGCCGGTAATCATGATGACTTCGGTGTCCTTGAAGTTCTCTCGAACGTGCCGTATCAACTCCATGCCGCTCACTTTCGGCATCTTGAAATCTGTGATAACTAAGTCGACAGGCCTTGAGTCAAGGATACAAATCGCTTCTTCAACGCCAGGGGCGGTCAGAACCTGGTAACCTTTCCATGTCAGGTTGCGCCGAAACACCTCCAGCGTGTCCGGTGCGTCGTCCACAACAAGGATGCTCAGATGATCAGATGGCTGTTTCATTCCGATTGACTGTTAAATGTTCTGTCCGGACATTGGTGAGAGGAATACGAATCTCGAACAACGATCCCTGGCCCGGTTTGCTTTCGACGCGTATGGACCCGCCATGGGATGACACAATCCCATGAACTACGGACAAGCCAAGCCCCGTCCCTTGTCCCGCTCCTTTTGTCGTGAAGAAGGGGGTAAAGATATTCTTCAAGACTTCTTCATTCATGCCGATACCGGTGTCCTCTACGGTGAGCCAGGCGTTCAGATCGTCCGCATGGGTTCGGATCGTCAGCGTGCCGCCGAGGGGCATGGCCTGGATTGCGTTCACGACAATATTGACCAGCGCCTGGTGAAGCTGCACGGGATCGCCGGCAATGGCGGGTAGGTTGGAACATAGTTCACGCATAACCTTGATGCCAGCTTTGGCACATCGGGACTCGAGAAAGTACAATCCATCTTCGACAATGGTGTTCAGATTGGTTTCAACCTTCTCCGGAGTCTGTTGACGTGCAAAAGTGACGAGCTTCTTCACCACCTCGCGTGCGTGGAGCGAGGCCTTGATGATGCGTTCGATATCCTTCTGCGTTTGACTGTTGAGCTCCGATGATTTCTTGACAAGTTGAGAAAATCCGAGGATGCTCTCGAGAGGCTCATTCAACTCGTGTGCTACTCCAGCAGCAAGCTGGCCGATGGTGGCGAGGCGGTCGGCATGCATAAGCTGGTTCAGGAGCCTGCTTCGTTCTTTTTCCAGCAACTTCCGCTCAATGAGAAGTCCGATTTCGCCGGCAACGGTGTCGATGAGTCGGCGTTCTTCCTTCATGAATGGTCCTTCGTCAAGCTCGGGCTTTTCGGCTGAGAGAACCACTTCCACTTTGCCGCGGGTTGCCCCGTTCACAACAATCTCTGCCTCCTGTTTGCCATGGCCATGCTGGGCCGATGTTGAAAAAAACACTTTGTCGTCGAACGAAATTTGCGCTGACGTAATCTCCGGGTAAAGCCACGCGGGAGGGAGCAGCTCGACGATCGATTGAAGGAGCGTGTCAATGGTCAGACCCGGCTGAAGGGCAAGCTGGACGATGCCATAGAGACATCTCAGCTCCTTGACCCGTTCCCGCAAGGAAACGCCGGTTCGCCGCTGCACAAAGGCATCGCCAAGCGTTTGAGCCACATCCTGATATAAGTCAATCTCGTCCTGAGTGAAGTAGTTTTTCTTGTTGCTCTTGAGTTGCAGCACCCCATCGATGCTGTCTTCAACAGCGATGGGAATAAGCGCAACAGATCGCCACGAGTCCCGGGGCTGGATGCGTTGAGTATGCCTGCGGCCATCCATTGTCCACTGAACGCTCAACCCGCGGGCGGCATCGCCTGTCCAAGTTGTTTTGAACTGCCGGACAGTGCTGATGGGAGTCGTTTCTGGATCACCGTTCAAGATTGCCCAACAGATGTCCGCCACGCTGGAGGTTGTTCCGAGGGCAGAGGGTGGCTCGTTCGGGCTGTCCTCCCGTGGAGGAATGATTTCGAAACGGAAGGATTTGCGGGACTGGGAAACCTCACCGCAAAACCGGTGGTTGTGTTCCTTGATCCAGATTTCAACAGAATCACAACCGGAGAATTCTGACACCATCATGCACACTTCCTGAAGGAAATCGAATCTGAGAAGCCCTTTGTGCGCACAGCCCAAGATGCCGTGCGAAAGGGCGCGAAATCCTCCAACAATTCTGTGATGGTGCACGGTGGAGGTCCCCTTTGACTCCCGCGTTTTCCTTTTCTTCTCCGGTCGTCTCACGTGCCTCCGGTGCTCCTTCGTAGGTTTCCAGCCATACGGCTGGCGCTAATGCGGAGAGTAGTACAACGGACAACGTAAGTCAAAAAACCGAGGAAGTCAAAGCAGTGTCGACCAGGGAGCCAGATTCCTCCCAGAATGCCCTCAGCGCCCATTTCCATTTTTGCCACTGACGTCCTCGATGGTCTCTCACTGGAAATTCAGAGAGATCTTTTGTAAGCTCATAAGTACCGATGGAAAGAGGCCGGCGACGCTTCTGAGTCGGGATGCAATACACGCCGAACAGACACTTTGAATTGCCGCAACGAGCTCTCTTACACTCCTTCGATCCATAGGCACGCTCGATTGCTGAGGACAGCTTTTCATTCATCAATCGCTTCTGGAGGTGCTCTATCAAACGTCTCCCTATGCTCTGCGCGGTCTCGGTTCTTTTAACAATCGCAAACGCACAGGAAAAAAAGATCACGATAAGAGTTCTTCTCCCCGCTACGACACTGAACAATCCTTCGATCTATGTTGCCGGAAACTCTCCGATGCTTGGCAACTGGGATCCCGGCAAGATCCGTCTAGTGAGAGATAACGACTCCGTCTGGTCGTTCTCCACCGGCGCTCCCGTGGGAAGCGTCCTCGAATTCAAGATAACCCGCGGTACCTGGGATACGGAGGCTCTGTATGTTGACGGTGTCATTCCTCAAAACACGGTCGTTCGGGTCGTTTCCGACACCGTGATAACGCTTGCGCCCCTCACCTGGAACGACATCTCCCCCGCACGGCGGAATCGAGAAGCGACCGGCAAGATAGTTGGGACGATCAACTATCATCGTGGACTGAAGGGCGAAGGACTTAACTATGAACGCGATCTGATCGTTTGGCTCCCACCATCGTACGACCAGCAGGCACAGAAACGATACCCCGTTCTCTACATGCACGATGGTCAAAACGTCTTCGACCCAAAGACGTCGTTCATCGGATACGAGTGGCGGGCCGATGAGGTTGCCGATAGTCTCATCAAGTCGAATTCGATGGAGGAGATCATCATCGTTGGAATCAACAACACGCCTGATCGGATCTCCGAGTATTCCGACACTCCTCTCGGACAAAGTTATGCCAGATTCGTGGTCAACCGGGTCAAACCCCTCATTGATTCACTCTATCGCACCCGGTCTTCGCGCGAGAATACCGCCGTCATGGGATCGTCAATGGGTGGTTTGATTTCTTTCATGTTCGTCTGGTGGTACCCGGACGTTTTCTCGAAAGCAGGCTGCCTTTCCACTTCCATTGGCTCCCGGACGGGTGAGAAGGAACTTGAGGAGCGCTTCGGCAAGCGAGCGTTGGACAAGAACCTGCGTATCTACATG
>JACVXU010000023.1:0-22864 GCA_015661185.1 Bacteroidota bacterium
AAGGTCCAGGTTGTCTGGAACATGTTCCCAGCAGAAAAATACAGTTACGGCCAGGTCATCAACTATGGTGTCTGGAGAAAAGATCCGATCCTGCCAAGCCTGAACTCCATCAAGAAGGTGAACAACTTCACCGATATGTTGCAGGCAACGAGTCGGGGAGGTCAAGTCGTGATGGGTGCCAGCGTCTGGTCGTTCGTCGGAGCAGTGCCTGCTTCAGGTTTGCCGCAGTACTCATTCGTTTCTCCGACACTTCTGGATTCAACGAAAGTCTCCGGACAGCGTTGGACGGTGTTTTATGTTGCCGGCTATGCAAAGGACAATTCCGTTGTCTACTCAACACAGCCCGACAGCGGGTTCTCGACGGACAACTTTTCACCGCTGGCTCCGTCCGGTATCTCGGCATCGTTTGCGACGAATACGGTTACGCTGAAATGGAAGGCGAATACGGAGACAGACGTCTACCAGTATGCCATCTATCGCGGCACGACGGCCTCCTTTGACCCGACGGGAACAACGCCGGTGGCGAAGATGCGCACGCCTGAGTATCGCGACGTGTTGGCGCAAACCGGTGTGACGTACTACTACAAGATCAGCGCCGTCGACGTCTCGGGTAATGAGAGTGCATTCACGGCTGTCAGTGTGCTCACAGGCATCGAGAGCAGTAGCGGATTGCCGACTGAATTCGCACTGAATCAGAACTATCCGAATCCGTTCAACCCCTCGACGGCGATTGCGTTCTCGATCCCGAAACAGAGCCCCGTGAAGATCGTGGTGTATGGCATATCGGGCGAGGTGGTTGCGACAATCGTCAACCAGACGATGTCAACTGGCAACTATCGCGTCACGTGGAATGGCCGAACGGATGATGGTCGGGCAGTGGCGAGCGGAGTGTACTTCTACCATCTGCAGGCTGAAGGATTCACGGCAACGAAAAAGATGACATTCTTGAAGTAGTTCCTGATATCTAAGGCAGGAGTTCTCAGGCCAAGGATTCAAGGTCTGAGAGCCCTGCCTTTGTATTTTCAACAGGCCCACGAGTTCCTGGCAGGTTGGGGTTTTCTTTGAAGCTCAACCCTCCTCGTGGGCTTTCTGTTTTTGAGAAAGTGAGAAAGCAGTTATTGGAATTCGGGAAAACGGTTAATGGCGGAATGATCAAAGGGCACAAAATAGCTCAAGTGAGGTGCTTCTTTTCCGAAGGCGATGAGAATCTCAACGATTTCAAGATGGCATACATCTTGTGCGGTCTACTCCGGGAAAGTGAGATCTATGGCCCCAACAAGAACAATGGTTGAAAAGAGCGTCTCTCAGGAGGGACTCTTGCAACGTGACGGAAAGAAGAAGGTGGTCGTCTTCAGTCCCGATGTTGCTTTGGCCGAGAGCCTTTCGCTCTTGTTGGCCGACAAGTACGAGATTGCTTGTGAGACAAAGCTCGACAATCTGAAAGCCACCATCGGTAGTGCATCACCGGCGTTGCTTCTGGTAGATCTCTTTGCATTTCCGTCGGATATCCTTAAGGAAGTTACCGTTCTTCGAACAAGTCGTCTGAAGATTCCAGTTGTCCTCCTTCGAGTATATCGTCAGCTTGCACCAGAGCTCGAAGAGACGATTCGGGACCTGGCAGATTTCGTCTTCTACAAGCCATTTGATGTCAACGCTGTAGCGGATGCTGTTCACAAACTTCTGGATGGCCAGTCCTGAGTGAATCGCTCCGTGCTCCTTAACTTTTGCCTCCTTGGTTGTCTGAAAGGGGGAATGTACTGTGACAAGCGTTGCAGATTTGGGCCGAATCAAGCTGGCGATGATTCGACACCTCGATACCACACTGCGTCAAAACTACCACCAAACTCTAGTTGAGGTCCTGAACGAGCTCCGAATGAGGAGCGTCGTTTCCCAGCCGGATCCTTCTCCCGACAAAGTCTTCTCTGTTATCCTGCAGACACACGTCCTGACATACAAGCCTGCCCCTTCAGTGCAGCGGCTTAAAGAGGCCCTGGAACGTATGGCGCGGGGAAAGTTCGGCTTGTGTGTTCGTTGTGGAAGGGAGATTTCGGCGGAAGCATTGCTTAGCGACCCGACGTTGTCTTGTTGTTCGCTCTGCCAAGGCAAGGCGAACGGTTAAATGCGTTGGTGGCACACCATTCCTCACGTTCGGCGGGTTCTGCCAGCAGAAGCGCAGTTCCGCGAATCGTCAGCACATCTCGATTTCCCGTCTTTTCACCCACCCCGAGTACGGAATCCCAAGCATCCGCCCTAAACGGGAGCACCAGTTCAGGGAGGAAATGCAGTGAAAAGCGCCATCAAATGACGATTTCTGGTTTCCCCATTCTGAGAACCTTTTTGCTGCTGTTCTCGCTCGGGAGAATGGAAATCTGCCCATGTATGGGTTTGTTTGCCATTTGTTAAGGTTTTGAGATGCTTCTCAATTGTCATTGCTGGCACGAGAGTTGCGAGAAATGAGTTGAAATTCTATGATTCATTCGATTGTTGACAAATTCAGCAATTCTTGAACTTGAGAGAATGAGACCTGATTTGAAGCCCCGACACCCGTTTATCCTGCTTTTCGTTGTTGTTTTCTTCTCGCTGCAGGCAGAAGCCCAGACCCGAGAAGATTGTCTGACGTGTCACAGCGATTCTTCTCTGGCGATGGAGAAGAAAGGCAAGCAAATCCCTCTGTTTGTGAACGCGGCTATGCTGGGAAAATCCGCGCATCGGAAGTTGGTTTGCGTTGCGTGTCACGCGGGCTTTGATGCGCAGAATGTCCCCCACAAAGAAAAAATCCAACCTGTCAACTGCCTGACGTGCCATAAGGATGCGCCGCTGGAGCATCGGTTCCATCCACAGATGAACCTCGCAGGAGGAACGAACGGTAGGTCAGATGTCTCATGCAAAGAGTGTCATGGCACTCATGAAGTCGCCTCTCCAAAATCTCCCGGTTCAAAGTTCCACTCGGCAAATCTGAGTGAATTCTGTGGATCGTGTCACAAGGATGTGAAGGACACGTTTTCACAATCGTCCCACGCACACGCTCAGGTGTCGGGAATTCAGGGTGCACCGACGTGCATTGACTGTCATCGAAACCCGATCGTTCATGTCACAGCAAAACAGGATACGACGGAGTTCAAGATCGCGCAGGAGAAACTCTGTCTCTCGTGCCACCTCGATGATCCAAATGTCCGGGCGCGGGTGTCCCCTTCGGCAGGATTCATCGGCGCATATGAGGGAAGCGTCCATGGGTCAGCTCTGCAACGGGGTAATGGAAAAGCCGCAAACTGTGTGGATTGCCACGGCAGTCATGAGATGAAGAAGGGGGTGGATCCAACGTCCCGCGTTGCGAAGGCGAATATTCCTCAGACGTGTGGCAAATGTCACTCGGATGTCGCAATGGCGTTCACCTACAGCGTCCACGGTCTTGCCGTCAAGAACGGAATCACCTCGGCCCCCGTGTGCACAGATTGCCATGGTGAGCATAATATTCTCAATCACAAGGATCCGCGCTCGCCGGTTGCTGCAGGCAATGTCTCAAGTCAGGTGTGCTCCCCCTGCCATAGCTCTGTGAAGCTCAATCAGAAGTATGGTCTTGCGACCGACCGTTTCAAGAGCTTCGCGGACAGTTACCACGGGTTGGCCGGTACGGCCGGCTCCGTTGAGGTTGCGAACTGTGCCAGCTGTCATGGTGTCCATGATATCAAGCCGTCGAGCGATCCAACCTCCCGCATCAGCAAAGCCAATCTCATCAATACATGCGGGACGTGCCATCCCGGGGCGAACGAGAACTTCACAAAAGGTTCCGTCCATGTCATCGTCACCGAGAAGCAGGAGGATGTGCTCTACTATGTCTCCACCACGTATATCATTCTCATCATCGTCGTCATCGGGGGGATGCTTGGCCACAACCTGCTCGACTTTGTCAAGAAATCAAAGCGTCAACTCATGTACCGACGCGGCTTGATTCCACGACCGCCGGTGGCGCATCGGTTGTATCTCCGTATGTCCATGAACGAGCGCCTCCAGCATGGGTTCCTGGTAATCAGTTTCTTCACACTTGTGTTCACCGGCTTCGCTCTGAAATATCCGGAAGCGTGGTGGGTGACACCGATTCGGAATATCAGTCCCGTGATGTTCGAGCTGCGCGGAATTCTGCATCGGATTGCGGGAGTTGTTATGGTCGCGGCGAGTCTGTTCCACGTCTATTACGTTCTCTTCGTGCCCCGCGGAAAGCAGTTGATTCGTGATCTGCTTCCTACCATCGATGACGTGACCGATGCGATCGGTATTTTGAAGTACAATCTCGGTTTCTCGCCGATCAAACCGAAATTCGGGAGGTTCAGCTACATCGAGAAGAGCGAGTATTGGGCGCTGGTGTGGGGAACGATTGTGATGGCGGCAACCGGAGTCATCCTCTGGTTCGATAACACGTTCCTCGGGCTCCTGACGAAGCTATGGTGGGACGTGGCACGCACCGTCCACTACTATGAGGCGTGGCTCGCGACCCTTGCCATTATCGTATGGCATTTCTACTTCGTGATTTTCAATCCCGATATCTATCCCATCAATCTCGCATTCTGGAAGGGGACGCTGACGGAGGAAGAGATGGAAGAAGAACATCCGCTTGAGCTGGAGGAGATCCGTCACGCTGAAATGAAAGCGGCCCTGAGGAATCAAGCTGAGCCCGAGAAGGAATCGGCAACTGTAGGGGTCAAAGAATAGGATCATGAAGCCTTTTGCACGCTTGAAAAATAAGGGTCTCCCGAAGTGTCGTCGGCTCATTGTGCGATTGCCCTGCCTGGTTGTCCTCGCCGGTTTATGGCTGGCTCCCGCCTTCGGTCAGGAGAACACCGAGTGTCTCGGTTGTCACAGCGACAAATCCCTTGAAGGGACTCGTAAAGGGAAGAAGTTCTCGGTTTTTGTAGATGAGAAGAAGTTCGGTCAGTCGATGCACGCTTCTCTTACGTGCGTTTCATGCCACGCTGACCTTGCAGGCAAAGAACTACCTCACGCGGAAGACCTTCAGAAAGTAGAATGTGGAACCTGCCACTCGGCCGAGCAGGAACTGCATACAAAATCACTTCACGGGAAAGCGATTGCACGGGGCGACGCTCTGGCCCCGCATTGCAACGATTGCCACGGCGAGCACAATATCCTCTCCTCGAAAGACCAGCGTTCGCCAATCTCGCCGCTCCAGATTCCATTCCTGTGCGGTAAATGCCACCAGGAAGGATCGCTGGTGACCGCTCAGCGCACGATTCATCAAGACCATATTCTGGAGAATTTCTCGGAGAGCATTCACGGCCAGGGCCTTCTGCAGAAAGGGCTCATTGTCGCGCCCAACTGTGCTACGTGTCATACTCCGCATTCGATTCTTCCGCATACCGATCCCGCTTCCTCAATCGCGAAAGGCAACATTGCCAGGACGTGCACGAAATGTCACGCGCAAATCGAGATTGTACACCGCAAAGTGATACGCGGGGAGCTCTGGGAAAAACAGGCGCACACGTTGCCTGCATGTGTGGATTGTCATCAACCCCACAAAATACGGAAGGTCTTCTACTCGCAAGGGATGGCGGATAAGGACTGTCTCCGCTGCCACGAGAATCCCCAGTTGAAGTCATCGAAAGACGGGCGATCGCTTACTATTCGGTCGGAAGAATTGGGGTATTCACGTCACTCGAAAATCTCGTGCAGCCAATGCCATTCCGAAGTCAGCGTTTCGCACCTTCGTCCATGCGA
Organism: Bacteroidota bacterium; assembly: GCA_015661185.1. Lineage (GTDB taxonomy): Bacteria > Bacteroidota > Ignavibacteria > UBA10030 > UBA10030 > UBA9647. Next base: position 5,728 of record JACVXU010000023.1, read on the forward strand.
AACGATCACAAAGAAAGTCGATTGCTCATCCTGTCACGCCGAGCTCGCGCAGCAATATCAGGTCAGCACGCATGGGAAGATGGCGGCGAAAAATGATCCCAACGCCCCGACGTGCAAGGAGTGTCACGGTACACATCTCGTACTCGGAAAGCTGAGTCCAAATTCTGCAACCTTCGCAACGAATATCCCCATCCTGTGTGCGAAGTGCCATCGGGAAGGACAGAAAGCGGCCGCCCGCTACACTGGCTCCCAGCATGAGATCATCGAGCACTACACCGAAAGCATCCACGGCAAAGGGTTGATGAAGAGCGGGTTGACAGTGACGGCAACGTGCACCAGCTGCCACTCTGCCCACAGTGTGTTGCCGAAGACCGATTCGCTCTCGAGTGTCAACCCAAAGAATGTTCCTCAGACGTGCGGGCGGTGCCATCACGGGATTCAAGAGCAATTCGAAATGAGCATCCACGCGGTCATGGTTGGGAAGACCGACAAACCGTTGCCGGTCTGCAATGATTGCCATACAGCACATACCATCAGGCGTGCGGATGAAACAGGATTCAAGCTCCAGATCATGTCTCAATGCGGACGGTGTCACGAGGCAATCGCAAAGACGTACTTCGATACCTACCATGGGAAAGTATCTCAGCTTGGCTACACGAAAACAGCGAAGTGCTATGATTGTCACGGCGCGCATGACATCCTTCCTATTTCCGACTCGCGCTCGCATCTGAGCAGAGAAAGAGTTGTCGGCACATGCCAGAAGTGTCATCCCGGCGCCAACCGGCGGTTCGCAGGGTATCTGACGCACGCCACGCATCACGATCCAGAGAAATATCCGTTCCTCTTCTGGACGTTCTGGGGGATGACCTCGTTGTTGGTTGGCACATTCATTCTTGGCGGTGTGCATACGCTCCTCTGGTTGCCTCGTGCTCTTCAGATGCAGCGCCAGCGCCGTAAGGAGTCCGGGCAGCAGAACCAGGGAGACAAAGGAGAGAATGGAAACAGCGGCAAAACCTGAATCGGCACATGAGGAGCATGGGATCTCCTTAGCTTCCACGGCCGAAGTTGGAGAGAGACAGTTCCTCCGATTCAAGAGACTGAATCGGATCCTTCATATTGTCATGATTGTGAGTTTCATGAGTCTGGCTCTCACCGGGATGACATTGAAGTTTGCCTATACTGGTTGGGCCTCATTCCTCTCTCGGTTGTTTGGAGGTTACGAATCGGCTGGCTATGTTCACCGGCTTGCGGCAGTTGCCATGATTGGGATTTTTATCGCCCACATTGTTGACGTAGTGAGGATGAAGAAACGTCTCTACCCTTCGTGGCGTAGCTTGCTTCTCGGACCGGATTCTATGTTGTTCAACAAGAAAGACCTCCAGGATTTGATCGGGAATTTCAAGTGGTTCCTGGGGCGGGGTCCCCGGCCCGAATACGGTCGGTGGACATATTGGGAGAAGTTCGATTACTTCGCAGTATTTTGGGGTATGGCCATCATCGGATCGACAGGACTCATGCTTTGGTTCCCGGAGTTATTCACGATGGTTTTTCCGGGATGGTTTCTTAACGTGGCCACAATCATTCACAGCGATGAGGCGTTGTTGGCCGTGGGTTTCATTTTTACCGTTCACTTCTTTAACACTCACTTGCGGCCAGAGAAATTCCCGATGGATATCGTTGTGTTTACAGGCCGAATGCCGGTCGATGACCTCAAGGACGACAAGCCACTGGAGTATAACATGCTTGTCAAGGAAGGCATGCTGGAAGAGAACCTCGTTGAAGCGTATCCTCCCATTGTGATCCGTGCAATCCGTCTGTTCGGCTGGACGGCGCTGTGCATTGGTTTCAGCATCGTCGTTTGGATCATTTATGCGATGCTGTTCGCGTATCAATAATGAGAAGGAAAACCGTTGCAAATGAAGGTTGTTGATAGTATTATCGATATCGATTCCCATCGAGGCAGCAAGATCGTCCGGATCAAATTATGAAGCGAATTTTCCCATCATCATTCTACAACCCGGTCACACTTGTCGGAGCTGCGATCGCCGGGGTGAGTTTCGGTCTCGTTCTCTTCTTGATGGTATTGGAGATGATGACGGACAACCCGAAGCCCTACATGGGGATCATTGCGTTCGTACTTCTCCCATCGATACTCCTCATCGGCCTTTCTATCCTGGTATTTGGGATATTTCGTGCGAGGCAACGTGAGCAAGCTGGTAAACCAGAGATGCGACTGCCGCAAATTGATCTCAACAATCCAAGGCACCGCACAGCGTTTATCTTTTTTTCCTTCGGTACAATTCTTCTCTTGTTGCTCTCGGCTTTTGGGAGTTTCAAAGCGTATGAACACACCGACTCGGACCAGTTTTGCGGAGAGACCTGCCACAAGGTCATGGCTCCGGAATACACGGCGTATCAATTCTCGCCTCATGCTCGCGTCGGGTGCGTAAAATGCCACATTGGCCAGGGAGCCGGATGGTTTGTCCGTTCGAAGCTCTCCGGTGCATATCAGGTTTATGCAACGTTGTTTAATAAGTATCCGAGACCAATCCCGACACCGATCGAAAACCTGCGTCCGGCGCAGGAGACGTGCGAACAATGCCACTGGCCGAAACACTTCTTCAGAGAAAAAAAGATCGTCAACACCTATTACACATCTGATGAAAAGAATACAAAGTGGATGCTCGACCTCCTCATCAAGATCGGAGGAGGCAACATCGAGGCGGGTCCGACCTCCGGTATACACTGGCATATGAATATCGGGAACGAAGTGACCTACGCCGCGACTGACTCACAACGTCAGATCATCCCATGGGTTCAGGTGAAGGCCGCCGATGGTAAAGTGGTGACGTACAAATCGGCAGATAATCCGCTTAGTGATGAGGATCTCCAGAAGGCAAAGAAGCGCCGGATGGATTGCATCGAGTGCCATAACCGTCCGGCACACATATATCATCCGCCGGCTCGTTCTGTCAACCACATCATTTCATTGGGATGGATTGACCAGGAACTACCAAGTGTGAAGAGCATCGCGGTGAAAGCACTTGAGCTACCATACTCCACGAAGCAAGCCGCGCTGGACAGCATCAAGCTCGTGATCCAGGAATTCTACCGCACGACCCACCCGGAGGTGATGGCAAAGAAGAGCCAACAAGTCGAGCGGGCGATTGAAGAAGTCCAGAAAATCTACAGCCGTAACTACTTCCCTGAGATGCAGGTCAGTTGGAGGAAGTTCAACGACAACATTGGCCACATGTATTATCCTGGGTGTTTCCGATGCCATGACGGGAAGCATGTCTCCGATGATGGAAAAGTTTTGTCGAGAGACTGCAATGTTTGCCATACGATTCTTGCCCAGCAATTTGAAAAGGACAAGCTACGACTGTCATTGGGGGGGGTAGAATATAAGCATCCTGTTGATATTGGCGATTCGTGGAAAGAAATGAACTGCAGTGATTGTCACAATGGCCGATGATGACCGTCGTTCCTGGTCAAGAGACTCCGATGAACAACATTGTTTTGGCGCCCTGGGAGGGTGAATGAAAAGTTTTCTGCAAAAAATGCCGGATGCTCTCAAACGGGTCCTCGCGGTGTTTGTGCTGGTGGCTGGAACGGCAGTGCTCGTGCGCGCCGTTCTTCCTGCCTCTTTGACGGATTCGCGACTGCATATCAAGACCACGGTGGAGCGCGAGATGGCGCACCCGGTACGGTACGCCGGTTCTGAGGCGTGCGCTGATTGCCACGAGGAATACAAGGTCAAGCAGGGGGGGTATCACAAGAATCTCTCCTGTGAGACCTGTCATGGTGCGGCGAAGGAGCACTCCGAGAATCCGTCCGATCTCAAGCCCAAGCTGCCAAGAATGAGGGAATTCTGTGCTGGCTGCCACACCTACAACCCATCCAGACCATCGGGATTTCCTCAAGTCAACCCGGCGGCGCACAATCCACGAAAGGTATGCATTGAGTGCCACAACCCGCATGATCCGAAACCCACGAGGACCCCGCGGGAATGTTCGGCGTGCCACGCAGAGATAGCTCGAACAAAGGAGCTCTCGCCGCACGTCCAGCTGGAATGCACTACCTGTCACACTGTCCCACAGGACCACAAACTAATACCACGGTCGGTAAGGGCGACAATTCCGTCGGAGCGCTCGTTCTGCGGTAAGTGCCACAGCAAAGAGTCAGGCAGAAAAGAAGCCCCGAAGGTAGATATCCTCACTCACGGTGAGAAGTACTTGTGCTGGCAGTGTCACTATCCACATATGCCTGAGGTGCAATAGCATGGAGCGAAGAAGATTTCTGTCCAAGTTCTTGTCGATCGCTGCCTCGGCGACTGTCGTCAGCGGGTTTTTCAAGCGTGCGGTTGCCAGCCCAGACGGCTACGATCCGAAGGGCCATTACTATGGAATGGGAATCCAGATCGACAAATGTATTGGCTGCGGAAAATGTGTGGAGGCGTGCAAAGAAGAAAACAACGTCCCCAAGGAACCATTTTTCTTCCGCACGTGGGTCGAGCGATATGTGATCAAGAAAGAGGGAGAAACCTCCGTTCAGAACATTGACATGAGAATCGAGCGGTCGAACGAAGTGTTCAGTGAGAAAGACATCGTCAGAAGCTTTTTTGTCCCGAAATTATGCAATCAGTGTGACAATCCTCCGTGTGTCCAGGTCTGCCCGGTTGGGGCAACATTCAAGACCGAGGATGGGGTGATTCTCGTGGACGATGAACGATGCATCGGGTGCCGGTATTGCATCCAGGCGTGCCCCTACGGAGCCCGCTATCTTCACCCGGAGAAGGAAACTGCCGATAAATGTACATTCTGCTATCACAGGATCACAAAAGGTCTGCTCCCTGCGTGCGTCGAAGTATGTCCCAGCCAGGCGAGAATATTCGGTGACGTGAAAAGCAGCGCAAGCCCCCTCGGGCGGTTCAAGCGGATGAACAAACTCCATGTATTGAAACCGTCCTTGAATACGGAGCCCAAAGTCTCTTATTCTGGTCTTGATGGAGAAGTGCGATGAACAGTCCACTCACCGAAAAGCTGTTCGACCTACTCAAGCAAGTGACCGGGTACATCTATCCGAATGAGATCGAAGTCCATTGGGGCATTCTGATTGTTGTGTATCCATATCTTACCGGATTGGTCGCCGGTGCATTTATCCTCGCCTCGCTCGTGAAGGTCTTCAATGTGAAAGAGGTCCAGCCCGCCTATCGGTTGGCAATGCTTACGGCGCTCGCGTTTCTTCTTATCGCTCCGCTACCATTGCTGCTGCATCTTGGCCATCCGACACGATCATATGAGATCTTTCTCAGTCCGAACTTCACCTCGGCGATGGCTATGTTCGGCTTTGTCTATGCATGGTATCTCATGGTTGTCCTGATCCTGGAGATCTGGTTTACCTATCGTAAAGATCTCATTGTTTGGTCCCAGGGAGAAACGGGGCTGATGCGATGGGTTCACAGGGTCGTCGCGTTGTACTCGACTGATATCAGCGACAAGGCTGTGGAATTTGACAAGAAAATGGTGAAAGGCATTACGATCATTGGAATACCGTCGGCCTTCCTACTGCACGGGTATGTGGGGTTCATTTTTGGTTCCATTAAGGCGAATCCCTGGTGGAGCAGCGTCTTGATGCCGATTGTGTTCCTGTTTTCAGCTATTGTTTCCGGCATTGCGCTTGTCCTCTTCCTCTATATGGTGGTTACCCCGCTCCGAAAGGAAAAGATCGACATCAAGTGCGTGGATAAGATGGCGTCGTTTCTTTTCTATGCGGTCATTGTTGACTTCTCGCTCGAACTTCTCGATTTTATACACCGACTCTACGAGAGCGAGGAGTCAATCAAGATCCTGTCAGATCTTGTGATGAACAAGCTGTTTATCAGCCTCGGCGTTCTTCAGGTCCTTTTAGGTATGTTGCTGCCCCTCGGAGTCATGGTCGCTATCCGGCTCTTCAAATTTGAGGAGGAATTGAGGAAACTTTTGTACTTTGTCTCAGCGATTCTGATCCAGATCGGGATTTTCGCAACGAGATGGAATGTCGTCATTGGAGGCCAGATGTTTTCAAAGAGTTTCAGAGGCCTGACCGCGTACAAGATGGAGATTGGGGGGATGGAAGGATTCCTGATGACGCTCGTGCTTCTCTCGTTGCCGTTTATCGTGCTCTCCATCCTTATCAAAGTGCTCCCGCCTTGGGAGAAACCGGCGAAGAGCACTACTGAAGGGGGCACAATGGAACGCACGGTGATCGGCTGAAGGATATGTGGGGGCAAACGCTCTCCCAAAGACCAGTGCACGGTATCTTGAACAAAATGAACTTTAGACTCTACAAGCGCAGAGCGTAGAATATGACAAGTGAAGTCGGGCCAACAGGCCCTAAGGAAAACAGAAGAGACTTCCTGAAGTATTTTCTAGGGGGAGGCGTGGTTGCTTGGCTCGGTGCTGTTCTCTATCCGATTTTGGCTTTCTTGATTCCACCAAAGCAAGGTGAGGTGGAAGTGACGAGCGTCAAAGCAGGGAAACTGGGAGAAATCGAGAAAGAGAGCGGGACGATCGTCCGGTTCGGCAACAAGCCGGTGATTCTGATCCGGAACTCAAGCGGAGAGTGCGTTGCGTTTTCTGCAACTTGTACACACCTTGACTGCACAGTCCAATATCGAAAAGATCTTGGCGTCATTTGGTGTGCATGCCACAATGGCAGGTATGATCTCAAGGGTCAAAATATATCGGGGCCACCACCGCGACCGCTTGATGAGTACCGGGTCATCATTCAAGGCGAAGATGTTTTGATCTCGAAAAAAGTATGAAACCTGTTTGGAAACGTCTTTACGACTGGGTTGACGAGCGAGTCGAGCTCGGTGGGCTGGTCGAATTCCTGGGAAAGAAGTACGTCCCGGTGCACCGGCACTCGATATGGTACTACTTTGGCGGTGTTTCTCTCTTCCTGTTTATCATTCAGGTGACGACAGGGATCCTCTTGTTGCTCTACTACAAGAGCGGAGAAGAACTCGCGTTCGAAAGCGTTCAATTCATCACGTCGAAAGTGCAGTTTGGATGGCTCATTCGATCTGTCCACAGTTGGGCCGCAAACCTATTCATTCTTGCGGCTTTCATCCACATGTTCAGCGTGTATTTCACAAGAGCGTACAGGAAGCCGCGTGAGATCACGTGGATCACAGGAATGCTTATGTTCTTTCTGGGGCTCTTTTTCGGTTTTAGCGGCTATCTTCTTCCTTGGAACGAGCTCGCGTTCTTCGCCACGAAGGTTGGGACGGACATTGCCGGGGCGATCCCAATCATTGGCAAGCCGGTGATGATTTTCTTGCGTGGGGGGGAAGATGTGACGGGTGCTACACTCTCCCGCATGTTCGGATTCCACATTGCGATTCTGCCGGGGATTTTCTCTGTTTGTCTCGGCATTCATCTTCTTTTGGTGCAGCGCCAGGGAATGAGCGAGCCGGAAGAGAGTGGAAAGGACATGAAAACCATGCCCTTTTTCCCGAACTTTCTGCTTCGTGACCTCTTACTGTGGCTTCTTGTTATGAACGTTTTGGCAATACTCGCGGTGATCTTTCCGTGGGAATTGGGCCACAAGGCTGACGCGTTTGCCTCTGCGCCGGCCGGAATAAAACCGGAGTGGTACTTCCTTTTCATGTTTCAGATGTTGAAATACATTCCCGCGAAGATCCTGTCAATCGACGGTGAGGTTCTGGGGATTCTGGTCTTCAGCGCGGCCGGGTTGCTTTGGACTCTGGTACCGTTCTGGGATCGGGAGACCAAGCGTGGGACGCGCGGCCGATTCCTCACCTATGTGGGGATCGCAGCAGTCGTGTGCATCATTTCTCTCACAATCGTTGGATGGCTGTCGTGAGACATCGGTTCCTACACTTTGTTCTCTGGGTGATCGTAACATCGGTTTCTTCGCTTGCATCGTTGGCTCTTGCGCAGGACCAATGTCGCACATGTCACGAAGGTCTTGGAGATACTCCGTCGGCACTCTTCAAAAAAGATATCCATGCCGAGATGGGATTGTCGTGTGCGGACTGTCACGGAGGGAATCCGAAGACGGAGGATATGGAAGAGGCGATGAACAAAGCTGCCGGCTACATCGGTGTGCCCAAAGGGGACGGGATTTCAGAGGTTTGTGCGAAATGCCACTCCAGTGCGTCTATCATGGTGAAGAAGTTCAACTCAGTACTGCCCAGGAACCAGGCGGAGTTGTTATCAGCGAGTGTCCATGGCAAACTTTCGACAACGGGAAGAGAAGCCATCGTTCCTTGCACGAAATGCCACGGTGCCCACGGCATTGTCACGAAGACCAACCCCGCATCACCGGTTAACGCTTTGAACCTTCCGAAAACCTGTGCAAAGTGTCACTCAGCCGCTGGATATATGCGCACGTACAATCCAGCGTTGCCGATCGATCAGCTCGACAAGTATCGGACGAGCGTCCATGGGAAGCGGAACGCGTCCGGAGACATCAAGGCGGCGGAATGTGCGAATTGTCACGGCAGCCATGGAATTCTCTCTGCGAAAGATGTGAGGTCGAGCGTGTATCCCACAAACATTCCCGCGACGTGCGCGGCTTGTCACTCAAACGCTGAGTACATGCGTGGTTATGGAATACCTTCGGATCAGCTTGAGAAATTCACAAAGAGTGTACATGGAATCTCCTTGCTTGAAAAAAAGGACCTTGGGGCTCCGGCGTGCAACGATTGTCACGGTAATCATGGTGCAACGCCGCCGGGAGTCGAATCGATTTCCAAAGTGTGCGGGACGTGCCACGCCCTCAATGCTGATCTCTTCTCAAAGAGTCCTCACAAGAAGGCATTTGACCAAAGGAAACTCCCAGAGTGCGAATCTTGTCACGGTCATCATGACATCCTTGTCGCGACGGACGAGCTTCTAGGAGTATCCGCGAATGCGGTCTGCAGCTGGTGTCACGGCAAGAAGCCGGAATCGAAGGCATACCTCGCCGCGAAAAGAATGCGCGAAGCCATCGATAGCTTGGGGAATTCAGAACGCGCTGCGACCATGCTCGTGCAGGAAGCAGAGCGTATGGGCACGGAGATAGGCGAGGCAAAATTCAAACTGCGCGAGGTTCGTCAAGCCCGCTTGGAATCGCGAACGATGGTTCACTCGTTTGACGACGAACAGCTTCAGGAAGTTGTGGAGAAAGGATTCAAGTCAGCCGCAGCGATTTCCGATGGTGCGCGCCTCGCGATGGAAGATTACCATTTCCGGCGCCGGGGATTGGGTGTTGCGACGCTGATCATTACTGTGCTTGCTGTTTCCCTGTACATCTACATCCGGCGCCTGGAGCGAAAACAGGCGAAGTCATAAGACATGATCGCCAGCGGGATCTGTTCTGTAGCAAATGTTCACCCATTCGTGAGAATGCTATGAATGAGAAGCTCGACCCACGCACCGAGAAAATCATCTTCATCGCGCAGATCCTGAGCGTATCTCTCATCTGGATTTTTGTCATCGGAATCACTGTGTGGATCATCAATTTGATACGCCTCTCCCTTGAGCTTCAGGATGTACCAGGTGCATCCGTGGGCATCAGCATTGTGGCCATACCTGTCTTTATTACGCTAGCGTCAATCCTCACCTACGTCTTTTTAGGACTCCAAAAGGGAAGAAACAGGATTTCGAACAAATCTGAGGAGGAATGAAATGATACTCCCACGATCGGTTGCGGTAGCGGTCTGTCTCGCTGGCGAGATTCTCCTGGCTCAGGAGCTCCAACTTCCCCAGAATCCCTTAGGGGGGAGGATCGTCTTTGAGGAAAAGAAGTGCATCGAATGCCATGCGGTAGGAGGCTTCGGCGGGACGGCTGGACCAGATCTCAGCAAGGTGCGGTTTTTCGGCAGCACGCTGGAACTGGCTTCTGTTATCTGGAATCATACTCCACAGATGAACCGGAAGTTCCGTCAGCTCAGGATGAGTCGTCCTGTTCTGACGGAGAGCGAAATGCTTGATTTGTTCGGGTTTCTATACTACTTGCGATACTTGGGAGAACCTGGGAGTGTTGCGCGGGGGCGAAATCTCTTGGAGGCCAAAGGCTGTGTTGGGTGCCATATGGTTGCAGGAAAAGGTGGCACCGTGGGGCCGGATTTCGAAAAGAGCCAGCGATATGCCTCCCCGATCTACATGGTGCAGGCAATGTGGAATCATGGCCCTGCAATGCTAGAACAAATCAGAAAGAACAAATTGTCCTACCCTACGCTGACCGGTCAGGATGTTGCCGACATCTCGGCCTATCTCCGTCAGGCGACAGCAGGCACCACAGAAATCCGGATGTCCCCGGGCAATCCCGCAAAAGGGAAGGCCCTGTTCGCTGAAAAGCGTTGCTCGAAGTGCCACATCGGAGACGGCGCGGCAAAACGTATTCAGACGGGCCTCGTCCGGATTGACTTGAAAAAAGGAGTATCGGAAGTTGCCACCTTGATGTGGAACCACGGCGTTGTAATGATGGAGCGCATGAAGAGAGAATCGGTCGAATGGCCGAAGTTTGAGGGAAATGAGATGGCGGATCTTATCGCCTACATCTATTTCCTCGACTTTGAGGACAAACCCGGTGATGGACAGAAAGGCGAATCAATATTCAAGTCGAAAGGTTGTGTTGATTGTCACAAGCCGGCCGGTGCAGGGAGAGGCCCCGACCTCGCCACGATTAAGAAATTCGATACGCCGATTCAAATGATTCAGCTGATGTGGAACCATGCCGATGACATGGAGGATCTGATAGTTTCTGGGAACAAGGATTGGCCCCAACTGTCTGCAAAGGACATGCGTGACCTGTTCGCTTATCTTCGAAAGAATGTGAGGAAATAGCGATCGAAAAAGACAGGATTCAATCCACCACGTTGCCAGAGTTAAGGAGTTCTCATGGCTAGAATCGCACGCGCGGGAATCCGTTTTGTCATACTATCAGTCGCAGGCATAGTCCTCGTGGCAGTTTTCATTGTGGTGAAATCCTATTCAAGGGCGCGTCCTTCTCAGCCGATTGAATACAATCACAAGGTGCATATCGAGAATGCTGGCCTCAATTGTCTGGACTGTCATGTTCACGCGGGGGATAACGTCGCGGCAACATTTCCGTCTCTTGAGGTGTGCCGGAATTGCCACAACGCCGAGCCGGTTTCAAAATCAGCAGAAGAGCTGAAGGTTCTCAAATACGTTGCAGAGCAAAAAGAAATTCCGTGGAATCAAGTCTACCAAGTGCCAGATCATGTCTATTTTTCGCATCGACGTCATGTGACCGTGGGGAAACTCGAGTGTTCTGTTTGTCACGGCGACATGAAACAACAGACGGCGCCGGTTTCGGTACCGTATCTGGCTGTAACCATGGACAACTGCATCAAGTGCCACCGGGAGCGCAAAATCACGAACGACTGCCTGGCTTGTCATAGATAGGTGTTGGAGATCATATGGAGATCAAACGTCGCGACTTTTTGAGACTGTTCGGTGGCATCTCTGGCGCCCTTGTCCTTCATGGGTGTGGATTGGACGATGTTTTCGACGTTCCGGCGAGCCTGCTTGAGAAGGCAAAGAATGGGTCTGGACTCGAATCTTGGAGCAACACCATATGCAGCTTATGCCCTGGCGGTTGTGGGATCCAGGTTCGATCGATTGACGGCGTTCCGGTCTATATCAGAGGGAACCGTGTTTACCCTGTCAACCAGGGAGGGATGTGTCCTCTCGGTCTCAACGCTCTGCACGCGCTCTACAATCCCGATCGGGTAAAGGCGCCAATGAGGCGGTCCGGTGATGTTGGCAGCGGTAAATGGGAATCAGTTTCCTGGGATGATGCACTGAGAACCGTTTCGGAGAAACTTTCAGGGCTCCGAAAAGAAGGTAAGCCGCACCAAGTTGGATTCCTGGGGTACGAAGAGCGGGGTCTGATGAGAGATCATATTTCGCGGTTCATGAGAGCCTACGGATCGCCGAATTACTATCAGTTTTCGCTCACACAGAACGATACCGTGGCCTATCAGCTCCTGCAAGGGCACGCACAGGTTCCAGCGCCCGACCTCCTCAATGCAAGACTCATCGTAAGTTTTGGCGCGAATTTTCTGGAAGCTGGCTACTCACCAGTGTACTACACAAAGCTCTATAGTCACCATCAGGAGCGGCAAACTAAGTACGTGCAGATTGAGTCGAGGATGAGTCTCACCGGTGCGAACGCAGACCAGTGGATTCCGGTGCGACCGGGAACGTACGGCGCTCTTGCATTGGGGATTGCCTATGTCGTGATAAGAGAAGAACTGTATGATAAGGAGTTTGTGCGCGATCACACGAAAGGCTTCGAAGATTGGATCGATCGGGGGGGAAAGAAACATGCCGGGTTCAAATCATTCGTTCTTGGTAACTACTATCCGGAGCGCGCATCGGAGATCAGCGGCGTCCCGAGTGCGACAATTCTAGAACTTGCCCGCCAGTTGGGGAATACGCGACCTTCCTTGATTCTGGGAGATGGAGGAGCAATCGCAAACACAAATGGCACGTTTGCGCTCATGGCTGTTCACAGTCTGAATGCATTGCTCGGGAACTTCGAACGGGAGGGGGGCATCTACTTCATTAATGAACCGCCCTTCCAGAAACATCCCGACGTTTTGGAGGACGCAATCGCCAAAGCGGGAAATCATCAAACACCGTTTGCTCAATCCGAAGACGACTCATTTCCGCTGACGAATTTTTCGATTGAGAGTTTTGCGAAAAACGTTGTAGCTGGACGTCCTTACCCTCTGAGCGTGCTCTTCATCTACGGCGGTAATCCCCTGTTCCAGACCATCAATCACAACGATCTAGCTAACGCGCTTGAAAAGATCGATCTCATCGTGAGTTTTGATTCAGCTATCAACGAGACGAGTGAATATGCGCATCTGATTCTTCCTGATCATATGTTTCTTGAGAAATGGGGCGAGGTGTCAAACGTGCCATCGGTTGGGTTCGCGCATGTTGGTGTTCAACATCCGGTCGTTCAACCACTCCATCAAACGCGTCATACGGGGGATGTTCTCATCGAGATTGCACGACACATGGGTGGGGCTGTTGGAGCCGCATTTCCTCTCAATTCCTATGAGGAAGAAATCAAGTTCAGAATGAAGGGTGTCTATCTGTCCGGCGAGGGAGCTGTGGCGAGTCAAGGCGTTCGCCAGTTGTGGCTCGAGTATTTGCAGCAAAGAGGGTGGCAGATCGGGCGATATGCTTCCTTTGAGGAATTCTGGGATCGTCTGCTCGAGAACGGCGGATGGTGGAATCCGATTCGGAAGAAAAGAAACTGGGCGAGCGTCTTTCGCACTTCTTCAGGCAAATTCGAGTTCTATTCTCAATCGCTCAAGGCATCCGTCGACCGGCTTGTTGACAACTCTGGTGGACGTCAATCGCTGCACAACGAGGATTTGGTGCTTAACAAGCTCAATATTTCCGCGCGCGGAGACGGTGTGTTTGTTCCTCATCACGAACGGGTCCCGTATGAAGACGATCTGCCGTTGTACTTGATCCCATTCCATGTCTTGCCAAACCGCGACGGTCAAGCCAGTAATCTGCCCCTGATGCAGGAGATGTTTGGGTATTCTGCAAACCGGTATTGGAGCTCGTGGGTTGAAATCCATCCCGAGACTGCATCAGAGTATGATATCGCCGATCAAGCCTGGGTTTGGGTGGAAACATCAGTTGGACGTGTCAAGGTTCAGGCGAAACTTTCTCACGCTATCATGCCAAATGTCATTGCGATTCCTTTTGGGCTTGGACATACGTCATCAGGTCGGTATGCCAAGGGACATGGGGTGAATCCTCATTGGATCTTGAGGAATATCTATGATCCGATCAGTGGGAAGCCGGCATTAGAAGCCACCAAAGCAGGGATTTCACTTGTGATCTAAAACCAGGAGCGGGTACGATGCCAAAATGGGCAATGGTATTTGATCTGGATAAGTGCACTGGCTGTGGTGCATGCATGGCCGCATGCAAGATGGAGAATAACGTTGCGATCGTCGATCCTGAGGAGGCACAGGCGGGGCGTGCGCTATTCTGGATGGACATGATCAATGCCCACGAAGGCGAGTATCCGACTGTTGCTATAAAGCGGATGCCGAAGCCGTGCTTTCATTGTGACAATCCTCCTTGCACGAAGGTTTGTCCCGTGCGGGCAACATACCTGAACGAAGATGGACTGGTCGCGCAAATCTATCATCGCTGTATTGGATGCCGCTATTGCATGGCAGCGTGTCCGTTCACAGCGAAAGTCTTTAATTGGTGGGATCCTCGTTGGCTCGAAGGGGCGACCACATGCTTCAATCCGGACGTATCCCTGAGAATGGCAGGAGTCGTCGAGAAATGCTCGTTTTGTGCGCATCGCTTGCATCACGTCAATGAGGTTGCGCGTGTTGATGACAGAGCTCTGCAAGACGGGGAATTCATGCCGGCTTGCGCGGAAAACTGCCCAGCAGATGCGATTTACTTCGGGGATCTCGAGAATAAGGATAGCCAGGTCTACAAACTTTCACGAAGCTACAGAGTTTCCCGAGTCATGGAAGATCTGGGCGTCGAACCGAAAGTCTATTATCTTGCGAGACGGACAGCCTAATGGACAAGAGCAAAATACTCGACTCAGAACGGGACGCTCCTCTCTTCCGTCCGATCTATGAAACAGGAAAAGGGTACTACGCAACTGGCGGAGTTTTCCTGGCGATCTATCTGTGGTCGCTCTATATGTACTACACGCAGGTCCGATCAGGGTTGGGTGTAACTGGCATGAACCAACCCGTCACCTGGGGATTCTACATCGTCAATTTCGTGTTCTTCATTGGCATCAGTCACGCCGGTACGCTGATTTCTGCCATCTTGCGCCTGTCTAAAGCCGAATGGCGAAGGCCGATCACCCGCATGGCGGAGGTGATAACAGCGATTGTTCTTGCCATTGGAGGCCTTCACCCGATCATTGACCTAGGGAGACCAGATCGCATGCTGAGCCTTCTGGAATCAGGACGGCTGCAGTCTCCCCTGCTCTGGGATGTCACGAGCATTACGGCATACTTCACGGCCAGCACGGTTTACCTCTATTTGCCGATGATTCCGGATATTGCCCGGATTCGAGATCGTGGGGGCAAACTCAAATGGCTCTATACGTTTATGGCTTGGGGGTGGCAAGGGACCGAACACCAGAAGCGAGTGCTGAATAGGGCAATCAACATACTCATGGTGATGGTTATTCCGATTGCAGTTTCCGTTCACACGGTAATTTCTTATATATTCTCTATGACTTTGCAGCCCGGATGGCACAGCACGATTTTCGGTCCTTACTTCGTAGCGGGAGCCATTTTCTCCGGCATCGCCGCGTTACTCATTGTGATGATCATTTTTCGGAAAGTGTTTCACTTTGAGGACTATCTGAAACAGATCCACTTTCAGTACCTCGGAACTCTTTTGCTCATTATGTCAATCGTATGGTTCTACTTCACGTTTTCGGAGTACCTGACGGGCGTCTTTGGGGGAGAGCCTCACGAGATGAATACGATCCTCTACAAATTCACCGGGCCATTTGCGATCTTCTTCTGGGGAATGGTCTTCTGCAATTTTGTGATCCCGGTAACGATTCTCAGTTTTCGGAAGCTCAAGACGATCACCGGCGTACTCATTGCCTCCATTGCGGTGGTGATTGGGATGTGGCTTGAGCGCTTCATCATTGTCGTTCCATCGCTCGCGAATCCGAGAATGCATCTTCCACTTGGCATCTACATTCCAACTTTGGTTGAGTGGGCGATGTTCGCTGGGGGGTTGTCGGTTTTTGCGCTGGGCTTCATGGTGTTTGCGAAATTTTTTCCATTAATTTCAATCTGGGAAATCGAGGAAGGTCGTGAACACGGAATCAAAGAAGTCGAAGAACGTATCCACAGCTATTTGCCCGGCAGAGAATTGAGCAGTCTGAAAGGAGAAGGATGACACAAGGAGCGGCGTCCGGGATCTATTAATTCACCAATTGGTCAAACCTATAGAAGGAACTTTGCTATGAGAACGTTTCGCACCGTCCTTGCTGCCTTGATATGCGCTATCGTTTCTCTGTTCACGATGCAGGCGCAGAACAAATATGTGGGGACGAAGATGTGTGGGATGTGTCACAAGTCAGATAAACAGGGAAAGCAACTTGATATTTGGCAGAAGAGCAAGCATGCCGAAGCTTACAAGACGCTCACGACAGCCAAGGCGGCTGAGTTTGCCAAGGCAAGGGGACTCAAGAAACCAGCTACGGAATCTCCCGAATGCCTGGAATGTCATACCTTTGGCAAAACTGTCGACGCGAGTCTATTTGAGAAAGGGTTCGACATCAAGGAAGGGGTCCAATGTGAATCCTGTCACGGCCCCGGCTCTCAGTACAAGAACATGACAGTGATGAAGGACAAGGCGAAGTCTGCTGCTGCGGGATTGCTGGTCTACAAGGACAACGTGGAAATTGAAAAGTTCTGTAGGAGCTGCCACAACGAAAAGAGTCCGGCGTACAAAGAGTTCAAATTTGAGGAGATGTGGGGAAAGATTAAGCATGCTGTGCCAAAGGTGTAATCCGATTCTGTTCCGTTGTACCTGAGCTGCTGAAAACCATAGGGCGGCGCTGCGCTCGCCGCGCAGCGTCGTTCCTTCCTTCCGATGCCGTAAGAGGGAAGCTTCTATGGATAGAGCCATGGTCCAGAAATCCTTCGAAGTGTGGTTGTTCGTTGCAGTTGCTGCATCAATGAACGGCATGTTCCGGAGTCTGTTTCTCGTGCCGAGGATAGGAGAATATACTGCACACGTGCTGAGCGTCCTGATGTTGATGATTGTCGTTCTCCTCTCCTCATCCGTGTTGGTGAACAGGCTGCTGAAAGACTACGCCAACAGCGATTTGTTCCTGATAGGATCCCTGTGGGCGGTACTGACCTTGAGTGTCGACTTAGTCTTTGAGCACTATGTTCTTGAAATACCCTGGAGAGCGATTCTAAGCGACTACAATTTGTCTTCCGGACGGATCTGGATTTTGGTGCTGATCACGGAGTTCATCGGACCGTGGTTCATGGCTTCGAACAATCGGTGACCAGCGGGCAAACGTTCGTTTTCAGTACGAATGTATTGCATGAATTAACTCCAAGGACGTTGTT
>JACVXU010000023.1:22891-23785 GCA_015661185.1 Bacteroidota bacterium
GAACTAGAAACGTTGTTTTGATCAACTATACTCTTTAGAGCGATTATGAAGAAACTCTTGGTTGTCGCCTGTCTCATCTTCCTTTCGGTCTCAGGTGCTTTTGCACAACGGTTGCAGGCCCGGTTTGTCACCTCCGCATATGCCTGGGAGCGACAGGACACGATTGGAACGTCTTCGCAGCACCTTTTCGGGTATCAGACGATCCAGCTTTCCATCGCCGGTGAAAAGCTCTCGTTCAATACCTACCTTCAGGGCTTCAATGATTTTGCCGGCCCTGTCAAGAATGAGGGGATCCTGAGAGTCTATAACCTCTATTTCAAAGCCTCGAATATCGGACAGCTTGCGGATGTGAGCCTAGGACGACAAGCGGTTTTCGCCGGTGTGGGCACCGGGACAATCGATGGAGGGCTTGCCGCGCTCAAGTTCCTCGATTCCCGACTCAAAGTTGTCGGATACTACGGCGCGCTCCCGTCGGAGCGCTATAAGATGGCATTGATCAGCAATGCCGGCGACAACTACATGACAGGCGGCCAAATGGTTGCCTCGCCCGCCGACTTTGCCCAGATCTCGGTGAGCTATATGCAGAAGCATCTCAGGCCCGAGACATACATCGGCATCCGCCGAGATTCGCTCTTCAATCCGTACCCGATCGAGATCAAGCCCTCGGCGGCAGCTGAAGAATACATCAGCGGCGATGTCAATCTCGAATACAACGACGTCATTTCGGGATATGGCCGGTATGATTATGATCTCCTTTCGGAGAAAAACTCCCGGATGCAGCTCTTCACGCGGGTGAAGCCGTTCGGCTCCCTGAACGTCAAAGCGCTCGAGCCATTGAGCCTGACAGGAGAGTACATCCAGCGCGATCCGCGGTTGCTCTATAATTCAATCTTC
>JACVXU010000172.1 GCA_015661185.1 Bacteroidota bacterium
GCCGAAACATCGACATGATCCCCATAATTCGAAAACGATGCGCGCCTGTCGCTCTGGTCCGTGGCCGCGACGCTCAGGACATTTTTGTAGGAGCCGGGGGAGAAGAATGCGTCAGAGGAGTTATTGCCTGCTGCCGCAACGACGATTGACCCGCGTTGCGTGGCGAAATTGATGAGATCCTGCTCCACCTGCGATCCCCCTTCGCCGCCCCAGCTGCAGTTGATCACAGCGGCTCCCATGGTCGCTGCATAGACGATTCCAGTATATCCCGAGAGAATGTAGGCGCTGCCGCTCCCGCGCGTGTCATTGTCAGCTGTGCACTTGACAGGGAGGATTTTGCATCTATTCGCCAGCGATGCGACGCCGATTCTATTATTTGACGCCGCTGCGGCAATGCCCGCGACGTGTGTTCCATGGTCATTGTTGTTGCCCGTGGGAGCCGGATTGTTATCTCCTTTTGTTCCGCCGGGCACAAATGATTCATAGTTCGATCCGACAAGATCCCAACCATGCCAATCATCGATGAAGCCATTTCCGTCATCATCGACGCCGTTCGACCGTTTGTTGTTACCCTTCGCATCAGTCCCGCTTTCACCGGGATTGGTCCAGATGTTCGCTGCAAGATCCGGGTGGGCCCATTCAACACCGCTATCGACAATGGCGATGACCACGGTCGAATCGCCTTCCGTGAGAGCCCACGCGCCAGGGGCGTTCACTTGTTGAAGAGACCACTGGAGGTTGTAGAGCGAATCGTTCGGTGTCGATAACTGTTGAGCGAGAGGATAGATGAACCATGGCTCGGCATACTGCACCTCGGGTAGCTTGGAAAGCTCTTCTGCGATGGTGAACGGATCGTTTGGAGAAGAGTAGGCCACGGTGTAGAGCAAGGAGAGGTCGACATCGCCGGGCTTCTGTGCAGCCAGGGCG
The DNA here is from genome assembly GCA_015661185.1 of Bacteroidota bacterium. Classification (GTDB taxonomy): domain Bacteria; phylum Bacteroidota; class Ignavibacteria; order UBA10030; family UBA10030; genus UBA9647. The sequence continues at coordinate 928 of JACVXU010000172.1, forward strand.
GCTGGAAACATTTGAGCGTTTGCGACTCCCATCGCGCGTGAAAGCACACGGTCAACAGACCCAATACCAAAGACAGACTTCGAGAGGGATGTCAATGTTCGCGGCATAAGTTTGAGGATCACGCGGCCCGGGAGATAGTGGCTGTTGTTGCGGTCCTTCATCACCACACCCGGCACCCCGTCGAGCGGGAGACGTTTGCCTGCAAGACTCCCTTGCTTTGCACCGCCCAGCACGACGCACAAACAAGCGAAAAACAGAACCGATAATTTCAGTGTGAAATGTCGCATGACCCTCCTCCGGGACGTTTCCGCGAAATCAGCCTCATCCGAGGTTTCATGCTGCCCCGGGCAATCGCTAGATCATTGATTCGCTTGGACTTGGAAGAATGTAGGGACAAACGGAAAAGGATGCAAGAAGAGACACACAACTGATTCTCCTCTTGCGTGGAGGGAACCCAGTTCTTGGCCTGAGGGTTAGATGGACAATGGGGTATCGGGGGCCATTGGGAAGGAAGACCAGCCTCGAGCGTACGCGAACTCTTCTCCCGCATGATTGCCAAATATTCTAAACCCACGGTTCATTCACTTCACTAAATCTTGGAGGTATTCCATGATGACCAAGATTCTTCTGGCAACACTTGTTGTTGCTCTGATGGTATCTCTTGCCACTGTCGCTTCGGCACAGGAGGCGAAAAAGGAAGCAAAGAAAGAGATGATGGAGGTCAAATCGGTTGCGTGCGATCCTCAGTGTGGGTTCAAGGTGTAGAGCCATGACGAGCAAGAACTGACCGATATCGTCATCGCCCATGCAAAGAAATCTCACAACATGGATGTCACTGCGAAGGACGTGAAAGCGAAAATGAAACCGGTGTCATCGAAGGATGCAAAGAAGGCGAAATCGTAAGCTGGTATGTGTGTACTGCATTCTTGCACACGAGCCCTGGCATACACGCCGGCGCTCGTCTGTTTCAATACGTATCGTATGTATCGATTTAAGCGTAGACTACATCTTGAACGGCGAGCCTAGATGATAACGAAGTCTCTTTGCCAGATGAGTTCGTTTGCACCGTACGCCGCGGCAGCAAAAGAGTCCGATTCACTCCGAAGCGCTGTAGTGATCAGGATTCTCTTGCGCCGCTCAGCGATCATTGTGACTTCTGGTTGGCTCGAAAAACCGTTGATTCAAAGCTATATGAAGATAAGCAAGAATAACAAGAGAGCACGTGCTTGTGATGCAGGGAGGCAAGCCCATTGTGCCAGCGTCGACCCTTGACTCCAGGGGTATTAACGCTTGACCCCAGGGCTTTCCCAGCGTTGGGAATGAGCCTGGATTTGGATACCATCATTATTTCTGTTATGTTGATTGTGGGAAAGCCGCCGAACCGACCAAACATCGGGCAGATGCCGTACACTCTGATGATGGCTCGACCTCAATACGTTGCACTTTGCCTACCACGATTGCCTACCTCCGACGATATCTATCGTCGCATGGCTCGCCGCCGCGGGGGGTACAACCGTCTCATATTTCTCATTACTTAGCGAGGTACGTATGAAGCTCTACGTAGGCAACTTGTCGCGAGATGTCACAGAAGATGACTTGCGGGCGGCGTTTCAAGTTTTTGGAGCCCTCGATTCAGTGAGCATCATCAAGGATCGTTCGAATAACGTGTCCAAAGGTTTCGGATTTGTGGAGATGGCAGTGAAGGCGGAAGCAGAAGCTGCGATTGCAGGATTGCACGGGAAAGAATTCATGGGTCGGTCAATGGACGTGAATGAAGCCAGACCTCGCCCGGAAAAATCTTCGCGTGGAGGATTCGGCGGCGGTAGTGGTGGTCGTGGCGGTTACAAAGGCGGTGGCGGCGGTCGTCGCTACTAACCGGCAACGTTGTCGATTTTTTTCGTACACGCCTTGCTAGTGCCTGCTTCCATTGGTAAAGCCGAAGTCAAAACACAATATTCCTTTTTGTCCGAAGGACTCCTTCGGAGGAAGTGGCACTTGGGAACATATGTTCACCCATCTGCGGGTTGGCTGAGGAACCCCGTCAGGTTGTCACGCTAGTACTGGTGACCACGCTCGCTGTCTGGATCTCCGGGTGTCGTCTTCATGACGTTGGAGGAAGAGGTCCGTCCTCGCAGAATTCCGGCTTCCGTCAGTCTTAATCCATGGCCGATGTCCACTCAGGCAGCTCAAGGATTCTTGTCCGCGTTTCAGGCTCAACGACGTATAAATTTGCCGAGACGAACCTGTTTGGACCCCTCAGGATTTCGATTCGCTCATGGGCGACTGATCCGCAGGGTGTCCATCTTGGCGGCACCGGGATGCGATTGACACCGCGGGATCTGGCGCGGTTCGGACAACTGTACCTGCACAATGGATTCATCGACGGAGAACAGGTTGTCCCGAGGGCCTGGATCCAGCAATCGATCACTCCCCGGAACGCACAGAAACAAAAAACCCCGCCTTGTGAGCGGGGTTTTTCTTGGAGTTTCGAAGTTCCGATTAAACAACGGAGACATTCGACGCCTGAAGGCCCTTGGGGCCCTTCTCGACTTCGAACTCAACCGTGTCACCTTCGTTCAAGCTCTTGTACCCGGCGCTTGTGATCGCCTTGAAGTGAACGAACACATCTTCGCCACCGGCACGTGAAATAAAGCCGAAACCCTTAGCTGCGTTGAACCATTTGACTGTTCCTTTTTCCATGGAACGCGTCCTTTCTTGTGTTTTTTACAACCCGACTCAACCGTCGGGCAAGGTGTACGCCGAACATACGGACTTGATTACCACTCATCGCTACCCGAGTGACAACTCGGGAGCCTCATCTGATTAACGGCGTTTCGACCTTGGAAGGTTTCGTGCGGTTCGTCAGCTGTTCCGCTTTTCGGGTTCAGGCTTGTAGGCGAGATCCTTGAAGCAGGAGATTCTGGAGGCGTACCCATCCTGCACAAAAAGTGCCGAATGAGCTCTCCCGAAAGAGAATAGACGGTGTACTGTTATTTGGTATTACAAGATATGCAAATTCCGTATCGATTCCTAGTTGAATCTTATGATTGAGAACTCTCCGTGTCTGGAGGCGCAAGTGCTTTATCATAAATGCTTTACACCGAAGTCGGTATCAGATTGTCACGCCGGCGTGTTGGTTCTGGCCCTATTGTCGGCTATATTTTGCTGTGAGCCCGTGCGGTTCCCGGACCACCATCAATACGTCGAGGTCTGTTCAGGTGGTGCAGAAGAACATCGATCGGATTGAACTGCTGCCAGAACGGGCATGTCTTTTTGCATTCACCGCCTGGCACGGCTACATCATGATTGCACTGATGATCATGATCGGCTTCACCCTCCGGAACTCAGCACTCCCGATGTACTATCTCTCCATTCCCTACACCGCCATGGGCGGCACTCTATTGATCGGAAGCCTCAGGTTCTATCGCCAGTTTCTGGCCGCCCGTACGCGTTGAGTACCATCCCCTTCCGGAGCCGGGTTGTCGGCGGAGCTCCTTTTCATTTCACACATGCATCCAGAAAGTCTTCTCATTATCTTCCCACACATTCCAATGAACGCAAACCGCTGACGCACCTTGAAGACTCTCAAATTCTCTCTCGTCCTTTCAGTGTTCGCTTCTTTTTTTCTCTCAGGTTGCGCTCTGCTGCGCACCGTGGGCCTCTATCGGCCGAGTGCCGCCGAGAAAATTTCCGAATTTAGGGCCGACGTCCTGGCAAAGGAAGTCCCTTTTCATCTTCCTCCGCGCACACGTATCGATTCAATTAAAGTCGATTCAACGAAGAAGCTGGTAGAAGTTCATTTTAGTGACGCATTTTCCACGATTCCATACCGTAACGACAATGTGCTCGAAGTCTACCGACAGGTTCGGTCGTATTTTGCAGATACCTTCGACGATTTTTCATTCTCAATTTTAACACTCCGACAACCAATCGAGCAGCTAGTGCCGAATTACTTCCGGACGGATTCGTCGCAGTACGATAAATCGAGATTACCCCTTGTCGCCACCAGGCGGCCGCCTCCTGTCGTGAAGAACACAAGCAAACCGTTCGTACCGGCGAAGGGACTCCTGAACCGCAACATCGGTCTCTGGAACAGCCACGGTTGGTACTACAATCGTGACCTCGATCGTTGGGAGTGGCAGCGTCCCCGACTCTTCCTGATGGTAGAAGATCTCATCCCTACATCGTTCGTTCTTCCGTATTTGGTACCGATGCTGGAGAATGCAGGAGCAAATGTGTTCGTGCCGCGTGAGCGCGATTTCCAGGAAAACGAAGCGATGGTGGATAATGATTCCCCCACGTCGGGTTACTCGGAAACCTCCTCGCTCAGCTTGCGTTGGGAAGACGGACTGGGTCCCGGGTTTGCCGTTGGTGTACCGCCGTATGGCACTGGCGCAAACCCTTTCATGCAGGGATCATTTCGGATTGTTCGTTCGGATACGGTCGGGACTGCCGGAGCTTCGTGGGTGCCGGAGATTCCGGAGACCGGCGAGTACGCGGTGTACATTTCCTACAACTCATCTGACAGCAGCATAGAAGACGCACACTATACGGTTCGTCATCTCGGCGGACAAACAGAGTTTGTCGTGAATCAGCAAATCGGTGGCGGAACGTGGATCTATCTTGGGTCGTTCAAATTCTCCGCCGACAAAAATCGCGAGTCGGGAAGTGTTACACTTACCAACGAGAGTAATGGACCGGGCGGGGTCGTTTCGGCAGACGGTGTGCGATTCGGCGGGGGAATGGGCATCATAGCACGAAACGGGAGAGCAAGCGGCCGGTTGAAATACGTCGAAGGAAGCCGCTACTACCTTCAGTTTGCGGGAATGCCCGACACCCTCGTCTACAATTTCAGCAATGACAGGGACGATTACCGGGATGATTATCAGAGTCGCCCCGAATATCTCAATTATCTCACTGGCGCGCCATACGGTCCGAACAAGAACCGGGATGAAAAGGGACTCGGCATCCCGATCGACCTCTCCATGGCATTTCACACCGACGCCGGAATCACGAGCAATGACACTACGATCGGCACGCTCTCCATCTATAGTATCCTGGACGCAAGAAAGGGTACCGTTTTCCCGGACAGCGTCTCCAGGCTCGCGAACCGCGATCTTGCCGACCTTGTGCAGACACAAATTGTGAACGATGTTCGCGCGAAGTACGATCCAGCCTGGCAGCGTCGGCAGCTCCTCAACTCAGGCTATGCCGAAGCCGTGCGACCGAATATGCCGTCGATGTTGCTTGAGTTGCTGTCACACCAGAATTTCCTCGACATGAAGTTTGTGCTTGATCCCCGGTTCCGGTTCGATGTGGCCCGGTCTATCTACAAGGGAATGCTTCGATTCCTCGCAACTGAGCATAGTGCACCGTATGTGGTTGAGCCGCTAGCTGTTACGCACTTTTCAGCAGAGCTTGATGCGAGCGGGAGCGTATTGTTGAAATGGAAACCGCGTCCCGATTCCCTCGAGCCAACAGCCGTGCCGGACCGCTATCTTGTTTATACAAGACTCGATGACGGTGGATTTGACAATGGCGTTCTTGTCGACACGCCCTTCGCGGTTATCAGGCACCTGAGGGCTGGAATCATCTACAGTTTCAAAGTAACAGCCGCCAACGATGGCGGTGAAAGCTTTCCATCTGAAGTTCTTGCTGTGTGCCTTCAACCCGATGGAGAAAAACCTGTGCTTGTGGTCAACGGTTTCCACCGGGTGGCGGGACCCGGGATTACCAAAACAGGTCAGCTTGAGGGATTCCTCTCTTCTCTCGACCGCGGTGTGCCGGACCATTACGAGCTTGGGTTCACAGGGGAGCAATTCGATTTCGATCGGTCATCTGCTTATCGTTCGAATGATGGCCCCGGACACGGCGCAAGTTCTTCAGACAACGAGGGGAAGGTGGTCGCTGGAAATTCGTTCGACTACCCGTACATTCATGGTCAGGCAATCAAGGCATGCGGGCTCTCCTTCTGCTCGGCCAGCAGCGAAGCCGTGATGGATTCACTGATCAATCTCAATGACTACAGGTTCGTGGACCTCATCCTCGGTAAGGAAAAAGAAACTCGCTGGCCGAAAGCAATTGGAGATTCATTGAACGGCATACAGTTCAGAACCTTCCCGCCCCGCATGCAGGCTGTTCTCCAGAGCTACTGTGAGAACGGGGGAAATCTTTTTCTCTCGGGGGCGTACATTGGCACGGACCTGTTCTCGCATGCGAAGGAAGACAGCGCAAGCATCAGGTTTGCCTGGCAAGTATTGCACTTTGACTGGTCGGTGGGGCATGCGAGTCGTTCCGGTGCAGTGTACTCTACAAACTCATCCATCTTCCCGAAAGACAAACCGTTCACGTTCAATGTCGAGCTGAACCGGCGCGTCTACAGCGTCGAATCGCCGGACGCAATCGTGCCAAGGACTGGCAGTGAGCAAATCCTGCGGTATGATGAAAACGGGTTTGGTGCGGGAATTGGCTACCGGAAAAGCTATGGACTGGTTGTAATGGGATTTCCATTTGAAACGGTTGTTGATTCCGGTGCTCGCACAACGTTGATGCGTGGCGTGCTCAGGTATCTTGGGCTGCTGACGTATTGATTTTCTTGGCAGGATGTTGGAAAACGAACCGCCCCCGAAAGAAAGAATTCGGGGCAAGTAAGGGCGCAAAGGACCGCAAAGAAATCGTTCAGGTTTCCTGCTTCTACAAAACCTCAAGCATTTGGCGGTCTTGCTTGCCCCGAACGATTTTGGTTCGGGGGCGGTTCATCTTAGTCTTCGAAACTGGAATCTCAACAACCGGCTAGATTCTTTCGTGGGGGCATGATAGTTCTCAGGTACGATGAGTAGCGAAACCACATCTCATCGGAAATTTCTAAAGGAGACACTCTCGGGAGTCGTCTTTCTCTCGGTGGCAAAGCTCCTTCCGTCGGAGATTCTCCTCGCGAATAACCAGGATCAAGTCCCAAACGAGCTGTTGTTCTTCTCCCCGAAGGAGTAGCTCATCTTTGAAGCCGTGGCGGAACGCATCATCGTCTCTGCGTCAGCGATCAACTCTCCGGTTCTTCTTCTGAAGTCAAACCTTGCGAATTCCAGCGGTGCAGTTGGAAGAAATCTCACGTTTCATCTGACCTCTGCAATGCTAGGCCTGTTCGATTCAATCGTCTACGGTGCGGGAGGTATTCCGCAATTGGCGATGTGCGATGAATTCCTGAACAAAAACGGGGACGTCGGGGGATTTTGGCTTGAGGCTGTGCCGATCTACCCGACACTTGCCGGCCTCGCACTTCCCGGCTTCGGGGCATTTCACCGTGAGATAATGCACGCATATCCGCACATCGGTGCCACCATCATCCTGGTGAAGGAAATCGATTCGAGCGGCCGGGTGACGGTGAATGATGAGGGGCGTGCCTCTATTTCGTATTCGCTGCGGTCGCGCGACCTTGAGTATTTTCAACAAAGTCTTGGTGTAGCGGCGCGTGTTCAGTTTGCTGCCGGCGCGAAGAAGGTGATGACGCTGCATACAAGGCCGACAGAATTCTTATCACCTGATGACGTCCGGAAGAAAGTTGCCCGCGCCCATCGGGAG
>JACVXU010000173.1 GCA_015661185.1 Bacteroidota bacterium
ATCGACGTCTCCAAGAACTCCTGGAAGGTCTGCACTCGGATCGCATTGACGTGCGGAACTTAGTAGCGGGGGGGTATGAACCTGCAACCGTTCATGAATAGAAAACGCCGATCAACATTGGTCGATCGGCATTTCCGGCGTAGCCTGTGCTGAGCGAGCGCAGTGAGTCGAAGCACGGGGGCCGCCTACTCACGCCAGTTGCAGCCTTTGAAAAATCGCTTGAATTCTCATTCTAGCCAGATAAGAGTTGAACGAGCCGCCCAATGAGCTCAATCACGAGGTCAGACGCAAAGAATTTGCCTTGGCAAAAAAGATGGGAGCGGAACGCAGGATGAAGAGCCACAAAAAAAGCACCCCCACGCTCGGCGGTGCTTTCTTCATCAAATCACGCTGATTGCGAGACCTACAAACAGATCTTCCCTAGCACAACAGGCCGCTTTGCGCCGGTCACGGTGGGAACATTTGACGGATGTTCGGAGATCGTTTCGTTTGCCAGGATGGCGAAACAGATCGCCTCTTTTGCATCGACGGAGAAACCAACAGACTCAATCCTCTTGACAGGTGCGGGCTTGAAATACTCCTGCAAGGCACCCATGATTGCCTTGTTGTGTGCTCCACCGCCGCTCACAATGACTTCTTCCGCCTTCATTCCCTTCGCGATGAAGCGCTTGTATTGGTCGAAGACCGAAACAGGAGTCCATCGGGTGACTGTCGCGATGATGTCCTCTCTACTCAACTTCCCCTCATATTCGCCTATTCGCGGCAACAACATCGCCCCGAAGAGCTCCCTCCCCGTTGACTTCGGAGGACGCATCGCAAAGTACGGCATGGTCATCAGATCGGATAATAGTTCAGGGACTATTGAGCCTTTCAGTGCGACCTGGCCCTCTGAATCATATTGCTGACCATAGAATTTCATCATCAGGGCATCGATGACCATATTCGCAGGACCGGTGTCGAACGCGAGCACATCTGTTGACGTGCATTTCTTTGGCAGCGCAGTGAAATTCGCAATCCCGCCGAGGTTCAGGGCAATACGATTTTTGGTTTTAGAGCGGAACATCACGTAGTCAAAATACGGGACAAGGGGTGCGCCCTGACCTCCGACGGCCATGTCAGCCATCCGAAAATCGCCGATCGTCGTGATGCCGGTGAGTTTCGCGATCGTCGACGGATCGCCGATCTGGAGACCGGAACGAATGAGCTTTCCGAATGATTTCTTTGGGACAGGGAGATGGTGGACTGTCTGCCCATGCGAGCCAATGAGGTCGATCTCCGAGAGCGCCACTCGGGCTTTGCGGGCAATCTTCTTCACGGCATCGGCGAAGAAGTGAGCAACGAGGACGTTGAGCTCGCAAATAAGGTCGACGCTCCCTTTGCCCGGAAGCGAATTCTCGAGAATAAGGGCGCGGAGCTCAGGCGGGTACTGATAGCTGTCGAAAGCAAGCTGCGTAGGGCGTGTTGACGTGCCACTTCCGTTGACACGGACCAGATCGTTTCTTTTGAAGAGTCGAGAGTTTTGTCATTATCACCTCGATGCGATAATGGAGTGGTCTGTCCGGGCGCAGTGATCGGTCAGAACCCGAGCGACCTTAGTTGAAATTGAAGAGGTTGCTGACATCGAGCAAGGCGGAAACGGAGAGTCCGGCAACCTCGAATTCCTTTCCAAGGCGAATGTCACCGAGCCACTTTTGGCAGGACATTCCACATTGACGGATCTTCAGCCCCCAGAACCCAAGCAGAGAACCCCCGAAGCTTGAATTGCTTCAGGAATTCGTATTTCGCTTTGAGGCTTTGTGCATCCTCCACAGAGATGTATTCGAAGAGCCCACCGTTGTCAAACACGGCATATGACACTTTCTGCTCGTCGTTCCATTGAAGCTTGGCTCTATGGCTCTTGAGAATCCCCATAGCGCGACCGTAGCCGATGGCATCGCTCCACGAGCGTGCATTCGCAACATACCGGGCTGTGTCGAGCGCGGTGTACCAATGCATGGACCCCAGCGAAACCCCCAGCGAAAGCTTCTCCGGAGGCATAAACTTCAAAAAATACTCCACGATCTGCCTTACCCATGGCAGACCCGCGTCTGGACCGGGAGTCGTCCGGCGTGTGTGCTGAGAGTACGACATCACTGAAATGAAATCACCCGCTTTCGCCAACTCAGCCAGATCGTACCCGGCCCGCCAGTTCTCAAACAACCACTTGTGGTAGGACGTTGGTCCGGGATATTCCTCGGTCCTGTGAACAACGGCGATGCTCAGCTTGAAGCCCCTCGCATGCAACGCCTCGGCGGTTTCCTGATAGAACTTCGTGAAAGCGTCCCGGTCTTTCATGTTCAGATTCTCGAAATCAAATTGAATGCCGAGGAACTTGTCCCGTACACAGAGATCCACCAATGTGGCGATGCACCGTGACCTGGCCTGAGGATTCACCAGCAGTCGGTGAAGCATGGGTTGATCAAAACCAGGGTTAACAATCAACGGCATGACACCGACAGTATGGGCCCGGGCGAGCTCGATGACCCGTGAATCGACTGTTCCCCAGACGATTCCGTCTTCGTCAACAGAGAACGCTCCGGGAGCAACGATGCTGATCTTGTCGATGTTCTTGCTTAAGGCCTCGAAACACGGCTCACTGTTGACGTAGTAGAACAAGTGCTCGGTTTTCGTCTGGGCTTGAATGGTAACAGCAGAGAAGGCAATAACGAAGACGATTCCGATCTCAGAAAGAGTCCTCTTCATGGCTTTTTCCCTTCCTCTATTCAATGAGCAACGAGACAAAAAAAGAGTCCGGCAAAGACCCTGAAGGCCATCGCACGGACTCAGTTACGACCAGGAATTGCGTATGTTTTGCAACGTGCTAGAGCGATGGATCGGGTGGTGTGTTGGGGTTTGACAATCGCTCTGTATCGGGATACGGAAACCAGTTGCGGGTCCGGCTCCACTGCGCCTTCGGAATCGCAAGATCCGCAGCTTGTTTGTTGAATCGCCTTGTATCGCCCAGCCGTGTTCCAAGCATGAAGAGCTCATACAGTCGCTGGTTATAGATTTCATCAAGCATCGCTTGCTGCGTTGATACTTGCGCAGCGGTTTTCGCGAGCAGGGCTGCTCCGACGCCAGCCACGTCCGCCGTCTTGGTGCGAACCCGGTTCACCTCTGTCAGCGCGCCCGACAAATCGTTCTGGCGGGCATAGGCCTCGGCTTTGATCAGGCTCATCTCACCCGGAAGATAGACGTAGTATTTCGCGTTGTCTGTCTTGAACTGGTTGAAATCGTCGACCGGGGTACCAAGGAATGACGTTGCGGTGGAAGGGCTGACCCAATAGGCCACTCTGCCATCTCCAGATTCTGCGTTCAGCCGGAAGCTTCTGGCGGGTTTGTAATATACAAGCTGAATGGCAATAAGGTAGATTGGGTTTCGCGCTGTCGAGCTATTGTAGTACATGCTCGATGTTTTTGTCAAATCAACAGCATTTGCAGCCGTGAGAGCTTTTGCATAGTCTCCCTTGACGAGGGCATAGCGGGCAATCATCGCCTGAACAGTGTTTGGCAGGTCGAAGCCGATTCCCAGAATGGTGCTGTTGAAATCGGCATAGGCTGAGGCGGGTTGAGATTCATATTCGGTTTTCGCGGCCTCGAGAAGGGAGATCACCTGATTGAGGACCGTTGCGCGGTCGGCAAACACCGGTGCTGTACTGGTTGTGACGTCGATAGGCACCTTCTCGTAACATTCGATCAGTTCGCCGAGCGACATTGCCTTGAAGAGACGTGCAAGCGCAAGAATGCCACTTCTTGTCCCTGGTGAGAGCGACGTCTTGGGCACATTATTGATGAGGTCCTCGGCCGATTTAATGGTGCGGAAATGGGTACTCCACATACTGTTGACTGTACCATTAAAGGACTGAACGTCGCTTCCTCCCGTTTCCAGTTCGCGGAGCCCAAGAACCGAAGCGGGCATTGTCGCAAACTGCCTGGCTAAGAAGTTCGATACCTCCATGTTCTCATTGACCCCCTCACCGTATTGCGCCTGCATGCCAACAGCGATCGCCCTGATGCCCTCGGGCGTAGAGAAAACCTGTGCATCTGTGGGCGCATTCGGGTTGAGCTGGTCCAACGAGCAACCCGAGACGGCCACGACAGCCGCACAGCCCATTGCTATCAGTAAAGTTTTGGCTTTCATAGCAAAGTCCTTTTCTTGAATGTCTGAAGTGATCATACACGCGTGAGCGCGGTTACAGGTTGAAGGTCAGACTGAGAATCCATGATCGCGGGAGCGGGGTCGTCGACCAGTCGAATCCGCGAACGAGCGTACTCTGCGACGCCGCATTGACCTCGGGATCGTAGCCCTGGTAGTTGTCGAATGACAACAGGTTGCGGCCTGTCAGGGTAACTTCGAGACTCCGCATTCCAAGAGATTTAAAGAAATCCTGGTCAAGCCGGTAACTAACCGAGAATTCACGCAACTTCACAAACGAACCGTCTTCAACATACTCCTCAAAAATTGTTCTACGGCTGTTGAAATAGCCTACCGCAACCTGCCCGCTCAGCTCCTTCTCGTATTCCTTGCCGTTGCCGAATGCCGGCGTCTCAAGGATACGGCGGGTAAAGTTGAATACATCCTGACCGAATATTCCATCAAACTGAACGTGAACAGTCAGGTTCCTGAAGATCTCAAAATTGTTGACGAACGCGAGAACTAGCGACGGATTCGGGTCGCCAATTTTCTGTGCGACGGGATCACGTAGCGGCCGTCCAAGCGTATCATATTTTATTGAGCCATCCGTGTTGCGTTGATACTTCGGGCCATAGAAGAATCCAAGCGGCTCGCCCTCAGCAACGCGGCCAATGCCGAAGCTGTTTGCAGCGGCAAAGGCGGGTCCATTCAGTTTTGTGACTTTGTTCTGGTTATGCGAGATCGTCAATGTGCTCAACCATTGAAATTGGTCGCTGTTCCACACCACGCCTTTGACCATCAATTCATACCCTTTGTTGTCCAACTCGCCGACGTTATCGAGGATGCCCGAGAATCCCGTCGATGGCGCAAGCGTCCGCTGGAGCAGAAGGTCAGAGACTTTCTTCTGATAGTATGTCGCCTCAATACTCACCAGATCCTCGAACAGGCCGATGTCACCACCTACCTCAATTTCCGTCATGCGCTCTGGCTTCAGCTTCTGATTGCCCAGAAGCACGGCGTTGACCAGGCCGGGCCTGTTGCTGTTGCTCTGCTGCACGTACACTGAGAACCGATCGTACGTACCGGCTGGCTGACCACCTGATTGGCCCCACGCAGTCCTGAACTTAAACCGATTGACGATGCTGCCAACGTTTTCTTTCCAGAAGCTCTCATTGGAGAGAATATACGACAGGCTCGCTTTCGGGAACATCTGGAAGCGATCGTCCGCACTAAAGGTCGAAGCCCCATCCACTCTGATGCCGCCCGTCAGGAATATCTTCTCCTGAAATCCGATCGTCTCCTGGACAAAGGAACCGTAGATAACCCGCTTTTCACGAAACTCGGATGCGAGCGCTGTCGCACCGGAGCTCAGGATCGTGGCAACCGGAATGAGATCGCGCACCGAAGCCGTGATGTTCGTTCCCTCATAGTACTGATGGCTGAAGCCCGCGACCGTCGTGAATCCAAAGTCTGACATCGACATCGTATGGGTAGCCGTGATGTCGTTGTTCACGAGCAGGACGTCTTGAGTCGCCTGCTGCGAGAATCCCGTCAAGTAGCCCGCAGACGAACCGATGGGCATCTGCCGGTTGGCGTTCTCCCGATACTGATCAAGCCCAACCCTGTACTCCATGCTGAGGTTCGAAAGGGGCGTACCGGTCAACTGTAGCCCACCGATGAAGCGATTGACCCTGTCCGGGTTTTTCCACCTATCCATAACTTCAAGTTCGTTCGCAAACCCGGCATTTGGTGGGGTTGGATATTTCCCTTCCGCGTTCGGGCTCAAGTCGAACCAGTTTGGTTGGAAGGCAAAATTCGTGATGACACCCTCACCACCGACGATACCTCCATTCGGCACTCTATCCGCATACGAGTAAATGTAGTTTGCACCAACCGAGAGCTTGAGCCAATCGCCCAGGATCTGATCCAGGTTGGCCCTAAAGTTCACTTTCTGATAACTTGTTGCCTGCACGATGCCGGTTTCATTGCCGTACGTGCCGCCAATGTAGTACTTTGTGGCTTCAGACCCGCCTGAAAGCGAAATGTAGTTCTCGTTTTGGTATCCTGTTCGGAAAATGTCCTTCTGATAGTCGCGGCGCGTGACTGCTTTTCGCAGGGGATCAGTCGGCGGCCGGTCAAAGGGATACATGTTGACTTCATACGTCTTTCGGATCTCGCTCGTGCCGGCTTGCGTACGGAACGTGACCCGCGGCGTGCCGAGTTGCCCGCGCTTGGTGAAGATCTGAATTACCCCGTTGTTGGCACGAGACCCATACAGGGCTGCGGCAGCTGCACCTTTTACAACCTCGATGCGGTCGATATCGTTGGGATTAAGATCGGCAATACGGTTTCCAACATATCCACCCAGGTTGACAATCTCGTTCGAACTGTTGTCGACGATTGTCCCGTCGATGATGTAGAGCGGCTCCGCGCTTCCTGAGATCGTTGAGGTTCCGCGCAGCCGAACAGAGACACCGCCGCCGGGGGTTCCGGAGTTTTGCTGAACAAGAGCCCCGGTAATCTTGCCAATCAGGGCCGCATCAACCGTCGGTGCACGCGAATCGGTAATCGAAGCTCTGGTCACCGTCCCGATCGAGTTTCCCAACCGCTCCTTTTCCATTGCCGTTCCCGTGCCCGTCACAACGACTTCCTGGATCTGCAACGGATCGTCATCGAGGGCAACACGACCCATCTCGACAATTGCTGCTTCCCCCAGCTGTACCTCCTGGTTCTTCGTCCTGTAACCGAGGAATGAATGAGCAACTCGATAGGTGCCACGAGGCAGGGTCGCTAGGATGGAGTACTTGCCATCCGTTTTTGACGCAGCGCCGAGCGTGGTGCCCCTGATCGTGATGTTGGCTCCAACCAACGGCTCCGAGGTCTTCGCATCAACGACGGTGCCTGTGATGGTGTAGGTCTTTCTTGCTTCCTGGGCGGAGAGCGGCTGGACAGCCAGCACGCTGACCAGCAGCAGGAAACCAAGAAGCACTCGTACTGTGTAAGAATCACGCATAGTGGCTCCTTTCATGGTCGGTTGAAATGAATCGAAGGGTTTTTGCATGTGAGATCGAGACATAGTCAATAGTTGTGTAAACAGTAAGCAGCAATCCGGAGTTTAGGGTCCTTGGTTGGTTGACCAAGTTCAATTGTTTGAGGAACCAGTGTATAGCCGTGGATCTTTTTCAATCGTTGTTGTTGAGTAAGCAACAGTTTGGAAACTGAGAATAAAGCCGATTCTCGTTTTGGAATTCTCCGAGCAGCATCGGTACGGAGCTTAACAGCGGAGACAACGATTCAATAGCAATGATGGATTTAGTACTTTTTCAATGCTGTCGAGGAAAATGAAAATAGCTGAACAAAACATCGACCGATTCCTGCAACCAGGCAACCGCTTTGGGATAGCGATGTCCGTAGTGGGCAACGCATGCTTTGACCAATCCCAAGGAACAGTTGGAAGATACTTCGCCTCGAAGCTACTGTTGTATGTTGTCAAAGTCAATTAGGCAAAAATCGGGTTTTGTTATATCGGTACTTTGAGCGGGGGAGAGTGATAGATTGTAGTGTTTCCTGGCTTTCAGCGTCCGCCGTTTGAGCCGTTCCCTCTGCGAGATGATATCCAGGTTTCGGCGTAATTGCCACCTGTTCTTAACAACGTCGGCTGCGCGCTTTTTGTTCCGCTCTTTGGAGTCCCGCTCATGAGCGGGATCCTGAGAGGCGGGACGTCCCGCTCAGCTGGATCACAGTTTTTGCAGCTGCTTCAAACCGCGAAATGCTGCTCTAGTCGCCGGATATTCACCCAATTACCGCCAACGGAGTCACGTGGTTACCGCAGTACTGGGGATGGCGTGTATACAGATTTTTGTGAAATCCGCTTAACCAAGCAGAAGCGCAAATGAACCCGAAGGCCGTCGTCACCGGTTTCCATAGAAACCTTCGTGTAGAAGGTAAACGAGAGAATCCATTGTATAGGCGCCTACGAGCCCAACGCCGCCGCGAACATTGTAAGCCACCGGCTCATCTAGCCTCATCGAATGCGGGTCACCGAATCCCCGAACCGCCGTGTAGTAGTCGTAGAGATTGCTCTCGGCCTGCAACAGTACTATCACCAACCGATCAAAAATCAGCCTCGTGTCTTTGTGCCGTGTATTCAGTTCGTCGATGACTGCACGAGAGTACCCATTTTTGAAGATGACAGTGGCATCAACGAACTGCGGACGGGGTGTAGATACGGATAAGTGGCACCCTCCAGAGAGAACGCCTTCTCATTGCGAGAGGAAACCGGAACCTCTGCGCGTCCGACAACCCATTCGCCCTCCTTGAGATACTCATAATCCAGATACATTCGACAGATGTATCCTTGGGCTGCCCAGGATAGACGTAGGTAAAGCATGAGCAGCACATCTGGTTTGGAGTTGGTGGGATTGTCAAGGGCCAGAGTAGTGGTGGGTGGATAATACACCGTGCCTTTGTCAGGGACGCTCACAGAAGCGCTGGCTGTACCCAGGGAGGGCGCACTTGCGGAAACCAGATAGCTTCGTCCCCGTACAGGGGTGAAAGGAGAGAGGACGTATGTATAGATCGGAAAATTGTACCGCCCTGAATCCGGGCGAGGCAGAAGCGTGTCCCGGAGCTGCGACACAGGCGAGGGTTGAATTCTCACGAAGGCATTCCTGATAG
>JACVXU010000424.1 GCA_015661185.1 Bacteroidota bacterium
GCCGGCAACGTGTTTCCAGTCGGTGTAACGACGATAACCTATACGGCGACAGACGGTGCCGGAAACAGTGCATCGCTCACGCAGACGGTGACGGTGATCGACAATACGCCGCCAATAATCAACGGTTGTCCGCAGAACATCTTTGCAGTTGTCACTTACGATCAAACCGGTTCAACTATCTCGTGGACTGCTCCAACATCAAGTGACAATTGCAGCGCGACGTTGACGAGCAACTACGCCCCCGGAGCAACATTCCCGCCGGGCACGACGGCCGTCACCTATACCGCCACAGATCCAGCCGGTAATACGGCGACCTGCAGCTTTACGGTAACGGTAAACCGCTCGCCGAGCTGCTCAGCGACGCCGAGCATTGCTCAACTCTGGCCGCCGAACCACAAGATGGTGGACATCACGATTCAGGGTGTTACTGATCCTGATGGCGACCCGGTGACGATTACGATCACCAAGATCACGCAGGACGAACCGCTCAACACACTTGGTGACGGCAATACTGAACCGGATGGTGCGGGAGTCGGAACATCGATTGCACAGGTTCGCGCCGAGCGCTCGGGTACACCTCGTGTACCGGGCAATGGACGGGTCTACGTGATCACGTATAGCGCATCCGATGGTCGCGGTGGAACATGCACGGGCAGCGTTGCCGTGTGTGTGCCGCACGATCAGGGAGGAAGAAGCGTGTGCATCGATGACGGACAGAAGTACAACTCCGTGACTGGAGCAATCGAGATCATCATTGCAGGTGGTTCACATTCAGAGGGCACTTCAGAGGAATCAGAGGCACTGGAGTCAACGGTGGTTCCGACGGAATACGCGTTGTCAAATGCCTATCCGAATCCGTTCAATCCCTCGACGACCATAGTATATGATCTACCCGAAGCGACCAGAGTGCGCTTGATTGTCTATGACAGGCTGGGACGTGAGGTGGCAGTTGTGGTCGATCATCAACAGAATGCTGGACGGCACTCGATCAGGTTCAACGCAAAAGGACTGACAAGCGGCGTGTATTTCTACCGTATCCAGGCCGGCACATTCAGCGCGACGAAGAAGCTCATTCTGATAAGATAGCATCACAACGAGCAGTTGGAACAGAACCGCCCGGCCAATTGGTCGGGCGGTTTGCTTTTGCAGAACAGCATTGGCGTGCAAGTCATCTGTTCACCTTCCGGTGGCTTCCAGTTCACTCTTGGTCATCTGCCGGGAACAAAAAAGCGAAACCCGTCAGACAGAGCGACGGGTTTCGATCAATGAACAACTCCACTGCTCTCTCTGTGACTTATTTCCCTTCAGGCTTCGGACTCGCGTAGTCTTTGATCTGTTCCTCCACCTTCTTCTTGTCACCGACGATCACGAGCGTCATGTCGTCCGGCCGGATGTATTTCTGCGTAATCTGCTGCACGTCGGCGGGCGTTACCGCGAAGACGTTCTTCACATAGTTCGTCAGATACGAATCAGGAAGGCCGTGCAACTTCAGGTTTGTGAGCTGGCCGATGATCCCCTGCCGGGTCGAATTCTGAAGCACGAATGTGCCGCCGATGTAGTTCTGGATTCCTTTCAATTCGTCTGCGGGCGGTGGTTCACTCGCAAGATGTTTGACCTCGGAGAGGATCTCCTTCAGAGCCAGGCCGGTGACATCGGTCCCGACGTCCGCAATTTCCACCCAATAAGCATCGCGATATCGAGAGGAGACCTGACTGAATGGTGAGTAGGTATACCCCTTCTTCTCTCTGATATTGCTCGTAATTCGGGAAGCGAACGATCCGCCGAGGAGTGAATTCGTCACCGCCATTTTCACATAGTCCTTGTCGATCGGGTTCACAACGGGAAGTCCCACGTAGATCGTCGATTGTGGAGCCCCCGGACGCTCAACAAGGCCGAACGATTTCTTCGTTACAGGTTTCGGAATGTTTGTATACACAGCCGGCCCTTTTTCCCATCCTTCGAACGTTTGCCGGACTGCGGCCTCCATCGCTTTTGCGTCGAACTTCCCAGCGATATAGACGCTGGTCCGCTGAGCGCCAAAGTTGTCCTTGTAGAACCGACGAACGTCAGCAATAGTAAATCTCTCAATCATCTCCTGTGTCGGGAACACACGACCGTACGGATGGCCCGGATACATCATGCGGCGGAATTCTTCCAGGGCGAGACTCTGCGGCTGCGCCTTGCTGACGCTTAATTGACGAACCGCATCCTTCTTGATGCGTGCAAGCTCCGATTCGGGAAAGAGCGGGTTTCTTACGATATCCCCCATCAGTCGGATAAGTTGTGGGCCAAACTCTGAAAGCACGTCACCGGAGATAGTGGAGAGGTCCGGTCCGACAGCGATATTCACATTGCCCCCCATGCCGGCCGCCTCCTGATCCACCTGGTCGGCGGACCTTGACTTCGTCCCCTCTTTCATCAGGTCGCCCGCAATGTCGGCCAATCTTTTTCATTGAGGTTGCCGGATCGCACAACGACCGTGACCGTAACCTTTGGGATTGCGCCGTAGGGAACAAGCGTTACTTCCATTCCATTGGGGAGCTTGAACTGTTGCTTCTGCGGAAGCGTGAAGTCTTTCGGCTTGCCGCCTTCAGGAGGCGCCTGCTTCTGCGCCACAACCGCTCCGGAGAGCACACACAGGGCTGCGAGAACACTGAGGATGATCTTTTTCATG
>JACVXU010000024.1 GCA_015661185.1 Bacteroidota bacterium
GATTTCACCATCCGAAAGATACGCTTGTATTCCGTCGACGCCGCAACGTGATCCACAATCGGCACGGGATAACCGTGCCCAACGATGCAACCGATCTCCTTCTGCAGAACCGGCGGCATCAAATGAGGCGCGTGAATGAACTTTGCCGGAACCTTGCGCAGCTCCGCACATAGCGTTTGATGTAGTCACAGCTCTGATCAAACCGTTCAGACTGCAATCGGGCGCATCACAGGAATTCCCTTGCTGATGAAATGCCAGTTCAGTGTTTAGCACACAGGTGACGCAGAAGAGGCACGAGATTGTCACAGATTGATTATCCGCGGAGATCTCGTCACATCAGTGTCATCAGCGTGCTATTCTTTGATCTCGATTGGGATTCTCCACTCTTCAGGGTTTTTCAGAGAGGTTCTAATGAGAAAAGAGAAAACGCATCCCGACGTCAGACAGGAAGAAATATGCGAGTTGAGCAAAAAGAAGATGCGGAACAAGAGGACTGGACTCTTTTTCTGCTGTCGCATAGTTTTTGAGAATCGAAATTGCGAGATACGAAATGCCGAACCAGCTGATGTAATTCAACTCGGTGGGGAGTCCTCCACTCCAGTGCCACAGGTCGAGAGAGTCTGCCGCGAATTCCAGCAGAGCATCGAAGGCTGTAACGACGACCGACGCGACGATGACATTTTTGTACCGCAGAATCCGATCTGCCGCGACCCAACTTGGGATCAAGATGGCCAGCCAGGCAAACGGGATCACGAGAGGGACATCGAGGACCTTCGGTCCCAGCAGATTCGTGTAGGCGTAGTCCCCGAACGGGAATCCGAAATTCACTCCGGCTGCCTCACACAGGAAAGTGAGGATCAAGACGCCCATGACGGCTCCTACGGTTCTCAGGGAGAGCCTGAAAGTAAGTACAGTTGCTGCCACTCCGATGAACACCATAATCAAAGGAGTCACGGCAAGCATTACCGATTGAAACATTCCCAGCGTGTTCAAAAGGGCGCCCGCGATGCAGAAGGTCAATTGAGCTCATCTGTTCGAAACCATTCGCTTGAATTTCGAGTATCGGTCACTCGCCGATGATTTTCCGGACAGGAGGATCTTGAAATCCGCCAGTTCCTTCCTCTGTATCAGACCCTCCAGGGTGCTCTGAAGATGGTCAAGAGCATCTGTCCCTTCTTTGAAGATGGCGCTCGCACCCTTCCCTGCAACAGGGATCGGTGAGCCTCCAAGGATCACAACATCTGGATATTGCCCGTCGATGTACTCGGCACGGATGGCGACCGGTACGATTGTGGCTTCCTGGATGCTCGAAGCGATACGGGCGAACCCGTCTTTGTAGGCAGGATCCGAACCATATGGCGTAATCTTGCCGGATGGAAATATCCACAAAGACGCACGCGATGACGATTGAAGGACCCGCACGCTGTACTCAAATGCCGCCTTGACATCACTGATGCTGCCCGCATTGATGCTGAAGGCTCCGATCTTGCGGGAGAAAGGAAACTTGAGGAATTGTTCCTCCCTCATCATCACATACAACTCATCACGCAGATAGAGGTCATTCAATGCGCAGAGAAAGAAACCATCCCACCACGTATTATGGTTCGCGATGTAGATGCGGGGGCCGGAAAGAGGAAGAGACGGAAACCGAACGAGAATTCGGTTGAAATGGCGCCGAAGCAGATGCGACACATACAGAGAGAACAATGAGTTGAACAGAGGCGATTTCTGCGCTTCAGTCATTGGAAATGCCGCGGGACACTACCCGACAGAGTCCTGGGCAGCCAGGAGTGTATTCCTGAGGAGCATCGCGATCGTCATCGGCCCTACGCCGCCGGGAGACGGCGTGATTGCCGCGGCCACCGCGCATGCTGATTCAAAATGTACATCACCGACAAAACGATATCCTTTTCTTGCAGCAGGATCGTCGACCCTGTTCGAGCCGACATCGATGACCACCACACCTTCCTTCAGCATTGCGCCGGTGATCGCTTCAGGCTTGCCGATCGCAGCGATGAGGATATCCGCCCGCTTCGTGAAGACCGAAATATCACGTGCACCCGTGTGTGCGATCGTCACGACAGCGTTTGCCCCTTTCTGCTTCTGCAGTAAGATGTTGGCAATAGGCTTCCCGACAATATTGCTACGCCCTACCACGACCACATGCTTGCCTGACGGATCGTTCCCACTCCGCATCAGAAGTTCCTGAATGCCGGCAGGAGTGCACGGTTTGAAGCACTTCTCGCCGATCACGAGTTTCCCAACGTTGATCGGGTGAAATCCATCGACATCCTTTCGAGGGTCGATCGCGTCTATGACCTTATGCTCCGCTATATGTGCCGGAAGAGGAAGCTGGACGAGCAGCCCATGGATTCGAGGATCTTCGTTGAAAGCCCTGACCTTCTGCAGAAGAGCTTCCTCAGGAGTGTCGGCCGGCATTCGTTCGGTGATGGAGTAGAAGCCCACCTCTTCGCACGCCTTCCCTTTCATGCCGACATAAGCCTGAGAAGCCGGATTCTCTCCGACGAGGATGAATGCAAGGCCGGGTACAATTCCCTTCTCTGCTCTGAGTCGTTGGGTTGCTTCCTTGATTTCGAGCCTGATGGATTCAGCTATTTTCTTGCCATCGATAATCTGAGCGGACATAACGTGCCTTGCGCCTCTGCGTTGAAAAATACAGTTCGAACTATTGGAAATGGAACTAGAACGTCGGGAAAATTACCTGTTCGATCTTCGTCGCTTTGCCAGTTTCCGTTTCAACCTGGATATAAACTCCGCAAAAACGGACATCGTGTTGAGCGAGCTCAAACTTGTAGGGAACCTGATGCTGGAACCTCTTGATGGCGATTTCCTTTCTCAGGCCAATAACCGAATCATAGGGACCGGTCATACCGACGTCCGTAATGTAGGCCGTCCCTTTTGGCAGGATGCGCGCATCGGCGGTCGGGATGTGCGTATGCGTGCCGACCAGCGCGCTGATGCGTCCCTCGAGATGCCAGGCGAGAGCCATTTTTTCCGCCGTTGCCTCGGCATGCATATCGATCAGAATCACTTTGGTCTCGTTTGCGATCTTGCTGACCGCCCAGTCCGCAGCTTTGAAAGGATCGTCGATCGGCTGCATAAAAGTTCGCCCCTGCAAGTTGATGACACCGACATGCCCCTTCTCCTTGAGATCATATACAACGTAGCCAAATCCCGGGTTCTCTTTGGGGTAGTTCAATGGCCTCAACAGGTTTCTTTCGGCCGCGAGCAAGGATTTGATCTGCCACCGGTCCCAGATATGGTTGCCACTGGTGATCACGTGGACACCCAATCCGAAAAGCTCTTTCGCGTCCTGCTCGGAAATGCTCTTGCCTTCATTCACGTTTTCGCCGTTGGCGACGCAAAAATCGATATCATACTTCTTGATATATTGCTTCAGCACCGTAGAGGTGAGGGTAAGACCAGGTCGGCCGTTAATATCGCCGACAAAGAATATGTTCAAATGTTGGGACACGTGGACTTTCCAGGGAATTTGACGCTGAAATTGTATACCGGATCCATAATCGCCGGACCGGGAGATGTAAGTGTACCGGAATAGATACTGTCGATTGGACTTCAATATAAAGGATTTTAGGTTGAAACAAAAGAGGCCGGGGGCCGAGGTACATAAGGGAAGAGGCGCGCGTATTCCACGAACGCCTCTCGATGGATACTTGGAGCGGCAAGCTTTACAAGCGCGTCTTCAACACGCGGCGAACCACGAAACGGTCTACAGCAACCAGTATCACAAGAGAGAGAACGGTCAGCATCAAAACGTTATCCGGCTTCGATGCCCGATCCTTGGCAGGCTGTCCCACTAAACGCACCTGTTCTTTCGCCACAAAGTCCCGCACCTGGGAGTAGTAATCCACGTAGCTCTTTATAACCTGGCCGAACATTGACGGTTGCCGCGTCCCGCTCGATGCACCGGAAGTATTGACGACGTACCAAACCACAGTCAGGACAAGGCCCATGGCAAGAATATTTCCAAGGTTGTCAACGATCTTTGAAACCCAGGATTTCTTCGCACGCGGATCTATCCTGCTGATTACTCTCGACGTGAAATCACGGGACGGTCTTGCCAGCGGAGCACGCCTGGCCGCTCTTTCCAGATTCCTCTGGAACTCAATCTCTTGCCGGCAGCGAGCACAGGCTTCAAGGTGAGAAATCAGCTTCGTTCTCTGGCCGTTCGCAATTGTACCGTCTGTGATCTGAAGTATCTCGCTGGTGGTAAGGTGACTCATAGAGGCCTCACTCGTGCTATTCTCCATTCTTTGACTCATGCCTCGCTCATCTTTGCTACACCGAGCCGATTCGCCACAGCCTCCCTCAACATCACGCGCCCCCGAAACAAGCGAACCTTGACGGTACCAAGCGGCAAACCGGTCACTTCGACGATTTGGTCATAACTCATTTCCTGAACGAAGAACAATGTGCAGATGGCACCATACAAAGGAGGAAGTTTTCCGACTTCTGACAGGACGATTTGTTCCATCTCACTTGACTCGTACTGTATATCAGGGAGCGGTTCACCCGAAGGCAGTTCGAGAGCTTTCTCGTCATCGCCGGTGTCCAGCGAGACATGGAGATCTTGTCCCCTTCTGCTGAGCTGCGTCGCACAGACATTATAGACGATCCGGTAGAACCACGTTGAGAAACTTGACTTCCACTCAAAGCGCGGCAGAGCGTTGAATGCCCTCACGAACGCGTCCTGGATCGCCTCCTCGGCGTCTTCGCGATTCTTCAGCATTC
Source organism: Bacteroidota bacterium (assembly GCA_015661185.1). Taxonomy (GTDB): domain Bacteria; phylum Bacteroidota; class Ignavibacteria; order UBA10030; family UBA10030; genus UBA9647. The sequence continues at coordinate 4,774 of JACVXU010000024.1, forward strand.
GCATCGCTAAGGTCATCGCCTTCTCTTTATGACGATCCACCAACTCAGCGTATGCCCGCTTATCTCCTCCGAGAACCTTCTGAATTACCGCGGCTTCATTCTTCTGCACGTCATCCCAGGTAATGTGCCATACAGTTCATTTGACTTCATTCTCACATCGAAGGTTTCAAAAAAGAGCGAATCATGGCCGCTTTTCGAAATCTGAGGTCCTCCGTCCCATCCTTGAAACCTTTCAAGGAAAACTCTGGTCAAAGTTACTAAAGCCACCGTCAAACATCAATTCTCTCATCTCTCTACAGGAGGTCCTATGACAGGCGAATTCTTGATACCCATATTCTTCTTCGGCGGCACTGCCTGGGTGATGATTGTGTATTTCAACAATCGAAGCCGGGAGCGCATGGCCATGATAGAAAAGGGCGTGAATCCAACAGATTTCAAGGGAACGCTGATGAAGGATTGGTTCCTGACGAATCCCCTTTCAAGCCTCAAATGGGGTCTCCTCTCTGCGTTCGTCGGCGTGGGATTGTTGGTCGGCATGTGGCTCCATCGCAATCTTGATATGGAAGATTCTGTCTATCTGGCGTGTATGCTCATCTCGGGCGGACTTGCGCTGGTCATTTTCTACTTCATCGCTTCCAAGAAGCTGAAGCAAGAATGAGGATAGTTGCTGGATTGGCGCGTCATTGAGAAAGGTCGGGCGCAAATGAAGTCGTGTGTTATCAGCCATGTACCAAAACAACGAGGGCCGGATCAAAGATCCGGCCTTCTTATTGTTGGCAATATTTCATTATTTTAGGCAGACAAAATCCACCGGGATCAATGAATCGGAACACTTCTGCCGTATCACCAGCTTATTTCCTTCCCTATTTCACAAAAAAATATCCGATATTATCTGCCCAGATGACTCCATTCGACAACTAACCGTCTTCATCCTATTCATTACCCAAGGAGCACAGTTATGTTCCGATCATTCGTAAAGTTAGTTTGCCTCACCTTGCTCTCTGTTGTGATTCTCTCGGTCGCCTTCGGGGGCGGCGAGAAGCTCAGATACCAGATGCCCAAAGGTGTCACACACAAGTACAAGCTGACGTCAGACAGCAAGACCAAGTCTCAGGCGATGGGGCAGGACTTCACGGCGACGTCATGGAGCTTGTTTGGCATCTCCCTCACCGGTGAGGACGCCGGAAGGAACGGTGAGCTGATTTGCGTCGTCAAAGTCGATACAAATCTTACCAAGATCGATTCTCCGATGATGAAGGACACCGCACGGGTGATGAAGGAGATCAATGGAAAGCGCGTGCGCTTGACGCTCAGCCCGCTCGGCAGAACTCTGAAATCTGTTCAGGTTGATGAAATCCCGCAGAGCCAGACGATGCAGATGATGGGTGGCGGCAATCCCACGGAATTTCTACGCCGTCTCTTCGTAGAGCTTCCGGAGAAAGAGGCAGGCATCGGCGACAGCTGGAAACAGACGCGTCCTGATACCACGAACGCCCAGGGCATGAAAATCGTAACGAAGCCGGACGTCACTTTCAAGATAGCAGGGAGTGAAACAGTCGGCGGATATGAATGTTTGAAGATCTCATTCGATGGCACGTCTTCCCAATACGGGACCGGCTCGAGGCAGGGAATGGAAATGGTCCTTGACGGGACAGTCAAGTCCAAAGGCACCGTGTACTTTGCTCCGAAAGAGGGACTTATGGTCGCCCTTGAGCAGACAAGCACCAACGAGATGAACATCTCGGGTACCGGTGAACAGATGTTCACAGCCATACAGTCAACTACGTCTTCTTCCAAGGTTGTGCTTGTGAAGTAGCACATTTGTCCGTGAAGGAATCAGCAGAAGTCCGACTTCTTTCAGATTGCACGTGATTTGAGGAGCCGGATTTCTTGCTCAAAGAGGCTCCGACAACTTTTTTCTTGCGAGGATATCCTATGACTACCCGACAGGCTGTCCGGTGGTTGATCGTCGTCTGCTTCGTGTTGCTGGACACTGTGATCTCGCTGGGACAACTCAGTACGAAGAGTGAGAATCCGGTTCGGCTCAAGCCGGAAGACTACAAACAAAGGCGCGCCCTCCTGATGGCAAGAATGGAGCCCAATTCCATCGCCATCTTCAAGGCCAAAGATCCGAGCGTGCGGTCGAACGACGTCAATTATCTCTATCGCCAGGAAAGCAATTTCCTTTACCTAACCGGTTGTGACGAGCCGAGGGCGTACCTCCTGCTCTGCCCGGAGGGAGTGCAGGTTGACAGCGGTACGACTGCGAAAGAAGTGTTCTTCATCCGGCCAAAGACACGAAGCGCGGCCGGCGAGAGCATGGGCTTTGAGGGAGCGAAGGAAAGACTGGGATTCGGCGTTGTGCTTCCTACCGGCGACATGCCTGCATTCGCGAAACGTGTCCTGGCAGGCAAGAAGATACTCTACTACCCTCCATCGATGCCTGACCTTGCGTACGATCCGCTCCTGGAAAAGCGCACGATCATTTCCCGCGAGGTCAAGATCGAATTGCAGGCCGCATTCCCGGAGCTGGAGATCAAGAATCTCTTCTCTCCACTCGCCGAACTGCGGTCGGTAAAATCTCAGGCTGAGCTCTCGTTGCTCCAGAAGGCGATCGATGCGACAGCCACTGCGCACATCGAGGCGATGATGTCGTGCGAACCGGGAATGTATGAGTACGAGTTGCAGGCAGTCATCGAGTACTGCTTCGCGAGGAACGGTGCAGAGTTTCCCGGGTTTCCTTCGATCGTCGGTTCTGGGCCGAATTCATGTATTCTTCACTATGAGGCAAACAGACGTCAGATGCAGAGTGGAGATGTCGTTGTCATGGACATCGGGGCGGAGTTTTCCGGGTACACGGCGGACGTTACCAGAACCATCCCCGTGAATGGCACGTTCTCGAAACCTCAACGGGAAATCTACGAGATCGTCCTGAAGGCGCAAGAGGAGGCCATCAAGGAGTTCAAACCCGGTGCAATGATGGCTGCGCCCAGTGGGAAAGCCACGGAGGTCATTGCCGAGGGATTGATGAAGCTGGGAATCATCAAGGACAAAGAAGAAGTCCGGCAGTACTACATCCACGGCCTGAGTCATTATATCGGAATCGATGTTCATGACGCCGGTCCGTACGGCAAGCCGTTCCAGGCGGGGATGGTACTGACCGTTGAACCGGGGATTTACATCCGCGAAGGAAGTCCCTGCTACAAGAAATACTGGGATATCGGCGTGCGCATCGAAGACGACGTGTTGATTACGGCCGATGGCAACCGTGTTCTCTCCGCCGGAGCGCCTAAGACTGTCAAAGAGATCGAGAGCCTCATGAAAAAACAAGGACTCGGCAACATGAAACTCGGGACGAATTAGCAGCTCTCTGCTTTTCCCGACATCTACGATTCTTGTATTGGAGCGACTGTATGGATACGCAGCAGCTGCAGATCTGCAACAACATCATCAAGAAGAACAAGATTGAAATCATCGACCTGAAGTGCATCGACCTCACGGGTTACCTTCACCACATCTCGCTTCCGGTGTTTCCGAATATCCTCACGAAACTCGTGAAGGAAGGGGTCGGATTCGACGGCTCCAGCTATGGATTCAGGAAGGTCGAGAACAGTGACATGATTCTGGTACCCGATTTGAGGACCGCCGTCATCGACCCATTCCGTGTAGAGCCGACGCTCAGCTTCTATGCAAACATCTTCCTTACAGACCAACATCGGACACCCTTTTCCCAGGATGGACGGCAACTTGCCAAAAAGGCGGAACAAGCGCTGAAGAAGATCGTCGGTGTGGATTCGTCATGGTGGGGGCCCGAGTACGAGTTCTACGTTTTTTCAAAGGTCCGATTCGATACACGCACAGCATCGTCCTACTACGAGGTCGAGCACGCCGAGGAATTCTTCAAGAACGCATACCACGCGGCGAATCCCTTCGATGTGTATGACGATTTCCGTGACGAGGCCTGCAAGATATTGAAGCGATTTGGGATTAGCGTCAAGTACCACCACCATGAGACGGGTGAACGAGGCCAGCAGGAAATCGAGACGTATTTCGACACACTGCTCGCCACAGCTGACAACATCATCACAACGAAGTACGCCCTCTTCAACTTTGCTCGTCAGAAGGACCTCTTTGTGACCTTCATGCCGAAGCCAATGTACCAGCAAGCCGGCAACGGGTTGCACTTGCATTTCTTTCTGACAAAGGATGGCAAGAACGCTTTTTACCAGAAGGGGGAATACGGCAATATCAATATGCTGGGGCGGCACTTCATCGGAGGGATGTTGAAGCACGGCGCTGCGCTCTCCGCCTTCACGAATCCGAGCACGAATTCATACAAGCGACTTGTCCCCGGCTACGAAGCTCCGGTCGCTCTGACCTACGGCACTGGCAACAGGTCGTCCGCGATCCGCATCCCGGGCTACGTCAACAATCCCGACGAGACGCGCTTCGAATACCGCCCTCCCGATGCAACGGCGAACCCGTACCTCTGCCTCTCTGCCATGCTTCTCGCAGGCATCGACGGCGTTGTGAATAAGATCGATCCGGTGAAGGAAGGGTTTGGCCCGATTGGCAACAATGTGGACGAGATGGACCGGGATCACATCCGGTTTCTCCCTCGTAACCTCGCCGAGGCACTCGACGCACTTGCCGAGGATCATCAGTTCCTGCGCCGGGAGAACATCTTCTCGGATGAGTTGATTGACCAGTGGGTGAAGATCAAACAAGTAGAGATCAAATCCATCGGCACAATGCCGCACCCGTTCGAGTACAAACTCTACTTCAACTTGTAGGAAACCAATGTCCTTCCGAAGGATCTGGGTACATTTCGCCCGGCCTTCGGAAGGATCCCTGAGTCCCCGGGATCACCAGTGTCCTCTCAATTCCATCTCTTCGACCTTCATCACCTCGTTCTTATCGCGCTCATACCGCTGCTTGCAGCATCTCTTGCGTGGTGGTCCAGGGAGAGTGATTCAATTGCGAAAAGAATCCGGATCGGCCTGGCTGTTGTGATTCTTGTCGATGAGCTGGTGTGGTACGGATATTATCTGAACCAGGGCTGGTTTACATTCCCTTACAGCCTCCCGCTCCAGTTGTGTGACATCACGTTGTGGCTTACGGTCTATACTCTCTTCACACGCAACTCCCGGATCTATCAACTCATCTACTACTGGGGACTCGCAGGGACAACGATGGCGGTGCTGACGCCCGATGTCTCCACACCACCGCTTTCCTGGCTCACGCTCCAGTTCTTCATCGCCCATGGCGGACTTCTCGTTGGAATTCTCTTTCTTACCTGGCGAAAGATTCTGGCCCCGCTCAAGGGATCGTACTGGAAGGCGTGGCTCTGGCTGCACGGGTACGCGGTCGTGATCGCGTCCTTTAACCAAGTTTTCGGGACGAACTATTTCTATCTCTGTGAGAAGCCAACTGAGATTTCGCTGCTCGAGTTTATGGGCCCGTGGCCGATATACATACTCGTTGCGGACATTCTGGCTTTCATCCTGTTTTGGCTCCTCTGGCTCCCATTTCGAGGACCGAGAATTCGTTTGTGAGAGAGAACATCTTTAAACCGGCGGGCATGTCGAACACAGATGCATACGAGAAGGACAAGGAAGTTCCGAACAGAGCGAAGGGATATACAAGGGATGGAGAGAAACCTTCCGAGGATTCCTTTGCATCAGAAGAAGCCATCGGAAGGTTTCTCTCTCAGATTTTCCAGAGAAAATCCTTGTTCTTCAGAAAGAACTTGACTTGTTTCACCGTCGAAGCAACTTTCCCGCGCAACGCTTCTTCTGAATTGAAAGCGTTGTGAGGCGTGAGGATGACATTCGGATAACTCAAGAGACGTTCAACCAGAGATCGTTGTGGTGATGCGGGCTGATCTTCATCCCGAAGGGCCACGCCAAAATTCCCCTCATCCTCAAAAACATCAAGCCCCAAACCACCGAGCCTCCCGGCGGCGAGGTCCCGTTCGACTTCGGCGAGCGGCGAGTGTTCACCGCGTGCAATATTCACAAACAAGAGGCCGCGGCGCGCTGTGCTGAACAGATCGAAGCTGAAGTAACCTCGGTTCTCAGTTGTGAGATTCATCGCGTTGATAATCACATCGGCCCACGGCACTCCGTTTTCCTTCGAGACGTACGTGACTTCGGGCTTGTCAGGCACAATATCAACGCCTTTCACTACGAACCCGACCCCTTGTGCCAGCGAGACGATCTCCCGACCGATTCTCCCTACACCGACCACAAGAAGATTCCTCCCTTCGCATTCTACACCCGTCAGTCCATCGCGATTGAACGAGGGGAACTGCTTCATCTGCTGTGTCAGCTTCCTCATCAGCGCCATCGTGAGCATGATCGCATGCTCGGCGACGGCCCGGGTCGCATACTCTTCAAGATAGCCAAGAGGGATACGCGTTCCGCTTAGAGACGCATATGCCAGCAAATGGTCGTACCCAGTGCTGCGACTCAGGATCCCGTCGAGCTGGTTGTCCCATACAAGCGGAATGAGAGATTGCGTCCGGATGCTCAGAAAGCGAGCCGGCGGCATTAAATGCCCCGCCTCCTGGATTGTCTCTGGAGCAAACCCGTATGTGAAATCGTTGCCCAGCTGTAATCTGAGCGTGTTTGCCTCTTCCTCGAAGGCCTCGTAGAAAAAAATATCCATAGGAGCTTCCCGTGGGTATAGGTCGGTGGTATTCGATCGTTACAAGAGAGAACCTCAATGCAATCCATCATCGCGCACGCAGAAATACGACGAAGCGAAGACTACAAGGTCATCATAGCAGATTTTCTTATATATCTCCTTGCCGAATTGCATCGCTGTAGTTGTCATGTCACTTTATCCATCTAATCTTCAGCTTGCCTTCGATCTGTTTGAATTCCTTGTCTCCAGTGACCAATTCGCATTTCTTCATCAACCCAAGGGCAGCAGCGAAGCAATCTGCATAGGACATCTTGTTGAAAGCTTTCAAGTGTGCTGCCTGTACTGCGAGGTCTTTGTTTGCATCAACAATTTCCATCGGCAACGCTCGCATCGCATCCTCAGCCAGGCTCGCGGCTTTTGCCCCTCCAGCTCTGAGAGCGTGGTAGATTACCTCTCCCCAGTTGACGACACAGACAAAAACCTCATGTTCTTTCGTCACACACTCGTCAAAGATCTTCGAGACCTCTTCATACCCTTGCTCTCGCTCAAGATAGGAGATGAGAGCGTAGCTATCTAGCACTGCGGCCTTCATAGATCACGCTCCTTCTTCTTATCTTCCATCAACGACTTGAGCATTTTTCCCTCAGTTCCCAGCACACCGGCGAGAGCCTCAAAGTAACTTTTGTCAAGAGCTTGGATGATGAGCTTTCCATTTTGCTCGATGAAGGCGATCTTCGTTCCCTTTTTTATCCCAAACTTGCGCCGGATTTTTGCCGGCACCACGATTTGTCCTTTGGTTGTGACGACTGATGTATCCATAGTAAGTCTCCTTTCACCCATATGATGCAGAATTCTTTGATGTAAGTCAAGCGGAAAAATGTGTTACCTGGATCACTATAGCCTTACATAGAAGAGGCAATGCGGAACAGCTTAGTGGGTGGCATACTTTTCATGCAGAGACCAACGAGGGGTCGGCGTTGGCCGCTTTCAACGGGTGCCCCAGCGGACGCGAAGTTGCGGTAAGCAGAAAACCCAGAACTGAAACAAATGGTTGTCCAAAGTAGAAAATTGCCCTATTTTTCTACAGATTGAAGCATACCACGCGGGTTTCGGTCATTTCCTGCATCATGCTCCAGACGCCCTGCCGGCCGACGCCACTCAGCTTCGTCCCTCCGAAGGGACCGCAAAGACCTCTTGCGGGTTTCCCTTTTCTTCAAGAACTCGATCATCCGGTGCTCTCGGCGGTCTTGCTTGCCCCGAACGATTTTGGTTCGGGGGCGATTCATTCTTGCCCTTGAAACTAGAATTTTAAGATTGAGATACGACCCTTCTGAAAATACAAAAGGCGCCTCATCGACGCCTTCTGCACTGGATCGAATCACTTCTTATTTTTTACTTTTTACTTCCTACTTTTTGCTTTTCTTCTTCTTTCCCTTCCCCTTGGCCACCTTCTTCGCTCTTTTCTTCGCAGTCGCCTTTTTCGCTTTCGGTTTTTCTTTCGGCGGAGTCTGCGGTCCTTTTGCCAACCCGATGATGCAACCATCAGGATCGGAGAACACAGCGTATGTGACCATATCCGGAACTACAGTCAATGGTACGATGACCTTTGCACCGAGACTGACAGCTTTGTCAAGGTATGCCTGAGGGTCTTCAACCTGAACGTAAAAAGTGACAAACGGCGTTTTCCCGGGATCCAACTGGCCGATTCCGCCATTAATTCCCATCTTCACTCCGGTGTCCACCATCCCGTAGTTGATGGCCGGAATTTCCTGGATCTTCCAGTCGAACAGACTGGCGTAGAAGTCCTTTGATCTCTTGAAATCGATCCCATTGATTTCAAAGTGCGTTATGGCCGCTCCCATAGGTATCTCCTTTCCCAATGTTGTCGAACAATTGAGTTGAGACAAGCTGCACAATAGTCCCGAGTTTATGATCCCAGGACGCTGGGCGGTTGTTACTTCTTTGCAATGGATCCAATCAACGCGTCAAATTCAGCTCCAGCTCCTTCGACCGTCTTCGCGGGTCCTGTGAATTTGAAAAACAACTTTCCCTCGGGCGCTTCGACAATGGCTCCGAAGAGGCGGAAATTCTCCTTCGTTCCCTGCGATTCCATCATCGGTCCGGCAGGAGCCAGGTAATTGCCCGAGATCACAACCTTTGCGATTTTGAATCCGCTCACTTCTTCGTCCTTACGTATCGGTGCCGGCGCGCCATCGAATTGTCCGCTCCATCGCTGAATGTTGCTTTCGATGTCTCCGCCACCACCAGATGGGAAGAACGATACCGCGCACTCACCGGCTTCCGCGTCACCCTGAGCCGCCGGGACAATGTACGTGACGACTCTCATGGCTCGAGGTCCAGCCTTCGTCCACCTGCCTGGATATGACCAAACAACACCTGCGGCCGTATTCTCCGCGACTTCCTTCGTCAGCGCGACATCTGCGGACTGAGAGGAGTTCTTTTTCGAGCATCCCGGCACGAACGCGAGAATGCCGACAACCACAACGATCAGCACAACAAGCCACCTCTTCATCAGACTGGATCCTTTCTGCTGTTTGTTTGTCGAAATAGAAACCTTACAAATATAGAAGACATTGCCTCAATATCAATTTCGAACCCATCAAGGCCGAGGTGCGAATTCGCCTGGGTTATGAGGGAATTCTCAAATGGTGCTTACTTTGGTTTCCGAGTTCGTGCGCGTGCTCGGGTAGCGGACAGATCACGCTTCTGCTCGTCCTCCGGCTGAGTCACCGGCAAGAGCTTTTGCCTTACCGATTTCTTCATTCCCAGTACGATCTGCTCATACGAGTGGTCGATCATCTGCTTAATTTCCTGCGGCGGGATGGTGCCGTCGAGGACAACCGTGTTCCAGTGGGTCTTGTTCATATGGTAGCCGGGGCGAACCGCTTCATACCTTTCCCGTAAGCCCACGGCAAGCTCGGGATCGCATTTCAGGTTCATCGTCAAAGGATGGGAGTCGAGCAGGAGCAGAAGAAAGATCTTTGCGTTGACCTTGAAGACAAGCACGCCTTCTCCGAATGGGAAGCCCTCGCTTATCTTCCCCTTCTTCTTCAGACAATAGTCTCGTATCGCGTCCGCTTTCATCATGCCTTCTATGTTGCTGTCGAGGCTGTCCCATGCGAAAGAACTTAGGGCGGGCTATCGAAGAGCTGATTGTTATCCCCTGCCCATTGCAGAACCGATGGTAGCGGCTGCGCCCGCCGCCGCTTGCGTGAGCATCCCGACTTCCGAATTGAAACTCACGAGTCTCATGCCCTTTGTCGCCCAATGGGATGCCAGCGTCAGGTCATTCATGTGAATCGCCGGGAAGACCTGGTGTCGACGGCACGCCTCAATCACAGAACTGATAGCGGAGACAAGCACGGTGTCGGTCATCTTCCCTGCAATGCCCAAGGCAACTGAAAGATCTGTCGGACCCACCAGAGCGACGTTCACCCCCTCGACGCTCAGAATCTCATCCACCCTTTCGAGAGCTTGTTTCGTTTCGATTTGCACGACGAGCATCGATTCCTCGTTCGCGTCTCTCATCGTGTCAACGATGGATCCCGACTTCAGATCGGTGTGTCCCCGTGCGACAACACTCCCCCTACGTCCGAGCGGCGGATATTTCATCATCTGAAGGATCTCCTTCACTTGCTCGGGCTCGGTAATGCGAGGTGCCATAATTGCCTGTGCGCCTGCATCCAGCGGCTGCACGATGTGAGCATACGACCATTCGGGGACGCGCACAACGGGGGTAACGCCGACCTGCCTCGCTGCACGGCTGAGATCACAAATGGTTTCTATGTTGAACGCACCATGTTCATTGTCGATGATGACGAAATCGAGTCCTGCATTCGCCATCACTTGCATCACGGAAGGTTGCCTGATCTCAACAATCATCGTACCGATTGCGGATTTCCCCTCATGAAGAATTTTCTTGAGGCGATTTGCCGGGATTATGGATGGAGACATATGCGCTTTCCTCTCTGATTGATCAGACTGCTTATCCTGTGCCACTTCTAATGATAGATCTTGTAGTCAAGAAGGCACAGTGCTCGTTTCCAATTGTAGACTCTTGATCGAAAACACAAGAAGACTTTTTGGAAACGGCACTACACCGCTGTTTGAGGCTTCCCGTAGCGTTTGAAAGCCGAGGCCAGAATGCCAAATTGATCGGTTAACAATCCTTCGTACCCGCAGGGCCAGCCGTCCCAGTAGCGTGCGTCAAGACCGCTCTTGCAAGCGCCGTACACCAATCCATCTGCGAGGCTGCTGCAGAGGTGCTCCAGAAGAAAATCTGCTTCTTTGTTCATTCCTACAAGATAGAGTGCGTCCACAAAGTGACGCGTCTGTGAGTGCGTGCACGCACCATTACCATAGAAACCGTGAGGATATCCCTGCATGATATCTGCGAGGTCTTCGTCCGGAATCGGCCAGAGGCTGATCGGCAGCCCATAGCGGGCATTCGGAATTCTCACCCGCCGCGTTTCGAGCCAGAGGTTTTCGATGATGCTGCGGGCATCATTGTCGTCGAGCACTCCGCCACAGACAGCGGCTCCATTCACTGCAAGGAAACCATAATCGTGCAGTTTGTCTTCTGCACACCTCCACCCCGCAAGCCAGCCCGTCTTGCTGTTCAAGAAGGTCGGCAGGTAATTCTTGCGCAGGAGCGACGCCCACACGGACAAGCCTTCGGCGAGGTCGGGGTGACCCAGAGTCGGCAGGACGGTTGCGAGAGTTGTAAGGGCAGGATACAAGAGCGCGTTCGTCCACGAGTCCTTCCATCCAAACGAGACGACGTCCATCCAGGTGGTGCTCCACTGTCCGGTGCCGCTGACACCAGTCCGGTACCTGCTTTCGATCAGGCCATCCTTGTCAAGATCCCGGGCTCTCATTTGCTTCAATTTTTTCTGGATCTGTCCACGATAGAGACTGACCCACTCCACAGTTCCACTGTGCCGGAGGTACTCCGCGAGGCCAAGCAGCCCGGCTGTGCCCGTCATGAGATATTCGTCTTCCGCTTCGTGGACTTTTCCATCCTGAAGCAGCGGACCGCTTCCATAGCCGGGTCCTCCGTCAAGCCAGCGTTCCAGCGAATCGCGAAGGAGATCGACGGGTCTGAGATTCGGAAGAATGGGATCCATCCTCGTTGTTATCGCTGACCAGTTGTCCATGCATAGGGGGCAGTGGATAGAATTGCCGTTGTTGCTCAATGTCCCGGTGTCTGCGCGATAGGTAAGCGCCGTCAACGAGCAACGCTTCACTGCTTGCAGGACGCTGACGGGAGCTTCGTCTCGCAGCGGTGTGGAGATCGCCTCCACCTTCATTTCGATGTCCACAACAAAATGTCCGGAGCGCAACAGGTAGTCCCCCTCGGGTTGAAGAACTTCGCCGAGCTTGAGTTCACTCGTCGTCATGTTCAAAGGGCGATTCGAGTCGGAACGCCAGAGCGCATCCCCGCCCGGAGCCGTCACCTTCAGTGTTCCAAATCGCGGCAAATGGATCAGGGTTGGGAGATCCATGACTCCAGTTTCTCCCTTGCGGACGATCTTCCCCAAAACGTGCGACGTTGATGCAAGACTGCTTAGACCGATCATCCACGCACTGCTCCGCCACGCCCTGATTGTCCGCTCAGCGATTCGTTCAGCGTGAAGTCGAAGTCGGTCCTCTTCAATGGTCCACTTCAGCACATAGCGCTGACCTGCTTCCTTGAAATGCATGTCGTACGTGACCGAATTCCCTTCAACGCGCGTAGATCCCTGGACGTCGTGGCGCAGCACCGAGCCGGCTGCAGGGACGGCGCCGACTTGAGATACATGTACACCTTGATAGAACGATCCCGGCTGCAGCTTGAGAACGTTGGCACCTGTTCTTCTCTGTCCCTCTTCATCGAGGGCAAGGTACGAGAACCCGGCCCGGTTCAACCGGAACCCCACTTCAAGGAACCGCGTCCGGAATCTGACTTCTCCCGCATCGCTTGTTGCCAAAACCGTAGAGGGCACTCCGTCCAAATCCAGTTTTTCAAGTTTGAGCGTCTGCTCCTTTCGGGGCGCGATTCCACCAAGCGGTTCGCCTTCCAGCACAAATGCTCCCGACGCGAGATTCCAGGAAGTCCACCAGTTGTCGATTCCACATCGTCTTGCTTCGATGATGACGGCGGTGGTCTCCGTGTTCCCGAGGTCAAACCAGAGTGTCGGACCAGTCGGCGCGGGGACATCGCTTTCCGAACGAAGGACTGACCATTCACTTCCAGTCCATACGAGGATGCGAAACGAGGTTACCCAATCAAGATCCTGCCGACTCCCGCACTTGTGGTATCCGGCGGTGCGTTTGAGACCAAGCCTCTTCAAGCGTGCGGGGGCATGGAGTTGAAGGATACGTGCGTGAATAATCCGATGAAGCGGGGCTTCATCTTCTCCCTTCGACGGTGCAGTCCATAGTGCCCTGCAAAAAGAAAGACTCTGGCGGGTCGCCAGATCCCCCATCGGCGGTTCGAGGTCTTTGATTGATAGCAGATTTGTCATAGGAGGTGCTGAAAGGTACGAACAACATCAGTGTGAATCAAAAAAAAAGCCGGATTTGTATCCGACTTTTCGTGTCTGGAAGCCATCTCAAAAATACTCACGCAAAGACGCGAAGGCGCAAAGCAGAGAAATAAATACCAATACTTCGCGACTTTGCGCTTCCGCTTTCTGAATCCCGCCTACGAGCGGAATCTCCCGCTCTTGCCTGCCCGCCTTCGGGAATTCCAGAGGGCAGGCGGGGATCCCGCAATTGGGCGGGATCCTGGAAAGCGGGACAGGAGCGGGACTTGGCGTGCGATTCTTGTGCCTTCCACAGATGTTTATGAGATAGGTTCGAGTAATTTCAGGAGTTGGTATCAGAATGATGACTACGCCGGAGGTTGGAAGCGTTCGACTTCCTCCAACACGGCGCTGACAATCTCATCCTCCCTCACGCGTCTCACAACTTCACCCTTGCGATAAAGAATTGCGACACCTTTGCCTGCTGCAACACCGATGTCCGCCTCACTCGCTTCGCCGGGGCCGTTCACAACGCATCCAAGGACGGCAATCTTCACAGGCTTCTTCACACCTGCAAGTTTCTCCTCCAGCTGCGCCATGATTCCAAAAAGGTCGACCTCGAGCCTTCCGCACGTCGGGCACGCGATGAGCTCAAGACTGCGGCTCGCCAGACTGAGTGACCGCAGGATCTCCTTTCCTACTTCAACTTCCTTCACTGGATCGTCGGTCAACGAAACACGAATCGTATCTCCGATTCCCTCGGCGAGGAGCGTCCCGATGCCGACGGCAGATTTGATCGTCCCAACACGCGTCGTCCCGGCCTCTGTCACACCGATATGCAGCGGAATATCGGTCCGCTGTGCGACGAGGCGGTATGCTTCGATCATGAGCTTCACGTCCGTCGACTTAACGGAAATCACGACATCCTTGAAATCAAACTCGTCACAGATTCCGACATGGCGCATCGCGCTTTCATAGAGTGCCTCTGCTGTCGGGTACCCATGCTTTTCGAGAATATCTTCCTCAAGCGAACCGGAGTTGACGCCGATTCGTATTGGGATCCCTTTGTCCTTACAGGCTGTTAGTACCTGACGGATCCGATCCTTCGAGCCGATGTTGCCGGGGTTGAGACGCACTTTTGCGACACCGGCCTCCACCGCCTTGAGGGCGAACACGTGATTGAAATGAATGTCCGCAACGATCGGCACCGGCGACTGTCGCACGATCTCCTTCATCGCATCGGCAGCTTCTTTGTCATTCACGGTCACCCGCACAATATCGACACCGGCCTCGGCTGCTGCCCGGATTTGCGCCAGCGTTCCTGCAACGTCGTCAGTTTTGGTCTTCGTCATTGTCTGGACGGAAATCGGAGCATCCGCGCCGATTTTCACTCCGCCGACAAGTACTGAACGGGTCTTCCTGCGCGCACCCACTTTATACGTCTGGTGCTGGAGCAGCTGCTGATTTGTTGCGATATCGGGTGTTGTAATTGCCATAGGGCTCTTTTGATCGTCAGTTCAGTTTCTTGCTCGCTTCGAAGAGTATCTTCTTCTCTTCCTCCGTCAGACTCTGATAACCACCACGGCTGATCTTATCAAGAATCTCGTCGATCTTTATCTGGTTCAGCTCCTGTTCAGTTTTCGGCCGCTCGTTGATGTCAAAGACCTTTGCATCAACGACCTCGCGGTAGGGGTCTTCCTTTCGTCTGAACCGCCTCGAGTTCAGCCACCGCCCAAGCTGATCGACCAGGCTCTGGAAGGGAAACCGTCGGGCGACATAGAGGACATACACATAGCCCGCGGCCGCGCCCCCCAGGTGGGCGAGGTTCGCGATCGTGCCCTGATCACCGATCGAAAGCACTCCAAGGGCAATCAGACCGAAGATGAAGTACTTCGCTTTGACCGGAAGCAGGAAATACAGGTAGATGTACCGATCGGGAAACATCATTCCGAACGCAACGAGCACAGCATAGACCGCGCCGGATGCACCAACAGTTGGAATTCCCGCCCCACTCAGGCTGACTACGGAAGTCGGCTCAAGCAACGGGGCGAGAATGAGCTGCGAAATACCGGCAGCGACTCCACAAACCAGGTAAAATCCGAGAAACCTGCGTGAACCCCATACGTGCTCCACTTCCATCCCAAACATCCACAACCCGAACATATTGTAGAGCAGATGCGTGAAGTTGGCGTGCATGAATTGATAGGTGACCAACTGCCATAGATAGAACCCGTGTCCGAGCGGCAAGAGACCAAGGTAGTATGTGAAGAATATTCCCAGCGGCATTCCGTCGAACGTGAACAAGTTACCACCCATTCCGAGCAGAACGAAGACAGCTCCGTTTGTAATCAACAACCACTTGATGACCGGAGGAAAGAATTGAAAACCCCCGAACATCGATGGTTTGTAGTAGTTCCCTTGACCAGGGTACGATGGCATGCGAACTCACGTATAAAATGTTTTGATTGAACTATCCTCGGCCAATCCGAGCGATACCGAAACAACTGAGTGTGAGAAAGAGGGTTACGCCCTCTCCCCACACTCATGGTGAAAGAACCGCTTCATAGCAGAAAGGATCACGCTTTGTCGTTCAAAGCCGCAACGCCCGGCAGCACCTTCCCCTCCAAAAACTCCAGGGAAGCTCCTCCGCCGGTCGAGACGTGCGAGACTTGTTTATCCAGTCCTGCCTGAGCTATCGCGGATGCCGAATCGCCGCCCCCAACAATCGTCACAGCTCCGGCTTTTGTTGCATCTGCCATCGCATGTGCAATGGCGGTGGTGCCTTTGGCGAAGTTCGACATCTCAAACACGCCCATAGGACCATTCCACACAACTGTTTTCGCCTTTTTGATCTCTTCGGCAAAGATCCTTGTGGTTTCAGGTCCGATATCGACGCCTGCCCAGTCAGCCGGGATTGCGTTCACCATCACGACCTTTGTAGCCGCGGCGTTGTCGAACTTGTCAGCAACCAGAACGTCGACGGGCAAGAGCAACCTGACGTTGTTTGCCTTTGCTTCCACCAGGATCTTCTTCGCGAGCTCTATCTTATCCTCTTCTAACAACGATTTGCCGATTTCCATTCCCTGGGCTTTGTAGAAAGTGAACATCATGCCGCCCCCGATCAGGAGCGCGTCCACTTTGCCCACGAGATTCTGGAGAACATCGATTTTTCCGGAGATTTTCGCGCCGCCCAGCACTGCCACATACGGCTTGGCAGGGTTTTCGATTGCTTTGCCGAGGTAATCCAGTTCCTTCTCCATCAGGAACCCGGCGACGGCGGGCAGAAAGCGAGCGACCGTCTCTGTTGACGCATGTGGACGATGGGCTGTTCCGAATGCGTCGTTCACATAGACGTCGCCGTAGGACGCAAGTTCTTTCGCCATACTCTCGCGATCAGCGGCATCCTTTGAAGTCTCAGCCTTGTGAAAGCGGGTATTCTCCAGCATCAGCACTTCGCCTTCCTTGAGGCTATCAACAATCGCCTTGGCATCAGGTCCGATGGCTGCCGGGGCGAGCACGACGGGACGATGGAGAAGCTCCGACAGATGCTCGACCACAGGCTTCATTTTGTGCTTTCCTTCGATGTACTTCGCCTCGTCAAACGGTTTCCCATCCTTCCCGGCTTTTTCTTTCGCCTTCTGGGCATCCTTCTTCGGATCCCCCAGGTGCGACATCAGCACAAGGTACTTCGGTTTTTGGTCCAGAACGTAGTTAATCGTTGGCAACGCGGCACGCATACGGATGTCGTCTTGAATCACGCCGTTCTTCAGCGGAACATTGAAATCAACCCGCATCAGTACGCGCTTGCCCCGCAGGTCAATATCGCGGACCGTCTTCTTATTCATAATCAACCTTCCTGTAAGACGCAAAAAGTGATCTGCTCCCGGTACCCCTGTTCTTCGTGAGCTCCGCTCACGAAGACACATAGCTCATCGGGAACAGAACTCCCGCTGAGCGGTCTCGGAACTAAAGTTTGGACGCCATCAGGTTGGCGAGATCGGCGGTGCGGACCGAATATCCCCACTCGTTGTCGTACCACGTGACGACCTTTATGAAGTCGTTCTTTTCTTTCCCAAGGACCGACGTGAACGGCAGATCTACGGAGGAACTGTGCGGATCCCCCTTGAAGTCGATACTGACCAATGGTTCATCGATTGCCGCCAGGATTCCCTTCATCGGGCCAGCGGCGGCATCACGGAACGCCTGACGCAGTTCATCAGTAGTGCAGGGAGTTGCCAGTTGTGCCGTGAAATCGACCACCGACACCGTCGAAGTCGGCACACGCATTGCGTAGCCGTCAACTTTGCCCTTCAGGTCCGGAATGACCAACGCCACAGCCTTCGCAGCCCCGGTCGTTGTCGGGATGATGCTCATGGCGGCGGCACGGGCGCGACGGAGGTCGCTGTGCGGCAGGTCAAGAATTTTCTGATCGTTCGTATAGGCATGGATTGTTGTCATGAACGCACGAAGGATCTTCCACTTGTCGTGTACGACCTTCGCTGCCGGGGCGAGGCAGTTCGTGGTGCAGGAGGCATTCGATACGACGTGGTGGTGCGCTGGATCGTACATGTTATCGTTTACGCCCATCACGATCGTGATATCTTCGCCTTCTGCAGGGGCTGTAATAATGACCTTCTTTGCGCCCCCTTTGGTGATGTGGTTCTCGGCGCCCTTGACAGTCTTCCCCTTCTTGTTCACTCCGTCTTTCTTGATCGTGAACAAACCGGTCCCCTCGACCACGATGTCGACACCCAGGTCACGCCATGGAAGGTTAGCCGGGTCGGTTTCTTTGAAAACCTTCACGGTTTTGCCGTCGATGATAAGTATGCCCTCTCCCACCTCGACTTTGCCGTTAAATCGGCCGTAGTTCGAGTCGTACTTGAGCAGGTGAGCCATCGTCTTGAGGTCGCCGATGTCATTGATTGCCACAACCTCGAGTGTGTTCGGGTAGTAATCCCGTATTGCCTTGAGCACCTGGCGCCCGATGCGTCCGAATCCATTGATACCTACTTTGATTGCCATGTGAGCCTCCGAAAAGTGTAGAGTCGTTTCGTGCGAAATTTGATGTGGAAATGCGTCTCAGCCTGCAAGAATTTCTACACAGGCTAAAAAAATTACCCAGAAATAGAGAGAAAGTCAAGGAAAGCTGCGGATCACCGGATCAACAGCAACTTCCGCGTTACCTGGCGGTCTCCGTGGGTCAATCGATAGAAGTACACGCCGCTCGGTGCAGATTCACCAGAGGCGTTGCGACCATCCCACGCGACAGTGTGCTCTCCGGCAGGGAGAAAGCCGTGATACAGGACTTTGGCTTCTCGTCCCAGAAGATCAAAGACTGAGAGCTTCACCTGTCCTTCATGCGGGATTGTGAATCTGATTTGAGTGGAAGGGTTGAAGGGATTCGGGAAGTTCTGACTGAGTGCGAAATCACCCGGAACATTTGAATTGTCAGATACGCCTGTTATGAATCCGGCAACATACTCCCCGAGCTTTGGATAGATGGCCCGCACGTACTTCGCCCGATTCTTGAGCCAGGTGGCATTTTCGACTGATGTCGGGGCCGCACTTGCGATCATCGCGATCACGACCTCTTGTGTGTCCCCCAACGCCATCGTGAAGGGACCGGTATTCATATAGAGACGAGGATCACCGCCCGGGAAGTTTGAGGTTGACCCTCTCGGCATGCTCGCGAGCCAACCCGTACCGGACGCTGGAGACTGTCGTAACTCGTTGGGGAAAGCGAGAAAGGGAGGAATCCTCTCGCAATATGCCAGTAATAGTATGTGCGCACCCCATAAAATCGTTCATTGATTCCATCTCCCAGACCTGTCATGTGGATAACACAGGAGGTCATAGGAAGATTCTTGAAGCCTGTGCGTGTGTCGAAATTGAAGATTCCAGTCTCCCCGCCATTCCCGGGGACAAGCGGACCCTGGAGGATAGCATAGCCGAGACCTGGGGTTGGGATATGAAGAGACTGGTAAACACGATCCTGGTCATTTCCGTTGTACTTGCCATTATACCCGTAACCAAGATCCAGGAGAGAATCACATCCTCCCAGATCATTGCTTGCATCGCCAATGTCGGGATCGACCCATTGTGTCAAGAACATGCTGTCGATTCTCGCAGTGGATGAAGTAAGGGAAGTGCCCTTATAAAGGAAGCGATAGCGCTTGAAAACGACATCCTCGAGATTTGGCGAGCCTTTGTAGGCCCAGAGGGTTACCT
>JACVXU010000425.1 GCA_015661185.1 Bacteroidota bacterium
CCCGTTCCGCCTCCCACATTTCCCTCGGCGACCGATCCTGACTTTGCTCCATCGAGGGCCTGGAACACGTGCTCGGGCTTGACGTGAAATCCGTTGATGTCATTCAGGCCACCGTCCCACGTCTCGGCCACAACGGGCAGTGACCACGGTTGAAACGTTTTTCCCTGGCGCTGAATTTGCCAAGCGATCACCGCGTCTCGGACAACTCCGACGCTGTGGGTATTCGTAATAACGACGGGCCCTTCCAGGAACCCCGACTCCTGGATCCATGTCGTACCAGTCATCTCTCCATTACCGTTGAGCGTGAACCACGCTGCGAAGCACTGATCGCGGGAATCCTTACCGCGCGGCAGGATTGCGGTCACTCCTGTCCGCACCGGCCCCTTGCCGACAATGAGCTTCCCCTCCCCGGATATAAGCGTCGCGAATCCGACCTCAACACCTGCAACGTCGGTGATCGCATTGTTCGGCCCCGGCGTTCCGTCGAACGGAACTCCCAGATCACGCGCACGCGGCTTGGTTTGAGAAATCGCTACTTGAGAGATCAGAAAGGACAACAGAAATGAGACACAAACCTTCCGAAGATGAAGTGTCGACATGATCCCTCCGTTTCGAATGAACGATCTTGTAGTTTTCAACGCTGAGACGCTGAGCACGCAGAGAATCGCAGAGGAATAAACCTAGAAATCTCTGCGTACCTCTGCGGTCTCTGCGACTCCGCGTTAGAAACCATTACAGTCAAAGCCAAGGCTTTCTTTGGAGAGACGACGCTAGAGTTCCACTTCATGGTCTGCAATCGTCAGTGCGTCGTCAAGAGCTTTCACTCCCAGATCGATTTCTTCCTGTGTGATGATCAGAGGGGGTGCAATGACGAAGTGACTCAGCCACGCCTGCACGAAGACACCGTTCTTCATCATCTCTGCTGCGACCCTGTCAACAAGCAGCTGTTTGCCTGAGACTTTGTCTGGCATGGTATTGAAGGGCTGCCTGGTATTCCGGTTTCGCACCAGGTCGACCGCCCAGAAAAGACCGAGTCCGCGAACATCCCCGATCGACGGATGTTTAGGCTTGAGATCTGCCAGCTTCTTCCCCAAGTATTCACCCATCGTGACCGAACGATCCACAAGGTTCATACGCTGGAGTTCGTTGATCGCTGCGATCGCCGGAGCGAGAGTCAATGGATGCGCTTCATAGGTGTGACCGTGAGAGAAAAAATGATCATCAAAATAGGAGGCAACCTTCGTTGTCGTTGCACAAAGACCGAGCGGGATGGAGGCATTCGTGATTCCTTTCGCCGTGACCAGAATATCAGGTTTCACATCCCAATGGTCCACGGCAAACCATTCGCCTGTCCGGCCCCAGCCGCTCATAACCTCGTCCGCAATGAGAAGAACATTGTGAGCATCGCAGATCGTGCGAAGGCGCGGCATGTATTCCTTCGGCGGAACCAGGACGCCGTTTGTGCCGACCACCGGTTCGACAATGACGGCAGCGACGTCGCCTTCATTCCGGATCATATGATCGATGTACTCGACACAGGCGATCTCGCATTCCGGGTAGTGGTGATGGAGCGGACAGCGATAGCAGTTGACTTCGGGAGCAAAGATGACACCCGGGATCTTGCCCGCTGGCTCCATCGCCCACCGGCGTGGATCTCCCGTCGCGGCGATCGAGCCCATGGTTGCGCCGTGGTACGAGCGGTACCGCGAAATGATCTTGGTTTTTCCTGTTACCATGCGGGCAATTTTGAAGGCCGCCTCGTTTGCCTCCGTGCCTGATGTCGTGAAGAAGAACTTTTCCAATCCCGTCGGCAAGACTTCAAGAAGGAGTTTGCTCAATTCTGCCCTCACAGTGGTGGCAAAACCCGGGGCGACGTACGCAAGTTGTGCTGCCTGGTCCTGAATGGCTTTGATCACCGCCTGATTCTTGTGGCCGAGCGTAACGCACATGAGCTGGGAAGAGAAGTCCAGGTACTTCTTGCCGCCGGCGTCAACGAAGAAGCAACCTTCCGCGTCGACGATGTGGAGCGGTTTCCACCCTTTCTGGAATCTCCATGTACCGTACGTGTATTGTGCGGTGATATCGGATACTTGCTGGGAGGAGAGAGGAGGATTCATAGCAGTTCCATCGCGATTGTGCAACGGTGAGGTCTGAAAGGAATGAAGCTACCGAAATGCGGAGGGAATGTCAAGCTGCGGCTGTTCTCGCGAGCTCATCTCGCGAGCTCTGCTCACGAACCGAAGGAGGAATCATCCGTAGCAAAGTTCGCGATGAGCATATGGAAGACCCGTGAGATTTTGAAAACCTGACGGGTCTGAACAGTATAGAAAAAGAAATCCCGTGTCACTTTCGCGACACGGGATTCTAATGAAATCCTGGCATCGTCCTACTCTCCCATACAGTTACCCATATAGTACCATCGGCTCCGTACAGTTACCCATATAGTACCATCGGCTCCGAGGGGCTTAACTTCTCTGTTCGGAATGGGAAGAGGTGTTACACCCTCGACATAGACACCAGAAATTAAAAGACAATTTACCCCGTTAACGGGGTTGAGAAGAGTGCATAACCTGTTACTGCTGTTCTTTAGCGCACTCGACCAAAACAATATTGATGCACCGGTGATCTGGATCTGTGATCAATAAAAATAATGGTTAAGTCGCACGACCTATTAGTACCACTCGACTCGAGCATTGCTGCCCTTACATCTGTGGCCTATCAACCAAGTCATCTCCTTGGGGTCTTTAGGGGATAAATCCCGGGAAACCTAATCTTGGGGCGGGTTTCGCACTTAGATGCTTTCAGTGCTTATCCCATCCGGACATGGCTACCGAGCAATGCCATTGGCATGACAACTCGTACACCGTCG
>JACVXU010000174.1 GCA_015661185.1 Bacteroidota bacterium
TTCGCTCGGCAGAATGCCAAACTGCTCCTTGAAACACTTCGCAAAATAGGAGTGGTTGGAAAAGCCGACCTGGTAAGCGACCTCGCTCACAGTGCCAGCCCGCTTTTCCAAAAGATCCTTCGCCCGCCGCAGCCGGATATATCGAATGAAATCTGTCGGCGAGAGATTGGTGAGGGCTTTCAACTTCCGGTGTAACTGACCCCGGCTGAAATGGGCTTCTTGTGCGAATTGCTCGACGTCAAATTGCTCCTCTGAAATATGACTCTCAACGACAAACATCACTTTCACGAGAAACTTATCCTCCAGGGATTCAACTTTCACCTCGCCGGGTTTCAACGGCACCGAGGTTCTAAACCGCTCCTGCACCTTCTTCCGGTTGGCGATCAAATTACGGACGCGCACCAATAATTCCTCTGCATCGAACGGTTTGACGAGGTAATCATCCGCCCCGGTTTGGAGGCCCTCGATCTTATCTGTCTGGTCGGCAAGTGCGGTCAGCAGAATGACGGGAATATGGCTCGTACGTTCGTCTTGTTTCAGTTTGGCACAAAGCTCATATCCGTTCATTTCCGGCATCATCACATCGCTGACAACAATATCGGGAACCCGGTCCCGGGATCGTTGAACAGCTTCCGTGCCGCTTGCAGCGTCTATGATTTCAAACTCATGGGACAGCCGGGAACGCAAATACCCCCGTGCATCATCATTATCCTCCACGATCAACACGATTGTTTTCTCCAGGTGGTCGCCGGAAATGTCAATTGATGGCTGCGGCTTGCCAGTCTCGGCCCGCGATTCGGGTCGCTTCAATTCCTGCGCCGGGACCGTTTCATCCTCTCGATAACCGGAAATGGGAAGCCGCACAGTTACCTTCGTTCCAACGCCAGGCGTGCTTGTGAGCGATATTGACCCATGGTGAAACTCCACGAGTTCCTTCGTCAAGGAGAGGCCGATGCCGGTTCCTTCGGATTGGTGTGAAGCATCGACACGATAGAAGCGGTCGAAAACGTGGGCGAGATGGTCGTCTGCTATACCGATTCCCGAATCGCTCACGACGATGACCAGTTCGGTTTCCACCCGTTGGGCTTTGAGGTCGACGCGCCCTCCGGCATTGGTGTACTTGATTGCATTCGAGAGAACGTTCTCGACGATGTGCTCCACTTTTTCCGTGTCGACGTAGCCCTCGAATGAGCCCGGCTGGATGTCGGAGTGAAGAGCGACCCCTTTCTTCACTGCCGAAGTCGAAAATGACGAAACGATCCTTCGCAAAAGCGGCGGAAGGGGCTGCAGCGATACGCCAAGCTTCAGCGCACCGGATTCAATACGGGCAAATTGCAGCAACAGGTTTACCATCCGCAACAACCGTTCAGCGTTTCGACGGATGAGGTTGATCTGTTGTTTTCGGGGTGGATCTTTCTCCGATGTTTCGAGCTGTTCGGCAGGCCCGACGATGAGAGAGAGCGGTGTGCGGAATTCGTGCGAAAGGTTGGCAAAAAAACGGGACTTCATTCTGTCGACTTCAGCAAGTTTTTCGGCCTGCAGATGTTCAAGGGCGACTTGCTGTTGAAGTGTGAGACGTTTCACGCGGGATCGAAAAAAGCCGACGGCAATCGAGACAATGCCGAGCGCGTACAGGGCGTACGCCCACCACCGGGTATACCAGTATGGCAGGACGATGATCGTGATGAAGGCCCGGTTTGCCTGGTCGAAGAAGTTCTCCTGGTCGGACGGTAAGAATTGGAAACGGTACGTTCCGGGGAGAAGATCCGCGTAGTTGCGGTAGTCGGATCCCAGACTTTCGGTCACACGATGGAATACTTCATCCCGACCTTCAAGTCTGAACGAACACGAGAGGGGCGTGATCCCATCCAGTCCACGCCCGGAAACCTCGAGCTCCAGGAAGTTGTCGTAGGGAGATAGAACGAAGCTGAGCTCCGTCGGAGGAGACGTAATCCCCGGTAGCTCGTCGTTCACGACGGTCGTCATGTCGATCTTTCCGCCGTGAAGGATATAGGCCCTATCCACGGTGAAATCCGAGGGGCTTCGCTGGTTGAATCGGACGCTCAACTTCAGGTGACTGTCGCCGTCGGTCCGCTGTGACTGACCAGAAGACCGAGTTTTGGCAACATCGGCCCATGGGCTTTCCACTGCTCCCAGATCGGGCAGGCCTCCTCTGACAGACTTTCGCTGAATACCCTGGAAGTCCATCTGCGGTGTCTCTACAATCGCGTTGTTCACCATCACCGACGCGATTCCCGCTCCGAGACATGGGCTGTTCGGCAAGAGCCGATACAGAGAGTCATCGGGAAGGAATTGAGGATCCTCGTCGATCGAAGCAATCCCCTCAAGCCCGCCCTGGATCACATTGTGATAAGCTCGCATGGGATAACGGCGCGAGATCTGGTCGACCGTGTTATTCCAGATGATGTTGTTCACAATTGCCACGTCCGTGCCGCTGAAAACGGTGATTCCTCCTCCTTGGGAAAGCGCTCGGTTGTCTGCGATGGTATTTCCGAGCAACAGCGAGTGGACATTGTCGAGAATGTGAACACCTCCCCCGGTTTCGAACCCGCTGTTGCGGACAATGATATTGTTCAACAGCACAGCGCGACCTTGCCGTCTCGTCCAACATCCGATCAGGATGCCGCCCCCCCAGCTGGCCGCATTGCGAGAGATATAGTTTCCTTCCAATGTCACAAGATAGTTGGCTTGGATCTCCACCAGAACACCCCCTGCGAGTGATCGACCCTCAGACAACGCGCTGTTGTCTGTGATAATGTTGTGCCGCACGATGCCTGGTTGCCCGATTTCCATGCCTCCGGCCGAACCATAGAGTCCTGCGGCGACGTTCTCTGAAATCACATTGTGTTCGATGATCAAGAACGACGGAGGCGTCGCACCAAACGTGGAATCATGGGAGGCAAGCCCTGCCCCAAAGGTGCGGTTGTGCTTCCAACGCGTGGTCAGTCGATTCTGCACGATGCGGTTGTGAGCCACGCGGGCTCCTGCGTTCGAGATGAAAACCCCTCCGCCGCTGATCCAATTGTACCGTCCGCGCGTTGCGTGGTGAAACGTTCCAATGCCCCTCCGGATTGTGAATCCGATGAGGACGCAGGTCGTATCAGCCGGCCCGATGGTCACAGCACTCGCACGTAACGAATCGCGCGGCCTGCTTCCGTCGATGATCGTTTCGGAGATATGCGCTGTGTCGCCGTCGAGGATAAACCGGCTGGCAAGAACGATGTTCTTGTTGATGCGGACGTTTTCGTAGTACAGTCCGTGGTCGACGAGCACCGTGTCCCCTACGCGGGACGCGTTGATGGCGGCCTGGATGGTCGGTTTATCTTGTGGGACTTGGATTTGGCGAGAACGCTGCGAGAGCGAAACGGAGTGGTAGAAAAGAAACACACAAAAGAGAAGAAGAACGCGCTGCGCCACATTGCCTCCCAGCAATTGAGATACTACAGTCGCATCTTTATGTACAGTAAGGCGGGAAACTTCTTCAGCTATAATGAAGATAGCTTTCCTCTTGGGAAGTGTCAATGAGCGGCAAGGAATACGGGGGAATTCGAATGGAATCAGGCAGGTGCCAGTAGGAACGGCTTGCCCGCCATAGAGTACTAAGAGGTTGGCGGGCTTTAAAGCCGTCCAACCAGGCATAACGGGCGCGAATCTTACTTCATCAGCATTTATCCCACGTAGCGTCAGCGGAGGAGCACCATCTTCTTCGTCTCCACAAGGCCCCGCTGCTTCACAAAATTTTGATGGGCGGATTTTCTCTTGGTTCGAGCCGGGGAAGTGGTGTTGGAGTTTTCCCGGTCTGAAATTCCTTCAGCATTTCGCCTGCTGCAGAATCACCCAGAGCTGATCCTCTTCTGCAGCTTTCCTTTGCTTCCTCCTTGTCGCCCGTCGCAGCCGCCGCCGAAGCCATCGCCCGCAATATTGCGATCGCGGTTTCCTCATAGGGTTTGTCGCTCCCGAGCATGGAAAGTGACGTACGAAGACCACGCAAGGAACCCTCATAGTCTCCGCCATTATAGGCTGTTGCCGCTTTGTTGTATTCTTCGGTGGCAAAAAACACGACCATTTTCTGGTACTGCTGTGCAATGCGGCGGTCCTGGTTCACACCCGAAATCGTTGCCACTTTCATACTGTCATATTCACCGAGTTTGCCGTAGGCATACGCCAGGCGATAGAGAGACTGGGCCAGCCGTATCGGTAATGTCGGGTTATAGTCGCGGTGCGAATATTCCTTCACTTGCTGCTTCATGAGATTCTTTGCGGTGACATAATCCTCTTGGGCGATCGAATCTTCGTACTGGGAATCGAAATCACCGGCGCATCCGATCGCTGAGATTGCTGCAATCAAATAGAGAAAGAAAGGCAAGAGTGCCACCGAGAGCGATAAAAAGATTCTTTTTTTCATTTCTTTCCTTCTTTGTTTTGTGGCGGGTTATTTCGAGTAATAAATATCCGCTGAGATATTGTTGACCTCAATTGTCTCTCCCCGCCGACGAACCTGCATGTTGCGAACAAACACCTTCACTTTGAGCCCCTCCCGCACCCCTCCCACCGTCATTTTTTCCGGCGGCACGTTTCCAACGCTTTCATTCGCGTAGGCTTTCAAAAGACCGGCGGCAATGGAGTGAAGCTCGATTTGCAACAGCCCGCCTCCCCCCACCATGTTTCTGATTGCCAGTGTGTCCAGACTCCGAGTGAATTCAAACGTGATCGCCTCACCGGCGATTTCTTTTTTGAAGCCCCCGCGATCCACATACTGAAAGCGCTTCATCCGGTCGAATCCCTTCACGTCGATCGAAACATCCGCGTTCATGGTGAACGTCGCCATATTGCCGCCACCGCCCGGCCATGTCCTTACGAACTCGACACCGAGCATCCCTGCAACATCCGCAGCACTTTTCCACTTTTGCGATGCGCCAGACGAATCCTCATGAAGGCTCTGGCCAAACCACGGCCGGATTCCTTCGAACCCGTGTACCTCATGCAGATAAGAAAGAATCGAGCTGATTTGCTTTGAATCCGCTTGACTCACGGGGCCTGAAGGTTTTCGGAGCGCAGACTCGACAAGAATGGAATCCCGTACGAGAATTTCCCGCAGCCTTCGGACCTGGTCGTGTTCAGAAATATCGAACATCCCCCACGGACCGTAGGCAACCGCCAGCGAGACAAGCCCGAGGGAGGCAGGAAAAGCTTTGATGCTTTTTGATTTGCTGAACAGGAAATACAGCACGATGAAGATCAGCCAGGCAGCAAGCACAAGGGCTGTGTAGCGGGCTTCCGTAATTCCGTATTCCGAGATTCGCCTCCACAGTGCCAGGGGGAAGACGATGACCAGCGGGATCATGGCAATGTAAAGCCATCGGGATGCTCCTTTTACCCAGCCAGCCTCGCTACCTTCGCGAACGGGATGCATCAGCACGATGGAGAGCATTCCCGTAACCGAAAAACCGAGGATAAGGCTGCTGACCCAGCCCACAGGCCATTCCCAGCTTATCATGATTTTCGCGATGTAGGCATAGACAATCACCAGATAGACGACTGCAAGCGGGCCGAGGGCGTACTGGACGAGTATCCTGAGGCTTTTGGGAAATTCGGTGACTTTCTCAAGGCTGCCCATGTCTCCTGGAATTCCGGCGAGGAAAAGCCAGGTGTTCAGGATGCCGAATGTGATGATCCAGAGCTCACCATACCTTTTCGCGGGTATATCAAAGCCAAACAACTTGTCGAGGGCGGCGAGTGCGAGGCAAAGCCCCAGATACAGGATGTGTGAATAGAGTGCGGACCCGAGAATGCGAAAGATCAAAGCCTTGTTGTAGTGCCAGAATCCGTTCTGCTCTCCGGAATTGAGAAACGGCGCAACCGACACGAACATAAGTGTTGCTACTGAAAGCACGAGCAGTCGCTCGATATGGAATGCCGGGCCGGAAGCGAGTACGGAGGGAACCGTGAAAGCGTAACCGACGAGCAGTGCTACTCCGGCCAATTGTATTCCCAGAGACCGCGAGCGACTCCATGATTTCTTTTCCGCAAACAACGCCAAACCCAGCAAAAAAGAGACTCCCAGAATTGAGGCGAAGAGGATCTTGAAAAGAACGGTCGGGCTCTCAGGCCCTTCGTGGTCCACCAAGATGAGGGCGGAAACGGTGCCGGCGACGGCGCTGCACAGGACGAGAGGAAAACGGAAGAGTGTCTCAATGGCACCGCGAAAAATCTGATCAAAAGAGGGAAGTTTCATTCTGGTTCTCCAAGTTCGTGCAATAAAGGTTTGCGCCCTTCAATCTCTCGAATAGTCTTTACTTCAGCAACATTTATCCTCCGTAGCGTTAGCGGAGGAGGACCATTTTCTTCGTCTCCACAAATTCTCCGGCGGTCAACCTGTAGAAATACACTCCGCTTGACATCTTGCCAGCATCCCACGTCGCCCGATATGTCCCCGCCGGCTTTTCTTCGTTCACCAGCACCGCCACTTCGCGGCCGAGAAGGTCGAAGACTAACAGCTTCACCAATCCGAGATTGGCAATTCGAAATTCGAAATTGGTTGTTGGATTAAACGGGTTTGGATAATTCTGCTCCAACGCGAACACCGCAGGGATTTCTGATTGCTCTTCAACTATCGTGGCGGTCTTCGAGAACTGGTCGGCACCGATGTCGGGATTCCCGAGACGCCTGTCTCCGTCGAAATCGAATTCCAGCCCAGGGATGGAAACACCTGCGTGAGCAAGTGAAGCATTCACGCTTGCGGTAGTATCAATGTGAAGATGCGGGGGCGTGAAAACAGGACTCAAACTGATACTATGCTCGTCAAAACCAGACGACTGCCAGCTTCCGAGGGAACTGAATGAGAGCGACTGCACCATGACGAGGCGGTTTGTCTCGTACGAGCCGACGTACAAATCGTTGTGGTCGCAAGCGGAAATCTGCTCTAGCCCATTGTCGAACTGGATGGCGGTACTAAACCCTCCAGAGGACGTGGCGGTCTGTTGAGAGAGATTGACCAGAATGTTGTTGCGGATGGTAACGCGTTGATTATCCTGTCCAAAGCGCAGGGCGGCTGTGCCACCAGGTAAGGAACTCTCGCCGTCGAGAACAATCGTGTTGTAGGCGATGCGTGGGTCAACGTTCGCCTTGCACCATATCCCCGAAACCATCGACTGACCAGAATCCCCTTCACACCGGATCGCGTAGATCATGTTATTATAAATCTGAAGCCCGCTTCCTATCTCTCGACCTGTGTATTGGCGGGTGACATCAAAATGACTCTTGATCGCGGCGACAGTCCCCCCTTGTTTCCCATTCATATCATGGATGACGTTCCCCCGAACGATCGTATTATGTGTGCCGGCTAGAATCTCAATGAATGAATCCTGAAGAAATACCGCACGAATCCCGGCGGACATGATTTTGCACTCCGGGGATCCGATGCGGTTGCCTCGGAGGACCATTCCGGTGGAATTGTAATTCGTCCACAATTCTGCGGGAGCGGTCGCATAGTCCAAGGGATAAATGTTCAGACCGCGTACCGCGGATGGGACATACACGCCGGAGATGATGCAATTGTCTGATGCACCCAGGCCGTCAGCATAGAAACTCACACCCCCCGACCATCTCGGATCATCCGACCGTGCGATGAGATTCTGCACTATATTGGAGTCACAGTCACCGACGAATGTGACTGCATCGTTGAAGCGTGTGCCGCGTGTGTCGAAAGCAGCAGTTACAGTCAAGCGGGTGCTGCCTTCAAGACTGACACCGTCGAGAGTGAGATAGCTAACACTGCGAAACAGCAACACGGCTTCACCGCTTCCGCGGATCGTTGCTGCGACATTATCGGCGGGGCGAATGATCACACGACTCGACGGTCCTGCCCCTACAATTGGACCAAGGAGAGTGAACATTCTGTTGTGCCACGGGAAGGCGGTGTAACCAGTGTCGGTAAGGAGAAGGGTAACCTCGCCCAGAATTCCACCACGACTCAGCCTGTCAAACGCAGCATCAAGGTCCGCAAAATTGCCTCCGGAGCCGACAGCGTACGTTCCGGCGGGCAATGATGGCGCAGTTAGTTCTTTATACGTTGTGGCACGTTGATTCTCAGACGCACCAAGATCGGGATTTGAAGCCGCGGGATTCGGACGCATCGAGCCAAAATAATCGGTGCTGGGCGCGCGATACCAGAGAGCCCCGAACTGAACAGAATCCGTTCCCCGCCCTATCGCGTAACTGCTGTCGGAGAGGCGGTAGAGAGGATCGTTTGCTGCAAATCGTGGATCAGCATCGATGTTGCCCGTGCCCGCATAACCGCCTTTGATCAAATTGTATGAGGCATAGACAGTTCCATATAATTCAGTGCTCCGCGAATTCCATATGATATTGTTCAAGAGGTATACTTTGCTGTTGCTATTAGAATGTGCATTTACGGCAGCTTCGTTTCCTACAATCGTGTTATTGATCAGAACTGCACTCGAAGTAAAGCCTGCCCCATCTCCTAATTCTATGGCATGCCCTTCAAGTCCGGAATGACCGGTAATGATATTGTTGGTGATGAGATTTAATTTATCATTCCGATATAAGTAGATCGCATTTCCTCCTCCGGTGCTGGTATTATGCGATATATAATTCCGGTCAATAACCGCTGTACATGAGTCGGCAATTACAATACCGCCGATATATAGATCCGCCATATTGTTGATGATTGTATTTGACCGGATCGCGATACTTGATCCTCCCCCCTGAGCATTAATGGCGCCACAATTTTTTATTGCATGATTTTCCTGAACCAGATTACCTTGCATAAGAACCGTATTAAATCCCCATCCCCCAAGATTTCCTGCTTCAATACCCCCTGCATATTGGCTGCTGTTTTTGCGAATCGTATTATTTACAATTCTGCCGTCGACGCCCCAGAATTCAATTCCGCCTCCTCCATTGTATCCTCCCGTAATATTGTTCTCTGATATTGTATTCGATTCGATGATCGTATATTTGTTAGGAATCGGCCAATCATAATACGTTACACATATACCGCCGCCGTACC
>JACVXU010000175.1 GCA_015661185.1 Bacteroidota bacterium
CATAGCGTTCTTTGCGGTCCTGGCAACGTATCTGGTCCTTGTCCCGTTGAAGAAGGCCGGGTCACCGGATGAACCGGCGCCACCAAGTGCGATGATGTAAGCAGGTAATCTGGTGTGAAGTTGAGCGGAGTAATGCCTCCAGGCTTGCTCCGCTCATTTTGTCCATAGTGGTCCAATTGTCATCTGTCTATGAAGCGAATCGATAAGAAACTGGTCAACTTGCTCGATCTAACCCCCACGCAACGTGTTCCGTGGGAGATTGCGGAGAATGGAGGCGTCGTGGTGCTGGTGCCGAAGTTCCGGAATGAGTTGGTGGTGAAATGGCTCGTGCCGCACCTGAAGGTTCCGAACGTACGCGTGAAACTGGATACGATGGGAAGCTTTGTCTGGAAGCAGTGTGACGGGAGAACAACGGTCGCGGAAATCGCCGACCGGATGAACGCCGAGTTCGGTGACTCTGCCACAGCTGCTCACGACCGAATCCGTACATTCCTGTTAACGCTGGAGAAATCCGATCTTGTGAATTTGTACGATAACGCAACAAGTGTTCAGCAACGATGAATTCTTAAGGAGATCAACAAATGTCAAACCCAATTGAAGGATTGAAGCCCGAAGGGGTGTGGAAATACTTCGCTGAGATCAGCAAGATCCCGCGCGGATCAAAGAATGAGAAACAGATTGCTGCCTATGTGATGCGGAAAGCCAAAGAGTTTGGGCTTGAGGCAAAACAGGACAAGTTCATGACCGTCCTCGTGCGGAAGCCCGCATCGCCCGGTTACGAAAACCGGCCGATGATCTGCCTCCAGGGCCATCTCGATATGGTGTGTGAGAAGAACAAGGACAAGGTGCACGATTTCGAAAAAGATCCAATCGAACTCGTTCGAAATGGAAATATCATGATGGCGAACGGTACGACGCTCGGTGCGGACAACGGAATAGCCGTTGCCACGAACCTGGCGATTATGGAGGACAAATCCCTCGCCCACGGACCATTAGAGTTTCTCTTCACTATTGATGAAGAGACTGGTCTTACCGGAGCTTCGAATCTCAAGGCGGGTTTTGTGCAGAGCAAGACGTTGATGAATCTGGATTCGGAAGAGGAGGGAGAACTGTATGTTGGCTGTTCTGGCGGAAGGAACACCACCGGTACATGGAAAGTCGCATTTGAAAATGCACCGGGAAAGACAACCTGCACGGTCATCCGCGTGAAGG
Source organism: Bacteroidota bacterium (assembly GCA_015661185.1). Lineage (GTDB taxonomy): Bacteria > Bacteroidota > Ignavibacteria > UBA10030 > UBA10030 > UBA9647. The sequence continues at coordinate 1,213 of JACVXU010000175.1, forward strand.
GATTGAAGGGAGGACATTCAGGATTGGAGATCGACAAGGGGCGTGGTAACTCCATCAAGATCCTGAATCGCGTGCTGCTGGCATTGAGCGATCTCGGCGGACGGCTTGCGAATATTGAAGGGGGCAACAAGAGCAACGCGATTCCACGCGAAGCCGAAGCATTGGTGTCCCCGCAGCCAAATTGAGCCAGGCGAAGAAAGTTGTGGCGGCATATCAGCATACTGCCAAGGCAGAGCTGGCAAGTGTGGAGCCGGATCTTGCAATCGAACTCGAGGTGCGGAAAGACGTGAAAAAGGGGAAGGTGATCAAGAAGCAGCTGCAGGCGTTGGTGATGAAGACGATCTCGGGGTTGCCGCATGGCGTCATCAAGATGAGCGCGGACATCCCAGGCTTGGTTGAGACATCAACAAATGTCGCAGTGATCCGCACCGAAAAGGGAAAGATATCTCTCATTACAAGTCAGCGCAGTTCCGTCGCATCGGAGATTCTTGAAGTCTGCCAGATGGTCGGTTACGTATTCGAACTTGGCGGCGCCAAGGTCGAACGGAATGAAGGATATCCGGGCTGGAAGCCAAATCTCGCTTCGCCCATTCTGAAGCAGGCAAAGGCCACATATCAGGCGCTGTACGGGAAAGAGCCCGCAGTGAAAGCGATCCACGCGGGACTGGAATGCGGCATTATCGGAGAGAAGTATCCCGGTATGGACATGGTTTCCTTCGGACCGACGATGCAAGCCGTTCATTCGCCGGACGAGAAGATCTACATCGATACCGTTGACAAGTTCTGGAGATTTCTATTGGCAATCCTGAAAAACGCCAACTAGTAAGGCTTTCAAGAAATGTGGTTGAAGTTTTTATCGCAGAGACGCTGAGTCCGCACCAGCCCGCCATGCGGTCTGGCGGGGAGAACCGCAGAGGATAACGTTCAACGATCTCTGCGTTGCTCCCCGCCTGCCTCGATGCATTCACTGAGGCGGGCAGGCGCGTTCTCTGTTTACCCCGACGATTCTTGTCGGGGCGACTCCGCGTTGAGAACCATTAACTTTGAGAACACAATTTCTTTTTCTGGCCAAAGCACTATTAGGCTAGACGTCAAAAGGTAGACGGGAGGCGGTTCAACGTTTTCCGTCTCACCTCTAACGTCTCACGTCTTACAACCATACTCCCTCACTCCTATATATTCCTCAACCCGCAAGTTCAGGCTATGACAGAGAATTCCCCATTTCATAACGGTGCATCGTCCAAACCTCAACCGCCCCGTCTGTTTCGCTGGATTGTTCTGGTGGGGATCAGCATCGCGATGTTTGGCAACTACTACATCTACGATGCGATCAGCCCCCTTGCCGATGTGTTGGTCCGTCAGCTCAACTTCACCGATTCAGACATCGGCCTGCTGCAGGGGATCTACAGCGTGCCAAATTTCTTCATGGTTCTGGTCGGCGGATTTATTATTGACAGGCTCGGCACGAAGAGATCGACGTTCATGTTTGCAGTGCTCTGCCTGATTGGATCTGTGATCACGGCGTTGAGTGACACGCTGGTTCCGATGGCGGCGGGGAGGCTTGTGTTTGGGCTCGGCGCGGAGTCATTGATTGTCGCGGTCACGACGGCGATTGCAAAATGGTTCAAAGGGAAAGAACTCAGTTTTGCCTTTGGCATCAACCTCACGATCGCGAGGCTCGGTTCGTTCGCGGCCCTCAACTCGCCGTCGTGGGCGGCGAGTTCCTATGAGCACTGGCGCGGCCCTCTGTTGATCAGTGTCGTCTTCGGTGTCGTGTGTGTGGTGGGAGCGCTGGTGTACTGGATTCTCGAGGGAAGTGCCGAGAAGAAATACCAGGTCGGTCAGGCTGGAGCAACAGACAAGGTCGTTTTGAAAGATATCTTCAAGTTCGGAACCTCCTACTGGTACATTGTGGCGCTCTGCATCACCTTCTACTCCGCTATCTTCCCCTTCCAGACCTTTGCGGTGAAGTTCTTCATCGAAGCGCATGGGACTTCGCGCGAAATGGGAGGATTCCTTTCGAGCATGTTGACCTTGTTTGCCATGATCGCCACTCCGCTTTTTGGTCTCATGGTCGATCGAATCGGGAAGAGGTCCTTGTTCATGATGTTTGGGTCACTGCTGCTCGTCCCGGTCTATCTCATGATGGCGCACACGAGCGTCTCTCTGTTCGTCCCCATGGCGATGATGGGGGTTGCATTCTCGCTCATTCCGGCAATCATGTGGCCTTCCGTCAGCTACCTTGTGGAGGAGTCGAAGCTCGGGACGGCATATGGATTGATGACGTTGATACAGAATGTCGGACTGGCAGGATTCAATTTCCTCATAGGTTGGGCGAATGATTTTACCGGTGCCAGTGCCGCAAACCCTGGCGGTTATGCGCTTGGAATGTGGATCTTCTCTTCGCTTGGTCTGTTTGGCTTCCTCTTTGCCTATCTTCTCCGGAGAAGCGAAACCGGCCCGCATGCACATGGATTGGAAACGATTAAGGCGGGAGTGATGTAAACCGTTAGAAGGGAGATGGCAGACGGTAGACGAAAGACGTAGGACGTGATCGAGAAAAGCGTGAGACGGGAAACGAAAGGTGAGAGACAATGGAGAAAGCGCACAAGAAACTCAAGGCGTGGCAAGAGGCGATGGAGCTCGTCAGGGTAACGTACGACACGACGTCTTCACTCCCTTCAGACGAAAAATATGGTCTTCAAGCCCAAATGAGACGCGCTGCAGTCTCGGTGCCATCAAACATTGCCGAGGGAGCGGCCCGGCGAACTTCAAAAGACTCGATCCAATTCTACATTGTCGCACGTGGCTCACTGAGCGAGCTGGACACACAGGCGGAATTGTGCAGAAACCTTCGTTTATTGAAGACCGACAGATTTGATCTTCTCCTGGCTCAGATCGACAAGGTCGACGCTCTATTGAGTGGTCTCATAAGATTCAAGAGGTCTTCTTGAAAATCTTCTCACATCTCACCTCTAACTTCTTACAAACGAGAGGTTCAGCATGAATATCTCTACGAGCTCTTCTCAACGGCCTGATTCGCTTCAAGAAGGCGCCAACACAGTAATCGTCTTCTGTCTCACGTAATTCGTCTTACGTTTCACGTCTTACAACCCGAGGACTACCATGAACATCTCCGCTCCGCTTCTCTCCGCCGCCCAAATCGCGGTCCGCGATTGCATGGGTACAAAACCCGGTGAACGGGTGCTCATCGTGACAGACGAACCGATGCGGACCATCGGATATGCTCTCTGGAAGGCTTCGAAGGATTTGGGAGCTGAAGTCATGCTCGTCGAGATGCTGCCACGGAAGACAAATGGAGAAGAACCTCCGCGGGAAGTGGCCGAGTTGATGAAGATGGTGGACGTCGTGCTCTGTCCGACATCGAAATCCCTGACGCATACCGACTCCCGGCGCGCGGCCAGCGAGAAGGGTGTTCGTGTAGCGACGCTGCCGGGAGTGAACGAAGAGATTATGGTCCGTTGCATGAACGCCGACTACAACAAGATCGCAGAGCGTACCTTCCTCCTCTGCGATGAACTTGAGAAAACGAGCGTAGTGCGAGTCACGGCACCGGCAGGAACAAATGTGACCCTCCCGATCAAAGGACGAAAAGCGCACGCCAGCTCTGGCCTTTTTCGCGAAAAAGGACTCTGGGGCAACCTGCCGACCGGTGAGGCCTATCTCGCACCAGTCGAAGGTGAATCACAGGGCGTCGTCGTGGTCGATGGCTCCATGGCCGGTGTTGGCATGATCACGCATCCGATCACGATTGTGGTGAAGGATGGGTACGCCACCGATATCACCGGCGGGGCTGAAGCAAAGCGGCTCATCGAGCTCCTTGAACCTCACGGAAAGGATGCGCGCACAGTCGCAGAGTTCGGTATCGGCACGAACGACAAGGCGATCCTGACCGGGCTGATCATCGAAGACGAAAAAGTGATGGGGACGATCCACATCGCTTTCGGCGATAACAAGTCGATGGGTGGATCGGTACGTGTCGCCAGCCACCTCGATGGATTGGTGAAGGGACCGACAGTCTGGTTTGACGACCGCAAAGTTATGGAATCGGGCAAGCTCTTCATCGTTTAGATTCAAACTCCCTCCTGCAGGTTGTTCGAAGCCGAGTTCACGGCAAGATATTCCGCCCCCGAAGGGACCCCCCTGGGGCGGTTTGCTTCTTCGTAACCTTTCCTTACATTCGATTCGCTAAACGTCACCCCTTTAAACATTGGAGGCCGCTATGATTCGTCCGCTAATCCGCTTTCAGTTACTACTGCTTCTCTTGTTCTTGTCCGCTTTCACTCTGCTCGCGCAGGATGCCGGCAAGGGTTGGACACCTGAGTCGATGATGAAAATCAAGCGAGTGGGAGGGACTTCGATCTCGCATGATGGAAAACTGATCGCCTATACCGTTTCCGTGCCGCAGATGGAGGGAGAAAAATCTGAGTTTCTTACTCATATTCGGGTGGTTTCCTCGGACGGAACGATGAATTCCCAATTCACGTACGGCGACAAATCGTGCACGAACCCGGCGTTCTCACCAGATGGCACAATGTTGACATTCCTCTCTTCACGGGGAACGAGTGGAAAAAATGAGGTCTGGGTGATGAAATTGAGCGGAGGGGAGGCTGAGCAAGTCACGAACGCGAAAGCGGGCGTGAACACCTATGCCTGGTCGCCAGACTCGAAACGCATAGCCTATACGATGAACGATCCCGAAACTGATCTGGAAGAGAAAGCGAAGAAAGAGAAACGGGACATGGTTGTCGAGGGCGCAAATTTCAAATACTCGCACCTGTATGTGATTCCGACTGCGAAACCCGCGCAAGGAGCGAGGAAAACCCTCCGGCTCACTGGCGGCAATTTCCACATCGGCTCGTTCGATTGGTCCCCCGACGGGAAGACAATCGTCTTCGCTCATCAGGTGACACCCCAGGTCGATGTTTGGGAAAGCTCTGACATCTCAACTGTCCCTTCAGACAGCGGAGCCATTCGGCCTCTCGTGGTGCGGAAAGGTTCTGATGCCTCGCCGCGATTCTCTCCAGACGGCAAGTGGATCGCGTTTACGTGGGACAATGGAGATTCAAAATGGGCGCGGGCGTATGATCTCTATCTTCTTCCGTCGGGCGGAGGAGAGGCGCAGAAACTCGCCGAGACTCCCGATCGCAGTTTTGGTATCGTCGATTGGTCACATGACGGAAAATCGATCTATGTAAGCGAGGTTCAAGGAACTGTCAACCGCGTGTTTGTCGTGCCAACGGATGGCTCGCGGCCAACCGTTCTGACTACGGGAGAGGGTAACTTCTCAGGCGCCTCGTTCAGTGGTGATGGCGGTACCTTCGCGTTTATTCACCAGAGCTCGGAATCGGCGCCAGAGATTTCTGTCAGCCCGGTAACGAAATTCGAGCCGAGGAAGCTTACTGCCATCAATGCTGACGTTCCTTCGCTCCCCATGGGTAAAACCGAAGTCATACGTTGGAAATCCAAAGATGGAAAAGAAATCGAAGGACTCCTGACATATCCCGTCGGCTACAAGAAAGGGACTCGATATCCTCTCATCGTCAATATTCATGGTGGTCCGGCGGGTGTCTTCACGCAGAGTTACACTGGAGCCGGGAGCATCTATCCTTTGCAGGCATTTGCCCAGCAGGGCTATGCCATCCTGCGGCCAAATCCGCGAGGCAGCAGCGGCTACGGGGCGGAATTTCGCCGTGCGAACATCAACGACTGGGGATTCGGGGACTATGAAGACGACCAGACGGGTGTCGATAAAGTGCTCGAGATGGGTGTCGCGCACCGCGACAGTCTCGTCGTCTGCGGATGGAGCTATGGAGGTTTCATGACATCCTTCACCGTGACGAAAACGAAACGTTTCAAAGCGGCAAGTGTGGGTGCAGGCGTCACAAACCTCATGAGTTTCACCGGCACGGCCGACATTCCGAGCTTCCTCCCGTCCTATTTCGGGGGTGAATTTTGGGACCGGATGGACACATACGTGAAGCACTCTGCAATGTTCCACATCAAAGGTGTCTCCACACCGACTCAGGTCATTCATGGCTTGAGCGATGTCCGGGTTCCCCCTTCCCAGGGATATGAGTTCTACACCGCATTGAAGCGCCAGGGGTGCCCGACGGAAATGATCGTGTATCCCCGAACGCCTCACGGTCCGCAAGAGCCGAAGTTCATTCAAGATATCGGTGATCGGATGATCGCCTGGTTCAACAAGCACCTGGGGCGCTCAGGCCCCGCACGGTAATTTCCACAACCTTCAGGAGCTGGTCTCGTGAGTTCGGTTCTTCATATCACATCGTCGCTTCAGATCCCGCTCTCTGAGTTGCGGTTTCGCACGTCCAGGAGTAGCGGACCCGGTGGCCAGAATGTGAACAAGCTCGAAACGCGCGTCGAGCTGGTGTTCGATGTCGCAGGCTCACCATCTCTTAGCCAAGTTCAGAAGAATATTTGTCTCACCCATCTGGCGTCAAGAATCGATGCGAGGGGAATTCTGCATATCAGCTCCCAGAAATCGCGGAGCCAGTGGGAAAACAAGCAACTGGTGATCGGGAAACTCGTGGGCCTCCTTCACGGTGCTTTGAAGGTGAGGCGGAATCGCGTCAAGACATCGCCGACACGCTCGTCGAAGGAGCGGCGAGTCCAATCAAAGAAGAAACACGGTCAGAAGAAAACAATGCGAAAAATCAGACTGGGTGATGAGTGAAGATTTGGGGAAAGCGTATCTTGACTGGTGTCGGTTTCGGCTTTTAAACCATTACTGGCCGCGTGTGCAGCGTTGCATCGGTGTGCTTTCACACGACGATATATGGTGGCGGGAACATGAAGCGAACAATAGCGTAGGAAACCTTCTGCATCACGAAGATGAAGACAGGCAAGGACCTGAAGTTGTAGCACCTTTGGATTGGCACGTCACCTAGTACCGGGTCTAAGAATTAAGGTTGTGTTTTCTTTGTTCTTGGTTCTCAACGCGGAGACGTCCCGACTGAAGACGTCGGGATAAACTCCGCTCGCGGAGGTACGCAGAGGTGTTGACTATTTTCTCCGCGATTCTCCCCGCCAGACCCGCCCGACCAAGTCGTTCGGGCGGGCCGCATGGCGGGCTGGTGCGGACTCGGCGTCTCCGCGATAGAAACTACAAGATGATCTATTTGAAATGGCACTAGTTCCCCATCGCCCGGAGTGTGAACGTTGGGATGGTGACACGGAAGGTCTCTCCATTCTGACGCTTGATGAGGTACGTGCCTTCCATAGTGCCTTCCATTGTCTCGAGGATGCAATAACTGTTGTATTCGTGAAAGCTTCCGGGGCGGATGGTCGGCTGTTTTCCCACGACACCTTCCCCCTCGACTTCTTCAATCCGTCCGCTTGAATGTCTGATGAACCAATGGCGGCGCATCAATTGCACTGTCTGAGAGCTGCCGTTTTCTATGCGGATGAAATATGCGAAGACGAATTTCCGCTGCATAACATCA
>JACVXU010000426.1:0-2411 GCA_015661185.1 Bacteroidota bacterium
AGTGAAGGCGTTCTATATGAAGCGCGACCCCGAGAATCCAAAGGTTGCTCTGGCGGTCGATGTGCTGGCCCCTGAAGGGTACGGCGAGATCATAGGCGGCAGTCAGCGTGAAGATGACCTTGACGTGCTGCTGCAGCGCATCAAAGCGCACAATCTCCCTCAGGAGGCATTCGAGTGGTACCTGGATCTTCGCCGGTACGGCACCGTCCCGCACGCCGGATTCGGATTGGGCCTCGAACGAACAGTAGGCTGGATCTGCGGACTTGAGCATGTGCGGGAGACAGTTCCCTTCCCAAGAATGATGTATCGGTTAACCCCTTAAGCGCTGATATGCTAAAAGTTGCCAACTTACGTAAGGCGTATGACACCGTTGTAGCAGTCGACGGTATGTCACTGGAGGTCCAGCGGGGCGAGCTCTTCGGCCTTCTCGGTCCTAACGGGGCGGGAAAGACCACCGCCATCCGCACCATCCTGAATATCATTGCTCCCGATAGTGGGACGATCACGTTCGATGGAAAGCCCTTCACGCCGGCGATGTGGGACCTCATCGGCTACCTCCCGGAGGAACGGGGGCTTTATCGCAAGAGTAAGATCCTCAATACGATTCTGTACTTCGCTTCCCTCAAGGGGGTTTCAGAACGCGAGGCGAAAGCCACGGCCTACAAATGGTTGGATCGCTTCGGGCTTAAAGACAACGCGTTCCGGAAGGTCGAAGAACTGTCGAAAGGGAATCAACAGAAAATACAGCTGATCATCTCCATCCTGCACAACCCCCAGCTTCTGATCCTTGACGAACCATTCTCGGGTCTCGACCCTGTCAATCAGATCCTTCTGAAAGACATCTTGATGGAACTTCGCCAACAGAACGTCGCGATCGTCTTCTCGACGCATCAGATGGAGCAGGTCGAAAAGATGTGCGACAATATCTGCTTGATCAACAAGGGGAAGCCGGTTCTCAGCGGGTCCTTGAGAGATGTCAAGAAACGTTATGGGACGAACTCGTTGCGGATCGAATTTGAAGGGGATGGAGAATTCCTGAAGAAGTCACCGTTAGTAAAGCGAGCGGATGTGTATCAGAATTACGCTGAGCTCGAACTTGTGGACATCAAGAAAAGCAGGGAACTGCTGTCCAAGCTGGATGGCAAGCTGAACCTGAGGAAATTCGAGATCGTAGAGCCTTCGTTGAATTCCATTTTTATCAACGTCGTCGGACCGCCACCCAACTCGGCCGAGGTTATCGCCGTGAAAGAGGCTCCCGGACCTGTGCCCCGTCCGCCTCTCGATAAGCGCATCAAGAAGGAGCTGTTCTCACTGATCTTCAGCGTCGTGATTTTCACCGGTCTCTTCGTCGTAAACCTCTTGGCGGAAAACCCAAGCTGGGTAATTCCGGCGCTCTTCGTGGTCGGCATTGCGGTCTCCGTTGTCAGATACATAAAGGTGAAGAGAGAAGTGGCTGCCGAACAGAAGCGTTCGGGGGGAGGGCCGATCGAATGAAATATCTCGACGTCGCCAGGTGGGAGTTCATGGAGAAGGTGAAATCGAAGGCATTCATTATTTCTCTAATCCTGATGCCTCTGATTATGGTCGTATTCGGAGTATTGCCGGGATTACTGGCTTCCAAGCCGGACGAGAAGCCGATCTCCGTCGGCGTGATCGATGAGACAGGCAAAATTCTGCAACCGCTTTCGGCGAAGCTGGATGAGAAGTACAAGCTCCCCGATGGTCGTCCGAACTATGTGCTGCGAAATCTGAAGGAAGATGGTTCGCCCGAAGAGATCAAGAACAGGGCAATCAAGTTGATTCTCGAGAAGAAGATTGAAGGGTATTTTTCGATTCCATCGACGGTCTACGACAGCGGTAAGGTTGAATACCGCGCGGAGAATGTCGGAAACATCCGGATGTCCGAGCGTTTTTCAAGGACGATCGAAGAAGTGATCGTCCAACATCGCCTGACGAGCCAGGGGCTGGACCCCGCCCAGATCAAAAAGCTGATGGCCAACATCGATGTAAAATCCCTCAAGGTTTCCGAGCGGGGAGGGGAGAAGGAGTCGGGATTTCTGGAAACATTCGCCAGCGCATACATGCTGATCATGATGTTGATGTTTCTCGTCCTGACCTCAGGTCAGCTCCTGATCCGCAGTGTGGTGGAGGAGAAGTCCAATCGGGTCATCGAGGTTCTGCTTTCCTCATGCTCAGCCCGTGACCTGATGATCGGAAAGATACTCGGCCTGAGCGGTCTTGGGATCCTGCAGATGATGATCTGGGGAGTGATCGGGCTCGGGATTGCGATCAAGAGCGGGGCGAACATCTTCGAACTCGAGCCGCTTCTCGTAGCGGCGGTCTATGTAGTTTTCGGCTACTTCTTCTATTCGGCCATTTTCGTCGCGGTGGGCTCCCCGGTGACAACGGAA
>JACVXU010000426.1:2418-3669 GCA_015661185.1 Bacteroidota bacterium
CCCGGTGACAACAGAACAAGAGGCACAGCAAATAACGAGCTACGTGAGCCTGGTGCTCGTATTTCCGATTGTGCTGGTGATGCCGGTGATGCAAAACCCGGACTCCTCGTTGATCAGAATACTGTCGTTCATCCCTCTGCTCACTCCGGCGTTCATGGTGATGAGGGTGTCGATTCAGATGCCGCCGTTGTGGGAAATCCTGTCGACGCTCGGGCTGTTGCTCGTATCAGCCATCTTGATGATGTGGATTGCCGGAAAGATCTTCAGGGTTGCTATCCTTGTGTACGGCAAGAGGCCGTCGATTCCGGAATTGATCCGGTGGATTCGAACACCGTAGTGAAGTGTGGTGCCTGCTGAATCAGCGGGGCATTCGTGTCAAGAACGGACCTCGCAGTGGTACTTGCGCAGGTGAATTTGTCTATCAACAACATCTTCAAAATTGTCCGTGACTCTCGAGACACTTCTTTTCTACTTCTTTGGTACCATCTCGGTGGGTTCTGCGCTGATGATGGTTACACGCCGCAGCCCTGTCATTGCAGCGCTCTACCTGATCCTCAACTTCTTCGCTCTCGGTGGCTTGTACCTCTCGCTCCACGCCCAGTTCATAGCATTCATCCAGATCCTGGTGTATGCTGGAGCGATCATGGTCCTGTTTCTCTTCGTTATCATGCTATTAAATCTCGGTGATGAGAAAAAGCTGACGGAGAAGATCTCCTACAAGAAGATCATCGGTGCAGGTCTTAGTTTCGGCGTGTTGATGGAACTGATCTATGTGCTCGGCTTTTCGACAGCGAACCTCCCGCCGTCACAATTCGAGAAGGCGACGGAGATAGGGACCGTGGAGAACATCGGCATGCAGCTTTTCACAACGTTCTTGTTCCCGTTTGAAGTAACTTCGATCCTCCTGCTGTCGGCGATTGTAGGGGCTGTTATCCTCGCGAAGAAAAAACTCAAATAACTGTTATGGAACTTCAACCATATCTTCTGCTGAGTGCAACGATCTTCATCATCGGAGTGGTCGGCGTAATCGCCCGGCGAAACGCCATCATCGTGTTCATGTCAATCGAATTGATGCTGAACTCTGTGAACCTGTCCCTGGTTGCATTCTCAGCATTTCTTGGTGATGTGACCGGTCAGATGCTCGTGTTCTTTGCCATGACCGTTGCAGCTGCGGAAGCCGCGGTCGGCCTCGCGATTATCATCGCATTGTTTCGGAATAAGCAAACGATCAATCTGGAAGACATCAATATC
>JACVXU010000176.1 GCA_015661185.1 Bacteroidota bacterium
TGACCGGTACGGCCGAGACCGAAGCTGCGGAGTTTTTCGATATCTACAAGCTCGATGTCGTCGTTGTACCGACGAACCAGCCGATGGTCCGAAAAGACGAAGAAGATCAGGTCTACAAGACCAAGCGCGAGAAATACAATGCAGTGATTGAAGAGATCGAACACAGCAGGTCTATCAACAAGCCGGTGCTGGTTGGAACGACGAGCGTAGAAGTTTCTGAGACTCTCAGCCGGATGCTGAAGAGAAAAGGAATTCCGCACAACGTCCTGAATGCGAAACAGCACCAGCGTGAAGCAGAAATTGTGGCGCATGCGGGGTTGCCGGGAGCGATCACGATCGCCACGAACATGGCAGGCCGTGGAACGGATATCAAGCTCGGCCCCGGTGTGAAGGATGTCGGGGGCTTGCACATCGTCGGCACTGAGCGGCACGAGGCGCGTCGCATCGACCGGCAGTTGCGGGGACGGTCGGGACGTCAGGGCGACCCGGGATCGTCGAGATTTTTTCTTGCGCTCGAAGACGATCTCATGCGGTTGTTCGGCAGCGAGCGGATCGCCAGAATCATGGAGAAGATGGGGTTGAAAGAGGGAGAAGTGATCCAGCACCCAATGATTACGCGCTCCGTGGAGCGTGCCCAGAAAAAGGTCGAGGAGAATAATTACGGAATCCGGAAGCGCCTGTTGGAGTACGACAACGTCATGAATCAACAGCGTGAGGTTATCTACTCACGCCGGCGGCACGCACTTCTCGGTGAGCATCTTCGGGACGACATCTTCGACATGGTGCGGGAAATCGCGGCCAGGATAACCCAGGATCACTACAGTGAGGGTGATATCGAAGGTCTGAAGGATGATGTTCGCGCCAAATTTCTCGCCGATCTTCAGCTTACTCCTGATGAGTTTCAGAGTTCCGGAGAAGACGGGGTCACGGAGCGCGTTGTGAAAGCGGCGGAAGAGTTCTATCGCCGCAAGGAAGAGAAAATCGGGCGCGACATGATGGGCATGCTGGAACGAATGGCGATGCTCCAGGTGATCGACAACAAATGGCGCGACCATCTGCGAGAGATGGATGATCTCAAAGAAGGCATTCACCTGCGCGGGTACGGGCAGAAGGATCCCCTGGTCGAATACAAGACCGAAGCCTTTAAGATGTTCATGGTGCTCATGGAGTCGATTGCCGATGAAGTCGCCAACATCGTCTTCAAGTTCTTCCCCGAGACGCCTGAGCAATTGCCGGCACAGCGAGCACGCCGGCCTGTCCGCGCGCAAGAAATGGTCATGACTCATGAGTCGGCGCAGGGTGTGGGATTCCAGGGAAACCGGGAGGCCATCCCTGCCGGTGGGACAGAACACGCTCCGGCAGGCCGCCCTCCACAGAAGCCGGCGCCTGTGCACGTCGAACAAAAAACCGGCCGCAACGACCCGTGTCCCTGCGGCAGCGGTAAGAAATTCAAGAACTGCCACGGAGCTTGAGTTGGCAGTCCATCGGACGGAAGCTCGCAGATCACACAGATGACAAGCGTATAACTAGCGCAGGCACGAACCGGTATGAAGAAAATCGAAGCCATCATTCGCCCCTTCAAGCTCGATGACGTCCGAGAGGCGTTATCGGAAATTGGTGTTCGCGGCATGACATTGACGGAAGTGAAGGGATACGGCCGGCAAAAAGGGCACACGGAGCTGTATCGCGGGTCGGAATACAAGATCGATTTTCTGCCGAAGATAAAGATCGAGATTATAGCGGCGGACTCCCTGGTGGATACCATAGTTTCTACGATTGTCAAGGCCGCGCGGACTGGCCAGGTGGGCGATGGAAAGATCTTTGTCTCACCTGTCGAAGATGTGATCAGGGTCCGGACGGAAGAATCCGGTGAGGATGCAGTCTGAAAAGGCCTGGGGGGAGCCGTCGCTCGTTGGTTGTTCTCAAATCCTGAAGCTGCTTCCAATAAATCAGGTTGTATTTTTCATCGCGGAGACGCGGAGTCCGCAGAGAACCGCAGAGGAAAAGTCTCCATATTCTCTGCGTTGAGAACCACTACCTTCAAGCACGCAATATCTCTTTTTGGAGGCGTCACCCGTTCCACTTCTTAAGGGTTCGCGGATTCAGAACGACATTATTTGCAAGTGATGCGTTCCGTTGAGTGTGTGACGGAACGTTTTGGTTTTTGAACACTATGACCCAACAACCTTCACATAAAGCCGGATACGTAGCGATCGTCGGAGAGCCGAACGTCGGCAAGTCAACATTGCTGAATGCGTTGCTGAACCAGAAGCTCTCAATTGTATCGAGACGTCCGCAAACGACGCGACAGCGGGTGCTTGGCATTCTCAGTACGGACGATGTCCAGATCGTTTTCCTGGACACGCCGGGTCTGCTCCAGCCAAAGTACCTCCTTCACGAAAAGATGGTGCACTCGGCGCATCTGGCGCTTCGTGACGCGGATATTGTCCTCCTGTTGACCGAGGCATCGAGCGGAACAGAGTTGCCTCCCGTTGTTGAGCATGCGGTATCGGGTGTTGTGGGAGAGAAGAAACTCCTCCTGGTAATCAACAAAGTCGATACTGTGCAACGACAGGTAGTTTTACCCACCATAGATCACTTCGCCAGAACAGGCAAGTTTACGGACATCATCCCGGTCTCTGCTCTCAAAGGAGAGAATCTTCCTGACCTTTTGAAGACCATCATCCAATATCTTCCCGAGCATCCGCCGTTTTACCCGCCCGATGCCGTCAGTGAGCAGCCTGAGCGATTTTTCGCCGCAGAACTCATACGGGAAAAGATCTTCGAACAATTTCATGAAGAGGTTCCCTATTCGACGGCAGTACAGATCGTTGATTTCAAAGAGAAAGAGCAGGGGAAAACGTACATTAGTGCCGACATCATTGTCGAGCGAGACTCTCAGAAGGGAATCCTCATCGGGAAGGGCGGCACCGCGCTGAAGAAAATCGGTCAGAGCGCCCGTGTCAATATCGAAAAAATGGTAGGCCGACCGGTGTTTCTCGAGCTCCACGTCAAGGTGCGCGAAAAGTGGAGGGACAACGAGGGGTTTTTGAAGCGCCTCGGATACTCCGTTGATGAGTAGTGCTGCCGGATCAACTCCTGTTCTGACGAGAAAGTCCGCCGGAACCGAACCTGAACAATTTTGGACAAACGAGCGTCGTCATGTTCGAAAAGATCTCCCAAACTCCACGAGCATAAGGTGAGGACGGCAATGTTCAACGTCGGCTCATCCAGCGTTGAGCTTACGGAAGCTCTGGATCCAGAATCGCCGATTGCGAAGTTCATCGAGAAGCGCGGAGAAGGACTGCATCATGTTTCATTCCTCGTGGACGACATTGAAAAGGAGCTGGCCCGACTCAAGCTCGCCGGCTTCCAGCTCATCGACGAACGGCCCCGCCCTGGCGCCGACGGTTATCTTGTCGCTTTCCTGCATCCAAAAACCACAAACGGCGTGCTGATCGAGATCAGCCAGAAACGATAAGCGCTGAACGCTGTTGTCCCTGACACGCGATGGAAATCCGCATCCAAAAAGATGACCTCTCGCTTGCTGAGAAGCTCGACTCGCTTCCAACGAAGCCCGGGGTCTACCAGTTCAAAAATCTCGATGCCAAAGTCATCTATGTCGGGAAAGCGCAAAACCTCCGCAACCGCGTTCGCCAGTATTTTTCCGCCAGAGGCGGACAGAAGTCCCGTTCCTCCGACCTGAAAGTCGATGCCCTGGTTTCAAGAATCGCCGATGTTGAGCTTATTGTCACCGACTCCGAGGTGGAAGCCCTCATCCTTGAGGCCAATCTCATCAAGAAGCTCAAGCCGAGGTACAATGTCCTGCTCAAGGACGACAAGAGCTTCCCTTATATCGTGATCACCCACGAGCCATTCCCGCGGGTCTTTGTCACACGCAGGATCATCAGGGACGGATCGCGCTATTTCGGACCGTACACAGATGTCAAAACGATGAGGTTTGCCCTCAAGGCCGTCCGGGACATCTTCATGATCCGGAGCTGCAATTATGATCTGACGCCTGATTCGATCGCCAAAGGGAGGTTCAAGATCTGCCTCGACTATCATATCAGGAAATGTGAGGGGCCTTGCGAAGGGTTTGTCTCGTTGGAGCAGTACAACGCGATGATTGACAAGGTGGCGAAGGTGCTCAGGGGCAAGACGGATGATGTCGTGGCGTCACTGCGGGTTGAAATGGATCAATTGTCGGCAGAGCTCAAATTCGAAGAGGCGGCGAAGGCTCGTGATGGACTGAGAGCGCTTTCTGTGTATAATCAGAAGCAGAAAGTTGTCGAGTTGAAGGAGGTCGATCGTGACATCATCGCCGTGGCGGTGAAAGAGGATGATGCATGCGGGGTCATCTTCAAGGTTCGCGATGGAAAGGTCCTTGGAAGTCACCACTACTACCTGGGTAATGTCGAAGGCAAGGAGGAACCCGAGGTCGTCGAGAGTCTCCTCGAACGGTACTATCTTGAGAACGAGGATATCCCGGATGAGATCTCGCTCTCCGGAAGCCTCAACTGTCCCGAGCTCATTCAAGCATGGCTTGTCGGCCGGAGAGGCGGGGCGGTGACTGTCGATGTGCCGAAAGCAGGGGACAAGGCAAAACTGGTGGCGATGGTCAAGAAGAACGCCGAGTTCTTGCTGGAGGAGCTACAGCTTCAGAAGATGAAGCGGGGTGATTTGGTGCCCCATTCGGTGCAATCGCTGCAGCGTGACCTGCGCCTTTCTGTCCCACCGCGACGGATTGAGTGCTTCGATATCTCGAATATCCAGGGGAGCGACACAGTCGCATCGATGGTCGTGTTCGTGGATGCCAAGCCGAAGAAGAGCGAGTATCGGAAGTTTAAGATCCGATCAGTCGAGGGGCCGGACGACTTCGCCAGCATGCGCGAAGTCGTGGAGCGGCACTTCACACGGTTGGCCGAGGAAGGGGGTGTGACTCCCGACC
Organism: Bacteroidota bacterium; assembly: GCA_015661185.1. Classification (GTDB taxonomy): domain Bacteria; phylum Bacteroidota; class Ignavibacteria; order UBA10030; family UBA10030; genus UBA9647. The sequence goes on from JACVXU010000176.1 coordinate 4,952, forward strand.
TCATTGTCGTTGACGGTGGAAAAGGCCAGCTCTCCAGCGCTGTGGAGATACTCCAACGTCTAAATTTCGGCGGCACACCAATCATAGGCTTGGCAAAAAGACTCGAGGAAGTGTTTTTCCCGGGCGCCAGTGATCCTCTTTCGATTCCCCGCACATCCTCAAGTCTCAGATTGTTACAGCAGATCCGGAATGAGGCACATCGATTTGCGATAACATATCACCGGACGCTTCGTTCGAAAAGGATCCTCAAAACCGAGCTCGATCTCATCAAAGGTGTGGGCAAGAAACGAGCAACCGAACTGCTGGAGTCATTCGGGTCGGTTCAGGGTGTAAAGTTCGCGACAGAAGATCAGATCGCTGACATCGTTGGGCAAAAGCTCGCGGCTGAGATCAAAGAGTACTTCACAGCTGAGGACGTCGAAATCACAGACCAGAAAATGATCTAGAGATCTGGTCGAAAAGTCTCACGAATAATCGTCCTGATTAGAAAATATCCCGACAAAGGGGGTCGGGACAGGTCGGGACAAGTTGGGATAAACTACGGACGCGAAGCTGGTATTGATGATGGGATTTCACAAGATCTTTCTTCGCGCCTTTGCGTGAGATGAGGGGCGTCTCTGACGATCAGGATTGTTGCGGCCGGGCGGTTGGTGGAGCTTGCTTATGATGGGTTTTTTGTGCTAATTTCCTGCGCTTCACGCGTTTGAACCCACCGCAAAGGCCTCATGTTCTAGAGATTGAAGGGAGCTATGGCGAGTCCAGGTATGATCCGTGTGCTTCTCGTTGATGACGAGGATTCATTTCGTCTCAGCATTGAAATGGCGTTGAAAATGACTGACCAGTTTTCGGTTCGATCGTGCAACTCAGGTGAATCCGCCGTCGAGATCATGCAGAAGGATCAGTTCGATGTAATTCTTCTCGACAACAAGATGGAGGACATGAGTGGCTTGGAAGTCCTCCAATGGATGCATAGTCAGGAAGTCCAAACGCCCGCGATCATGATAACTGCCGCAGGATCGGAAGCTGTTGCGGTGGAGGCGATGAAGCTTGGCGCGTATGATTATCTTCGGAAGGATCAGCTGGACATCGACCGACTGCGTCTGGCCATCAAGAGCGTTTGCGAGCGGTACCTCTTCCGCAAGCAGGCGATTGAAAGCGAAGCGGAGAAACGTCTTCTGAAAGAAAAGCAAAAAGAGCTCGATTCTCTCCGCCTTTTTCACGACACAGTCAATTCTGTGGGCCAGCTCCTGGAGAAGAGCTTCTCAGACTTGCAGAAAAACCTGGACAGTGTTGAGCGTGAGCTGCTTGGATCTGTCACGGATAGCGCTCACGTACGGTTCAAGGAAATCTTCAGGGATCTCCATCAGAGTTTGGGAGTCATCTCGTCGGGGGTGTCGTCAATGCGAAACCTCTCATCAGTGGTCACGCACCGGCTGGAGGAGATCCAGATCGTGCCGAAGGGGGATGGAAAGCGTCCATTGTAGGTATGTTCCTCAACTGTCAGGTGGAAGATGCGCGGGGCAAACCCCTCAGCTTGCGAATTGCATCGGCTCTTAGTCTAAACTGAAAGGAATATCGTGATGAGCAAAGGCCAAAACAGTAAAAAGGATTCAAAGAAAGAACCGGCGAAAACCATGAAAGAGAAGAAGTTGGCTAAAAGAGAGAAGAAGAATGAAAAGCTGAACCGTGGTATCCTCAATCAAGAACACAGTTGAGCTTTTGGATGAAGGCGGATTGTCGGAAGACAGAGAACCGCCGGATGGATGCTCTTAAGATAATTGGTTTGCAACGGGGGCTCAGCAATCGCTGGGCCTTTTTGTTATGAGACAGGCAGGCCTCGTGGACTCGCGAATGGCCGCCAACTGTGAGAGGTGAACAATGGAAGAAGAAAAACGAGAAGTGCAGCCTAGCATCGGCGAATACCAAGGCAAACCTATTCTACGCATTCCAACCGTAGATGCTCCGAATCCCGATACCACGTGGCATTGGATGTCGTTTGGGAAGAACAAAGCGAAAGCTATTGTGAAGTATTTCGATGCGATAAAGAAGTTTGCCGAGGAGTAGATGTGGCGAACAAGGTGGGCACCGATTCCGCTTGCCACACAACAAAACCGATTTCGATTTCTTCGAGTAGAAACCAAGAAGTCACATGAGCGGGGAAGGGCGGAAGTCGACAGAATTGAGGCATGCCAAGGGTGTTCGGCCCTGAGTGCGTTTGAATAAACTGAACGCTTTCAAATTCGCACCACGCAGGGGTTGAATGGCACACGAAGCGAAACCCATTCAAAATCCAACTACCAGCGTGATGCACTCGACCGCAACATGTTGATAGTTGTAATTCTGAGAAAACTCCGTACCTTGTTACAGAGTGGCTGCTGCCCCGGCTTGATTGTACTCCTACCCAATCCGCAAGCGGCATGTCACCCATCTCGCCACCGAAGCGTTTCCCACAACTGACATTTCCGGTCAATTTTCTGCATTCCTCAAAAGTGTGATGAACGCGCGTTTGGAATTTGCGCCCTTAGTTTTCTACTACCGGTGTAGTCCGTCAGATGGCAAAGTACTTAGAGTGTGATCTAACAAGAAACTATAATTGCCCTTCAGTATTTCAAGAATAGGAGAAACGAATGAAAAATATCTCGAGATTGTTTCTTGCGGTGTTTTGTCTACTGACCGTTGTGAATCCTTTGCAGGCACAATGGGTCAATACCGGCGCAACGAACACTGCAGTCAATGCTCTTGCTGTCTCCCCCGCCTCTGGCGGGTCCGGCACGAATCTCTTTGCCGGGGCTAATGGTGGAGTGCCTTTGAGTGGCGTCTTTCGTTCCACCGACAACGGCATAAACTGGACGCGAGCCATCACCGGATTATCGAATAGTAATGTTTATGCTCTCGCTGTTTCAGGCGCAAATCTTTTTGCCGGAATACATGACGGCGTCTATCTTTCCACCAACAACGGCTCAAACTGGACTGCAGTCAATAATGGTTTGGCGTACACTTATGTCCTGTCTCTTGGCGTCTCCGGGACAAATCTCTTTGCCGGAACTGTTGGTGGAGGTGTCTTTCTTTCCACCAACAATGGTACAAGCTGGACGGAGGCGAATACGGGCTTGACTGGAACTACTGTTTACGCTTTTGCCGTCTCCCCTGCCAGTGGCGGGTCCGGCACGAATCTCTTTGCCGGAACCGGCGCCGGCGTCTTTCGTTCCACCAACAACGGTACAAACTGGACTGAGGCGAATACGGGCTTGGCTGGGACTACTGTCGGTGTTTTTGTTGTCTCGGGCACGAATATCTTTGCTGGGACTTGGGGCAACGGAGTCTTTCTTTCCACCGACAACGGCACAAGCTGGATATCAGTCAATTCTACCGGCTTGACAAACGCTCGTGTCCATGCGCTTGCTGTCTCCGGCTCGAATCTCATTGCCGGGATTGATATTGGCGTTCCAACGATTTATGATGGCGTCTGGCGACGGCCGCTGTCGCAGATGACCACCTCAGTGGAAAGGCACTCAACTGATTTGCCGACGCATTTCAGTATTGACCAGAACTATCCAAACCCCTTCAACCCCTCAACAAAGATTCAGTTTAGCATTCCCAACACTTCTTTCGTATCGCTGAAAGTATTCAATGTGCTGGGCGCAGAAATAGCTACATTGGTAAATGAGAATAAGGCTCCGGGAACATATCAGGTCACTTGGGACGCAAACGGATATCCCAGTGGCGTTTATTTGTATCGTCTGATATCGGGAGGGAAGGCATTCGCCGGAAAAATGAATCTGCTGAAATGAGGTCGACAAATCGATCGAACTGATTGTACAGAGCAGTACTGTTTTCGTTAGCTTCACGAGAAAAACGATTTCGATTCCCTCGAGTAGCCACTCAGAATTCACTTGCGGCCGGACGGGCGGAAGTTGATCGAGGCTGAAGTATCTGAAATGGGCGGGTAGGCACTTTCAGGGAGCAGGCTCCCGACCACGCTGTATGTTATCAAGCTATCCATATCACGCATGAAGACAGTAACATTCAGAGAGGCACACACAGGAGACGTAGCACTGGTTGCCGGTTTACATGCCGAGAGTTGGTGTGACGCTTATCGGGGCATCTTGCCTGCCACTTATCTCCAAGGGCCCATCCTCGACGACCGGACAAGTGTATGGCAACAGCGACTCGCTGCTTCTCACCCAGAGCGACAGCTTGTTCTTCTGGCTTTGCAGAACGACTTGTTAATGGGTTTTGCATGTGTTTTGCTAGATGAAGAACCCCAATCGGGAGCCTGCCTTGACAATCTTCACGTTCTCCCGGACTACAAGGGGCAAGGTCTCGGTCGACAGCTATTTGCAAAGGCCGCAGAGTGGGTCGGCACAGTGGAACCGGCGTGGCCACTTCATCTCTGGGTCTTCGAAAGCAATCATGGCGCAAGGCGGTTTTACGATTCTCTAGGAGGTGCCATCATTGCGCGACAAAACAAATGGATTGCAGGGATGGAAGTACCTTCACTTCGTTATTTTTGGAATGATCTCGAGGCGTTACGACGACGCGCAGTTGGAAAACCGTAATAGTCGAATGACGTTGACGGCGAGCTGCCGCCTATCAAATGGCAAACCGCCGCTCGCGGGCTAGGATGGGCAGGCTAATTTCATATCGAATGTTTTTCAACACTAGGTTGGGCACATCCTCTCGCTCGTCATCGCAGTAACCCTGGGCATCATAACCCGTGGCTGCAAAAACTCCTCTCCTGTAGAACCGAACACTCGCTAATTGCATCCTCTGTCCAACCCTATCCCATTTGACAGACTTGGGAACGGCAAGCTCGTCTTCGAGCGTATTGCACCCTCCGGCTACAGCGGAGTCTGTGTCCTTGATGTCGATAACAAACGTTCTTGGCAAACTGAAAGTGGTATCTTTGAAGGCCCCGCCGTCTCACCTGACGGACAAAGAATTGTCTACACTCGCCCGGGATGGACGCCAATCGAATCAGCAACCCAGAATCACCGCAAAACCCGCATCTCGCCACAGCACCTCCGCGGTGAAGCCGGCTCCCCTGAGCCACTCTGACTCATCCTGCAGAGGGACGTAGCGGTCTTCGTCTGACCACGAGTTGAGATACGCCTCGGCCTCGGAAGCAGTATAACTTTGCTCGAGGTGGGCAAGCCACAGGTTGCGGTGCACACGCGCGAGACGGTCCTCCTTAGCAGGAAAGCAATCAGCGGACACAAGGAGACCGCCGGGGTTAAGTGCGACGCGGCACTTGGCGTAAAACGCGCGTTTTGCCTCCGGCGTCCTTATATGGTGCAAGGCAATCGATGCAACGATGATGTCACTTGGTGGAAGGGTCAACTCAGTGAAGTCTCCGAGCACAAACTCCACCTTGTCG
>JACVXU010000177.1 GCA_015661185.1 Bacteroidota bacterium
CCGGCGTCCGCCCTCCCCGGTGCTCCCCTCGCGCCTGGACCCGCTCTTCCAGCACCTTGTCGCCACCCACATACCGCGGGAAGCCACCGAGACTGAGGACCGGATATGGGAACTGTGGATGACACATCCCAATGCAGCCGCGACACGGGTGCTCGACCGCGCAGCAAGCGACATCGCGGCGCAGCGCTTCGACATCGCCGAGACGCGCCTGGCGGCGCTGCTGCGGAGCCGGCCAGATTTTCCAGAGGCATGGAACAAGCGCGCGACCCTCTATTACATGCTGGGGCGGGACGACGCGTGCATCGGCGACGTGCGCCGGACACTGCAGCTCGAACCACGTCATTTCGGCGCCATCTGCGGCTTTGCCGAAATATGCCTCGCCCGGGGTGAGCGCGAGGCCGCGTTGTTCGCCTTCCGGATGGCACTTCGCATCAATCCCCACCTTGCCCAGGTCGCTACCACGGTGGCGGCGCTGAACTCGGGCGAGGATCCCACCGCTCACTGATCCCGCACCCGGGTGTCCTCGAGAGCCATCTCCAGCCGCTCGATCATCAGGTCGATCTACTGCCCGGTAACCGTCAGAGCGTGCATGAACCGCAGCACCGCCGGCAGGTTCCGGTGGCGTTCGGTGCTAAACTCACGCCACCCGCAAAGCCTGCAACCGACTGAATCCATACGATGGAGCGCGACGCCCAACGGCTCCAGAAGGGCGCCCGTTTCAGCGTCCATGGAATCGGGAAGTTTAATGCAGCTGGTCTCGGGAACGACGATTCGTTCGCAGAAACACCCGTGATCGGGATAGAGGCCACAGAAGTGAAGATTGGTGCAGAGGTTTGGGTGTCCGCGGCGACAAAGCTCGCATGTTGTGCAGGGTTGAGCCGGATCGACCGCCACCCGCTCGCCGGAGTGCACGCGGGTGACAGATTCCCCCACAGCTTCAACGGTGCCAGCGAACTCGTGTCCGAGTATGAGAGGCGATCTCAAGACTGTATCGCCAATCTTCGCGTCGAGAAAGATGTGCAAGTCGCTGCCGCAGATCCCGGCAGCCTCCACGCGGACGAGCACCTGACCCGCTCCGGGAGGCTTCGGCTCGGAGAGTTTTTCGACTCTGAGGTCACGAGGACCGTGAAGACGAACTCCAATCATGTGAATTTCCAGTCTACTATTAGCTATTGGCGATCAGCTATTAGCTCGTTGCTTATCGGTTCACAGATTGCACGCGCAACTTCAAACGTCTAACATTTCTCGTCTTACATCTAACGCCTTCCGTCTACCGTCTACCATCTCACCTCTCACCCTCTCTCAAAACGCTCCCTCACTTTCGTACAACGTCCCTGCCGGGCGATTGAATGAGAGGTCCTTGATCCCGATGAGGTTCATAGCATCCCAGAGAGTCCGACCAGAATGATCAAACGCGACAGCGGTGTGATGCGGGAATCTCTTTTCGAGCAGTCCATAGCGATAGAACCGCGCCATCTCTTTGACCGCGAACACCGCGATGCATCCGAACGACTTCGGATCGATGTTCAGGATTTCTCCTTCGGCGACGTATGCCTTCATCTCCGCGTCCGCGGTTGACTGGAGGCGGAAAATCGTCATCGCACCCGGACGGATTTGCCCTTCGAGCGTGCCGCGCGTGATCTTTGGCTCCTTTCCCGCCTCCATTAACCGATGCATGATGAGTTGGTATTTCATCGAGAAGCTCGCCATGCAAGCGGACGATGTGTTGCCACAGTGGAAGCCCATGAAAAGATCATTGTTCGAGTAGGAACCGACCGTCGCACGTGCCTCATCATACATGTCCTGCGGGACTGTGTTGTTGATGTCCAGAATTGCGGCCGGCATCTCGGTAGCGCACGTGCAGATGTACTCGCTCAGAGCGCCGTAGATATCCGATTCACAGGAGATCGGTATGCCGTGCGTCGCCAGACGAGAGTTGATGAAACACGGGACAAAACCGAAGTACTTCTCAAACGACGGCCAGCACTTGTTGGCGAAGACCGCGTACTTCGATGCGCCGAGGTTCTTCTCCATGAAATCGAGGAGGGCAATTTCAAACTGTGCAAGAGGTTCCAGCAAATCGGGATACATGTTTCCTTTCCCGAGTTCTTTTGCCATGTCCGCGGCGACCGACTTGATCCTGGAATCGCTTTTCTTCGAAAGGTACAGGTCGTACATGTCGAGTTCGCTGTTCTCCATGATCTCGACGCCGATATCATAGAGCGGTTTGATTGGCGCGTGGCATGTGAGAAAATCGTACGGCCGCGGCCCGAAGGAGAAGATCTTCAGCTTTTTCAACCCGATGAAAACCCGTGCGACGGGAATGAACTCCCTGATCATGGTCGCAACGGCAGACGCCGTCCCAACAGGGTCCCTGGGGATATGAACGTTCAGGTTTCGAAGGCCGACGTTGTACGACGCGCTCAGCAGTCCGCAATACGCATCTCCCCTGCCATCGAAGAGATCTTTCCCCGTTTCCTCGGCGGCGGCCGCCAGCATGACAGGTCCGTCGAATTTCTTGGCGAGAAGCGTGGTCGGCCCTTCCGGTCCAAAGTTGCCAAGGTACAACACAAGGGCGTTCACTTTTTTCTCGCGCAACTCCTCGAGGGCTTCGAGCACGTCGGTTTCATTCTCAACGAGTGTCTGCAGTTCGACAACGGGAATGTTCTTCGCCCTGCATTCTTCGACCACCTTGACGCGGCGTTTTCTGGAAAGTTCTGCCGGGAAACAATCCCTGCTGACAGCGACGATTCCTGCAGTTACGACTGGTACATTCTTCATGCGACGACTCCTTTCATGGTTACGCGAGAACACATCTCAAAAATGGTTGTCACTCCCACCGCCCTTGTCATTCCCGACTTGCCCCGAATTCTCTTTTCGGGGACGTATCTATCGGGAATCCAGACGTGAATTGTAAAGTCGATCGGGCGATTCTGGGCAAGGTCTGGATTCCCCGCCTGCCTGCCTCAGTAGATGCCGTAAGGCAGGGAAGACTGTGCCCTGCCTGTGTTCATCCTTCGACTGCGTGCCCGCCTAGCGGCGGCCACTGCGCTCAGGATGGCGGTGTTCTTTTGTGGTTTGCCGGCAAAAACACGTGTCAGTCTGAGCGCAGTCCCGACGTTTTCCTATCGGGACGTAGTCGAAGACTGTTCCAAGCCGGTGACATCCTTCGACTTCACCCCGCTGAAAAGACGAGCGGGAATGACATTGGTGAAGGTGGCGGCATTTTTGAGACCAGTCCTAGCCAAAACCGAGTACGCAATACCCGCGCACGAAACAAACTCGAAATCGGATTTTGGATTTGAGCCGACGAGATATTCAGGGAGGCTTCACTCTTGCCCATAATATGCATCGGGTCCGTGCTTGCGAGAGAAATGCTTGTCGATCAGCGACTGCTTCAATCGAGGCGCTGCAGGATTGATCTGAAGCGTGACCGCCGCCATCCTTGCGAGTTCCTCAAGCATCTGACTGTGATGAAGGGCTTTCTCCGGCGTCTCGCCCCAGGTGAACGGTCCGTGGCCTCCCACAAGAACCATCGGAACATCTTTGTAGGATCGATTCACGAATGCATTCACAATCTGCTTCCCCGTTTCCTCCTCGTAGTCACCTTCAATCATTTCATCACTCATGATTTCCGTGCAGGGGACATCGGTCGGCAGGAGATCTGCATGCGTCGTCCCGAGAAGTGGTATCGGCTTCAACGCTTGCGCCCACGCCACAGCGTAGGTGGAATGTGTGTGAACGATACCGCCGATCTCAGGAAAACTCCGATACAGATATGTGTGCGTCCTGGTGTCGGATGAGGGCCGAAGCCTTCCTTCCACAACATTGTTGTCGAGATCGACCACCACGATATCCTGCACTTTCAGCTCGTCATACGGGATCCCGCTTGGCTTGATCGCTACCAATCCTCTCTCGCGATCGATACCGCTCACATTTCCAAACGCCTGTAGTACGAGCCCCAGCTCCGGCAATTCCCTGTTGCACATCCATACGCGCTGTTTCAGTCCTGTGATCGAACTCATTCTTGTCTCCTTATCCTCAAGACTTCGTTTTCGACATATTCACCCAACCGCGTGTAGCGATCATAGAGTGCGCGGTACTTCGCGGCTCGCTGCGGATCCGGCCGGTACTCCGTTTCGATACCGCTCCCCATCGATGTTTTGGCGTCATCGACCGACGAATACAGACCCGCGACCACGGCTGCAAACATCGCCGCGCCGAGTGCACATGTCTGTTCTGAACGGGGCACTTTGATCGGGACATCCAGCACATCGGCCACAACCTGCATGATGAACGATGATTTCTTTGCCACACCTCCGAGTGCGATCACTCCTTCGATTTTCACGCCTTCGGATCGGAATCGCTCGACAATTTTCTTGGCGCCAAACGCAGTCGACTCGACAAGCGCCCGGAAAATGCCCGGCGCATCGCTCCCAAGGGTCAGACCTGTCACGGCTCCTTTGAGGAGCTGGTTGGCGTCCGGCGTTCTTCTCCCGTTCATCCAGTCCAATGCCAGTATGCCCGACTCATCAATCGGCACGTTCGCCGCCTCACGGGACAATTCTGCGATGAGGCTTTCTGTAACTTCTTCGACGATCTTCTCTCTCGCATTCGTATCCAGGAGCGGGCTTTGTGAAACGATGTGTTCGATCGGCCACATCAGGACATCCCGGAACCACGCGAAGACGTCGCCGAACGCAGATTGACCCGCCTCCAGTCCGATCATTCCCGGGATAATCGAACCATCGACCTGCCCGCAGATACCTTTCACGAGGCGATTGCCCAGGTCGTTCGGCGGCGCGACGAGCATGTCGCACGTGGACGTGCCCATGATTTTGATCAGAACATACGGAGTTATCTCACCTCCGACCGCTCCCATGTGGGCATCGAATGCTCCCACGCCTACCTTGACGCCGGCGTGAAGCCCCAAGCGATGAGCCCACTCCGACGATAGCGTTCCGACACTGACGTCGCTCGTGAATGTCTTCTCGAATAGCCGTGCGCGCAACCCGGTGAGATGCGGATCGAGCTTCCTTAGAAACTCCTCCGAAGGGAGACCCCCGAAGTCTTCGTGCCACATCGCCTTGTGCCCGGCAGCGCACCGGCTTCGCTTCATCGTCAGCGGATCGGTCTGACCTGTGATCACTGCGGGTATCCAATCACAATGCTCAACCCACGAGTAGGCCGCCTTTGCCACCGAAGGATCTTCGCGGAGAACGTGGAGCAGCTTCGCCCAGAACCACTCTGACGAGTAGATCCCCCCTTCGTAACGCGTGTAGTCTACTCCTCCCCATGACCTGGCAAGAGCGTTGATCTCTTCGGCCTCCCTGACGGCCGCGTGGTCTTTCCAGAGAATGAACATCGCGTTCGGATTTTCCCTGAACTCCGGAAGAAGCGCAAGCGGCGTCCCCTGCCTGTCGACTGCGACGGGCGTAGAACCTGTCGTGTCTATGGAGAGACCAGCGATTTTGTCTGCAGTGCCGGGTGGAGCATCGAGCACTGCTTGCCTGACCGTGTATTCGAGGCCTTCGAGATAATCGAGAGGATGTTGACGGAACTGATTCCGACCCGCATCACAGTACTTCCCGTCTTTCCATCGGGGATAGTTGAAAACTGCTGTCGATATCTCCGCTCCGTCGGCGGCACTGACGATCGCGGTCCGGACAGAATCCGTACCGAAATCGACTCCGATGACAACATTGTTGCTATCCATAGTCCCTCGTAATGCTAACTCTGATAGTACTTAACATTGTCTTTGGTGAGAATGTTGATCGGCACCATGATTCTCTGCTTCACGGTTTCGCGCAGAACCACACTCTCATACAGGCAGTAGATCCCTTCGTATCCCTGCATCTCGGGCCGCTGGCTGATCAGGAAATCGATCGGACCCTGCTCGAGATATCTGAGATTCTTCTCCACGAGATCATATCCCAGAAGACAGACTTTTCTTCCTTCAGTATGCGAATGGATCAGCCGTGCAACCGCGTGCGTCCAAGCGTTCGTCACAAAAATGCCCCGCAGGTTGTCGTTTTCTTTCAAGATGCGCCCGACTACCGATGCGAATGCTTTTTCCCCGCATGGAGACCTTTGCCCGTGACGCGATGTCTTTGATGGAAACCAATAGAGTTTTGATTTGTGAGTTTTGAGTTTGGAGTCTAGAGTTTCAAGTTTAGAGTTGCAGGTTCAAAGTGCCACGTCGCGGAGCACGCTACGAGCACCTCACGTCTTACTTTTCACGTCTCACCACCGTGTTTCTCAACGGAATGATCTTTGAGATCTGTCTGACTTTGAGGAGAGGAGCCATAGACCTGGCAGGAAACGAACTGGATAGTGTCACATTCCGGGGAGCGCTCGAAGGCCTGTTCGTACGACGGCGATCGCATGCTCTCGGACTGCATCGAAGAGGGTTGCCCCGGGCATCGCGCTCCAAATTGCGTTAACGCACACGCAAAAGCAAGAAGAAAAACGACGCCCCATCGCAGCGCCGGCCGTGCTGGAAGAGTTTGACGGACTACCACTATATCAAAGAAATCATCTTGTAGTTTTCAACGCAGAGACGCCGAGACCGCAGAGAATCGCAGAGAATATTTATCAATGCCTCTGCGCAACTCCGCGACCTCCGCGTCTCCGCGTTGAGAACCATTGACCGAACAAAACGCAAGATCACTTTCCGGAAGTAGCACTACTTGGTCGAGAAGCGATAGATAGTCGATGTCTTGTACACACTGCCGGGATTCAATGTCGTCGTAGGGAACCGAGGCTTGTTTGGCGAATCCGGGAAATGCTGCGTCTCAAGGCAGAACCCATACCGATGGTCGTACTTCCTGCCCCCTTTTCCGATGTGTGTGCCATTGAGAAAGTTGCCGGAGTAGAACTGCAGGCCGGGTTCGGTCGTAAGGACTTCCATCAACCGGCCCGATGTCTTCTCGTAAACTCTGGCAGCGATGCCGAGGAGGTTCGCGGGCTTGTTCAAAACCCAATTATGATCGTACCCTCCCCCGATCTTCATCTGATCGTACGGGTCACTGATTCGCGCACCGATGGGAGTCGAAGTGGTGAAGTCCATCGGTGTGCCTCGCACGCTCTTCAGTTCTCCCGTCGGGATCAAACCGGGATCAACCGGCGTGAAGCGATCGGCATCGATGAAGAGCTCGTGGTCGAGAATGTTCCCGTTCCCTGCTCCCGCCAGATTGAAATAAGAATGATGCGTCAGATTTGCGACTGTCGACTTGTCTGTTGTCGCGGAATACTCGATCTTCAATTCATTACTGTC
>JACVXU010000025.1 GCA_015661185.1 Bacteroidota bacterium
TGAAGGGCACCTCCATCCACCTGGGTGCCCAGAACATGCACTACGAGGAGAAGGGGGCCTACACCGGCGAGGTCTCGCCCGGGATGCTGGCAGAGCTGTGCCGGTACGTCATCCTGGGCCACTCGGAGCGGCGGCAGCACTTCGGGGAGACCGACGACCTGGTGAACCGCAAGGTGAAGGCAGCCCTCAAGGTGGGGCTGCGTCCCATCCTGTGCGTGGGGGAGCGATTGGAGCAGCGACAGGCGGGTAATGCCGAGGATGTGGTGGTGCGACAGCTACGGGGCGCGCTGGAGGGCGTGTCATCTATCGACACGCTGGCGGTGGCCTACGAGCCGGTGTGGGCCATCGGGACGGGGGTGGCCGCCACGGGGGATGCCGCGGAGGAGATTATGGCGACCATCCGCCACACCCTGGCGGCGGTGTACGGCGAGGCCGCGGCCAGGGAGGTGCCCCTGCTGTATGGGGGGAGCGTCACTCCGGACAACATCGCCGAGTACGCGAGCCGCCCAGACGTCAACGGCGCGCTGGTGGGGGGGGCCAGCCTCAACGCCACGGCCTTTGTGGAGATCGCTCGGCGGGTGGGGGAGGGGTAGGTGATCTCACCTTCAGATCAATGGGAGGCATGGGTTGATATTGACGCTAGAAGAGTACCAAAATGGATTTATTGACTTTGATGCCGAGCTACCAGAGGGATGTACGGTTGATCTATGGACTAGAACCTCTGACAGGCAAGGAGAAGAAGGAGATTGGCAAGGGCCATACTCTGATCCCAGTGGCTCAATAGTACTTTCTCCCCCAAAGAGATATGCTCAGCTAAGTATGAACCTCAAGAGGGGGGACGATCCAACCAAAACACCTAAAGTTAGGAAAGTGAGATGGGAACGCCATGGGAGGACATCCATATGGCCAGGCCCGAGTGGTTTTATGGGCATTCCTAGTGGATTGAGTCTCGGCAGAGACTACGGTACGTCCTATAGAAGGGTAATACGGCCACAGAGAGCTATGTGGCCCGAAACCCTAATAATTATAGACAGCAACGTACGAGTGAAACTGTGGAAAGGTGAACTTGAGGGGTTCAATGTCTCTGGATTCAAGGAAGCCATTGAGAATCCAGATGGCAACTTGTCAGTAAAGGGTGCTATTGAGGAGACTAAAGTCCAGGGTGATCTGTTAGAAGTGTTGGCTACTGTATCTACTGATGATGAAACTGAAGGGAAAGAAAGAGCACGGCATATAGTTGAATCCATAATCGGTCTATTAACCCTCTGCTTCGGCGAGCAAATTCTAGGAGAAATAATCTTCGAAGACTTCTTCTTCAGTAAGCCGTATGGTGAGGAAGGGGAAATTCATGTTCCTATCAAGCATCTGCAAGAACTGTCGATAACCCTACCCATCGCTTCTACGGCTGACAGCTCTTTAGCTTCTCTTGCCTCTTCTAATCTCATAGATGCGGTAAGTTTGGCACTGCGATGGTACTCTAAGGGTGTGGATAGTACTTCACCTATCGATGCGTTTGTCTCGTATTTTATCGGCATTGAAAGCGTTGTCAGCGGTTACTTCGCTAGCCTTGACCCTCGACCAGTAAGGAATGAATACGACCAGCTTCAAAAGTATTTTGCGGGTTCAAACCCTCCGATAGGTAATAAGCTTAGAGACATATCCTTAGATCGTCTTGCGGATTTCCCCTTGACCGTTAAATTCCAGACATACTGGAGAGCCCGGTTTGGAAGGGAGACTCTCCAAAGCGGGCGATTTTCAGACATGTCTCGTATACGAAACGAGATCATGCATGGCAGAATGCAATCCATTCAACGAAAACTGCTCAGTGAAACGAAGGAATTACTGGAGCGTTTCCTTGCGCGTGAATTAGGTGTAGAAAGCGCTGTGAGAACTCGCCCAGTCCTCCTAATACTACCATCCAGTGAAAGCACGGGAGGAATCACTACTAGGGAAATGTTCCTACATCCCCTCGTCGCCATCGTAGGGCCGACGGCCGCGGGCAAAAGCACGCTGGCCCTCCGGCTGGCCCGGCGCTTCCACGGCGAGATTGTCAACGGCGATAGTCGCCTGGTGTATCGCCACATGAACATAGGCACTGCCAAGCCCTCGCCAGAGGAGCGCGCCCTCGTCCCTCACCACCTGGTTGACATAATCGAGCCAGATGAGCCTTACAGCCTGGCCCTCTACCTGGCCCAGGCCCGCCGGGCTATCCAGGACATCCACGCGCGGGGCAGGCTGCCCTTTCTGGTGGGCGGCACAGGGCAGTACATCTGGGGCCTCCTGGAGGGCTTTCGCGCGCCCCAGGTCCCTCCCAATCCATCGCTGAGGGCGCGGCTGGAGGCCCAGGCCGCCGATGAAGGGCACGATGCCCTGTGGCGCAGGCTTCTGGAGTTAGACTCCACCGCGGCGTCCCGCATCGACCCCCGCAACGTCCGGCGGGTGGTCCGCGCCCTGGAGGTGCATCACGAGACGGGCATCCCCTTCTCCCAGGCCCAGGGGAGAGAGCCACCGCCTTATCGCACCCTGCTCCTCGGCCTGACGGTGGAGAGGCCGCGGCTGTACCAGCGTATCGACCGCCGGGTGGAGGCCATGGTGGAGGCGGGCTGGCCCCAGGAGGTTGCGCGTCTCCTGGAGAGGGGCTACTCTCCCGACCTGCCGTCCATGTCCAGCCTGGGGTATCGTGAGATGGCGGCGTACGTTCGGGGCGAGCTATCCCTGGAGGAGGCCGTGGCGCGTATCAAGACGGCCACCCACCGCTTTGCCCGGCGCCAGCACGCCTGGTTCCGCCTCAAAGACCCCCGCATCCACTGGATGGATGGAGAGGAGGAAGGGGTAGCCGACGCCTTGGCGCGGGAGATCGATGGCTTCCTGGGGAGCTCGCCTTGAAGAGCGCCTCACCCTCCCCCTGATCGCCTCGGCTCCACGTTAGCCGCTAGTACAAGTCCATGCCGGACTACCCCGCTCGGGGCGAGCTTGACATAAGGGCGTCCATTGCCGCCCCGTCAGCTCAAATCCTAGTCACCATTGAACGAACATGGGCATGTGTGTTCAATCCTCGCGTTATCTCGAATGAATGTGCCCTGGGTTTTCAAGAGATAGTATGCCCTAGCCTGGCAGGGGTGCGCAAGCAGCGGGTTGGACGCTAGCAAGGGTGGTCAGGGTGGTGGGGGTGGACGAGATGGCGATTGTGAATTGGGAAAGCTACGAATCTTGTGGCCTGATAAGTTTGCCCAAGCACAGCACATAGGTTTATAATCCCACCGTACCTTAGCTTATCAGGGGATGCTGATGGATTTGTGGCAACTGAAAAAGGGTGCTGTCGTTAAGCTCGAAAGTGGAGCATCGGCCACTGTGCTCGCTCCCACCAAAGATGGCCAATGGATCCGGGTGCAATACCTAGAGTCGCCCGAAAATCCGATGCTCCGCGGCACTGAGGATCTTTGTGCCGAGCACGAGATCAAAGGAATTGCGGGTCAACCTAGCGTGAAGCGATCTAAGTAATCTCAGATCAAGCAACTCCGCCCGGGTGCTTCTCCTAAATACTCTTCCTCTGTAACAACCCCCGCCTTATTTTTCGTTGTCTCCCCAGCCGCAAATCTGCGACACGCACCGCTTTCACGTTTTCGCCGCACAGCGTATAATCGCTGCATGTGCAATCACAAGGGTTTACAGTAGTGACTACCAAAAGACGAACTAAGGTCGTCGTTACTGGGCAGGTGAGGGCGACGTTGACGATGCAGCCAGGCCAAAGCGTCAAAGAGCTCGCAACACGCTTGCGGCAGAACCGTCAGTTCATGTCTGGGTTCTTAGCTGCGCTTGAAGAGAGCGGAATGGTAGCTCACCGTCAGGTGGGCCCTGCCCGTATTTATTTCAATAGTGCTGATCAGAACGAGTCGAGTCAGAAAAATGGAGCAGTTTGATTCAATTGCCGAAGACTTTTATGTCACTGAGCACAAATCAACCGTATGCAGCAAGGGCGAATGAGATTCATTGACTTATTCGCAGGCCTCGGCGGGTTTCATTTGGCCCTCCGTCAACTTGGGCACGAGTGCGTTTTTGCGTCGGAGATTGACGGAACTCTCAGCGATTTATATTTGAAAAATTTTGGCATCAAACCTGAGGGTGACATATGATATTCTCTGTGCCGGGTTCCCGTGTCAACCGTTTTCGAAAGCTGGAGCCCAGGATGGATTGGACGATCCGGAGCTAGGTGAACTCTACAAAGACATTCTAAAAGTTGTCCGACAACATAATCCGCGATATCTAATTCTTGAGAACGTGCCAAATCTAGAAAAGCACGACAAAGGTAAAACGTGGGAACACATCGAGGAGCGCCTTCGACACGAAGGATACGATGTGAAGCTTGGAAAATTCTCGCCGCATGATTTTGGCATCCCACAAGTTAGGCAGCGAGTCTACATTGTAGCCAGCACTGGCAGCCTAAAAGACTTTGAGTGGCCCCAGCCCACAAAAGGGAAAACATCGGTTGAGCTCTACTTGACTAAGAATCCAAAAGACGCACGTGAGGTGCCGGACCAAGTTAACAAGTGCCTCGCTGTGTGGCAAGAGTTTTTGAATCAGGTTCCGGCTGAAGAAAAAATTCCGCACCCACTCTGGTCAATGGAGTTTGGTGCAACCTACCCATACGAAGAAACGACGCCAATCAAAATGTCGCTCGACGCCTTGAGGAAGTTCCGTGGGTCTCATGGTCAGCCTCTATCAAAAGCTACTGACATCGAGAACCTGCTTAAGTTTCTTCCCTCTCACGCACGAAGGGACCAAAGCAAGTTTCCTGATTGGAAGATCGACTACATCAGAAAAAATCGGGAGTTCTACCAACGTCACAAGAAATGGCTGGACAAATGGATTCCCAAAATCAAGGAGTTCCCGTCGAGTCTTCAAAAGCTTGAATGGAACTGTCAAGGCGAAAAAGATCGCCGCATCAAACAGTACATCATTCAGATGCGTCCGTCTGGAGTCCGGGTCAAGCGGCGCACCACGGCACCTTCACTTGTCGCAATGACAGCTACCCAAGTTCCGATAATTGCCTGGGAAAACCGATACATGACTCCACGAGAATGCGCACGACTCCAAAGCATGAATGGGCGCAATGGTCTGAAGTTCTTACCGGAGTCTGACACCAAAGCCTATGAAGCCTTGGGCAATGCAATCAATGTGAAGGTTGCAGCGCTTGTAGCTGAGAAGCTAGTTGGCAAAGCCACTGCTGGTCCAAACGGTCATCAGAGCCCACAACGAATTCCCTTGCTGGTCCGGGCGGGCCAGAAGGTTTATACGAGGGAGTCAGCATGAGGCAATCGCCCGCGTTCGCAACAATCGACATCCGTCCCGATGTAAGCGTGTACGCGACCTATCGTCGTCTCAGCTATACGCCCTGGTATGCAATCGCGGAGTTCGTAGACAACTCCACTCAGAACTACTATGACCACAGGGATTCGTTGCGCGACGCATATAAGCGTGACGGTAAGAACAAGAAACTGCGAGTCGAGATATCCTATGACAGCGAAAGAAACACTTTAACTATTCTCGATAACGCCAACGGAATGAACTTTGAAGAGTTGACCAGAGCAGTCATCCTGGACAAACCTCCAGAAAATCGGTCGGGCCGTTGTGAGTACGGGATGGGTTTGAAAACCGCTTCCTGTTGGTTCGGAACGGCGTGGACAATCCAGACAAGCCGACTAGGTTCTGATAAAGAGTTGATCGTGACTGTCAATGTTACGGACCTCGTGGAGAATCACACGAACGTAATTCGGGTTCAAGGAGTTGCTGCCGATCCCAAGAGCCACTTCACACGCATCACAATTCAAGGTCTCTATAAGCCGATCCGTGGTCGTACCCCGCCAAGAATCAAGGATCAACTGGGCAGCATGTACCGCGAAGACATCCGGTCAGGTGAGGTTGAGATCATTTGGAATGGGGAGCCAATCAGCTTCCAGGAGCCAACGTTCCTTACCGAGAGTCTTGGGAATGGGGCAAAGAGCGTTTGGCGTAAGAATGTGTCCTTTGCCGTTCCTTGGGAATCGGAGGGAACCACGCTCCAAGCACATGGATGGATTGGAATCCGTATGCCTGGCAGCCAGCGCGACGCCGGATTTGCCCTCTTGCGACGCGGTCGAGTGATCATCGGCGGACCAGGTGAGGGCTACAAACCTATTGAGGTCTTTGGCCAAGGCAACACATTCCGATCTCAACGACTCGTCGGCGAACTAAATCTTAATGACTGGCCCGTGACCCAAGCTAAAGATGCGTTCGACTGGTCGGGAGGCCTTGAGGACGCCTTTATCGAAGAGCTTAGACGTCATTGCGAAGACTACATGGATAAATCTGAGGGCTACCGTCAGCCCACTCGTCCATTAACTGGGGCAGACCTTGAGCTTTCATCGGAGAGAAGCAAAGAGATTTTTTCGAGCAAGCGATTCACGAGCGCGATTGCAGAGGAGTTGAAGTTTCCTGATCCGCCTAAGACGCCAGAGCAGGAAAAGGCAGACGCAAAGAAACTCCGCGCCGTTAGCGTCGGTCCGGTCACTTACAAACTCGATGTCGGTGAAGAAGTCTGGCAGTTCCGCCTCCACTGGCAGGATCAGCTATCAGACGCACACTGGATGCAGGTTAGCTATCCGCAAGATCACCAGATAGATGTCTTCTTGAATATGGCGCATCCGTTCTTGGCACCCTACTTGGATAAGAAAGACCTCCTTGAGCTAATACAAAAATTCGTACTCGCACTTGCTTTGGCCGAGAAAATGGCTCGCCAGACCGCTAAAAACGGCCTGATCTCTCCCGGCGATATCCGAACATTCATGAATAAGGTGCTGCGACGAGCTGGTGAAATAGAGGTAGAGCATGGTGGATAGACCAGTCGGAATGGATCCGGTCCAGGGCCAGCCCGCTCGTTGGGCAGTCCGGATTGACGGAGAAGAGAGCCGAAATCTGGAGGCTCGCCGACCCTCTGATGTAACTGATGAGCAATGGGATGAGATCGAAAATACCGCTGCGTCTGTGCTATCTCAATGTCCCAATCCGGGAGGTCAAACGGGTCGCGTTACTGGACTTGCACTGGGAAAAGTGCAAAGCGGAAAAACACTTTCATACACCACTCTGATCGCTCTTGCGGTTGACAACGGCTATCGGATAACCGTCGTGCTTGCAGGCACGAAAAACCCATTGCTTGCGCAGAACTACACGAGGCTTTGCAATGATCTCGAAGTCGCTAATAGACCGCGTCTAACACCATTCCAGAATCCATTGCCCCAGGACACCGATGTTATCCAGAGCGTGCTTCATGGCGGTGGCCACGCTCTCATAGTAGTCTTAAAAAACCGTTTACGTATCGACAACCTAAGAAGAGTGCTCTCGACACCAGAGCTTCGCGGTTTTCCGACTCTAGTCATTGACGATGAAGGTGATGAGGCCTCGCTGAATACTCAGTTCCGACGCGGACGAAGATCAGCTATTTACAACAGCATCCTCCAGCTTCGTGATGCTCTCTTGCTGCACGCCTATATTGCGTACACAGCTACTCCCCAAGCAAACCTACTCATATCAGGCATAGATGGACTCGCTCCCGATTTTGGCATCCTGATCCAACCTGGAGAGGGATATTGCGGTGGATCGGTTTTCTTTGGACCTGACAGAGACCGATATGTGCGAATCGTTCCCATTGCTGAAGCAGGAGAGGAGCATGTCAACGGCATCCCCGATGGGCTTAGACGTGCGATAGCGATATTTATTGTAGGGGCAGCGATTCGGCATCTCCGGGAAGAGATGGCATGGCACTCAATGCTGATTCACAACAGCAACCTACGAGCGGACCATGAGCGGCTTCAGGTAGCGGTCAGAAATCTGATAGGGCTCTGGAGAGAGACCCTTGCTTTGCCAGAAAACGATCCCGCTGCCGCTGACCTACTGCAACTTTTCCGTGAAGCGTTTGACGATCTGTGCACGACTGTACATAACCCGCCTGCTTGGGAAGATGTCCGTCGCCGACTTGCGGATGAGATCCGTATCGAGGTCTGGATGGTTAACAGTCTTCCTCTCGGAAGGGACCCGATCGGCACGCCGTTCAGGCTCAAGAACAACATCCTAATTGGTGGCAACATGCTCGGCCGCGGTGTCACCATCCGAGACCTTGCTGTGACCTACATCACTCGACGTGCTCAGAATGAGACAAACGCCGACACGATGGAGCAGAGGGCCAGATGGTTCGGGTATAAGCAACGATACTTGGACCTCTGTCGGATCTTCCTGACTACTCAATTGAGGGACGATTACACCGAGCTCCTCCGGCATGAGGACGATTTCTGGGACGCTCTAAGCCGTAATCAGCGGCAAGGGCTGGCAATTCGGGACTGGCCCAGGATGTTTGCGCTCGACATGAACATTGGTATTCGTCCCACCCGGCAAAACGTAGCGAACTTCAGGCAGTTCCGCAGCAATGGCTGGGATATTCAGAGGAAAATAATCATTGACCCAGGCCTAGCTCAGCAAAACGAGCAGGTGGTGCGGAGGTTCTTTAGAGATCATCCCGGACAAACGCGCGCGTTTGCTAACACAGAGCACAGGGTTGTGGAGAACTGTCCCACGGGCGTTGTGATCCAGGAGTTGCTAGCCACTCTCAGAAGCGATGGCACCGATTGGGAGAACAGCTACACAATTGAATATCTTGCGCGTCTCTTGCTTGGAAGACAACTGCCGAACCTAGACGTGCTTTGGATGGCAAACGGCAACACGCGAGTAAGAGGCTTGGCTCGAGGCCAGAACGATGAGCCGATACCGAATCAAATCAACAACCCAATGCAAGGTAGAACAGACGGGAGAAGACCTGAAGAAAGAGAATACTACCCCGGTGACGAGCATATACACAACGGCCGCCCACAGCTTCAAGTCCACATGATTCAGCCCGGCGAGAGCGCAATTGTGACTATTGCACTCGCTCTCTACATACCTGACGAGCCACGCTATGACCTCAGGTATGTTGTCAGAGATGAGATGCCATGAGCGTGCGAGAGATCTTCGCGAGGTTGATTGAAAATCCGTCTGGCCACGCTTATACGGTGGCGCCAGTTCCAGGACACGACGACGTTTATCTGGGTATCGATATTGCGAGACATCCTTACATTTTCGTGCGAGCTGAACAACGGCTATTCGAGCCTCCACTGCGAACAGCGCAGATATCTCTGCAACTTAGCCAGGAATATAGTTTAGTCCTTGCTGGTGGTGCGGCTACCAGACAACTCCTTCACTCCATGCGGTGTGAGTCTTCTGATCACACCGAGGTACAAAGCTTTCTGACTCTTATGGACGCATTGCTAGCCCAGTACGAGATTGAGCACATAGACGGTGAGAAGCTGGCCTCATTCTTCCGGTCGATGGTCAAACTGTTTTCGGTGACCCAAGCGAGAGACTTGCAGACTGAACGTCAAGGTTTATGGGGTGAACTGTTCGTGATGCGCCAAACAAGAGGCTTTCGCTTCTGGGCCCCCTTTTGGCATAGCGAGACAAACCGGCTGTTTGACTTTTCGAGCAATCAAAAAAGAGTCGAGGTCAAATCGGCAGTGGGTCAGCAGCGGATACATCACTTTTCCCATCGGCAAGTCTACGCACTAAATGGAGAAGAGATCGTGATAGCTTCCATACTGCTGAGGGAAGAGGACGCGGGGCTCAGCTTGCGGGATCTCATAATCGAGGCTCGTTCAAAGTTGCTCGGTATGGCCGACTTTCTGAAGCTGGAAAGAGCAGTCCGTAGGGCTGGGATGGAAAGCGGAGACGGCAGCGGACCTATGTTTGACCCAGTTCAGGCAGATGCATCCTTGCGTTGGTTTAGATCAGCCGACACCCCACACTTCCGAATGCCAGAGCCACCTGGCGTCTCAGAGACTCGCTACAGAGCTGACCTCTCCACTGCCCCGAACCTATCTGATGACGAACTTGAGCGATGGCTGAACTCATGGAGACCAGTCGCAGTCGCGCAAGCTAGGTGAACGTGATGATGTCGCCGACTCAACTTACCGCGAAAAGAAAACATTCCCATTCTAGCTCTGCTGTTGCAACCCCAGAAGTGTTGCAGCAAATAGTTGTTAGTTGGTTTCTATCAAACTCTAGATCATTCCCCTGGCGGGACACACAGAACCCCTTTCACGTTTTTGTAGCAGAGATGCTGCTACGGCAAACCCAGGCTGAGAGGGTTATTGGTCCGTATCAAGAACTCATCAATAAATATCCTGACGAGAACACTCTGGCGTCAGCAGATGTTGAAGCGCTCAGGGCATGGTTCAGGCCACTAGGCCTCTCCAAGAGAGCCGACAATCTCGTACAGGCAGCCGAGACAATCGTCAAAGACTTTCAAGGCATCGTCCCGAATAACCTAAATGCACTTCTGTCTCTACCAGGAGTAGGCATCTACAGCGCCAGCGCCATTCTATGTCTAAGCTTCGGCGGGCGAGTCCCTATGATTGATGAGAGCAGCGGCCGACTTTTGCGAAGAGTATTCGTCCTACCTTCCCGTGGTCCGGCCTACTCAGACAAAAAGCTTCTCCAACTCGCATCTGACATTTTGCCTGAAAAGTCGAGCAGAGAGTTCAATCTCGGACTTCTGGATATTGCAGCAAAGTTTTGCCACAGCCGGATGCCCGATTGTCGGTCATGCCCGTTGGTAAGCATGTGCGCTTTTGGCGCTTCACGGGCCTAACCCTGCTCACCCTTGGCAGGGATGGGTGGCTGCGTTTCCGTTGCTTGCCGCTGTGACCGGGGCGGTGTGTAACGAATCACATCAGACTTTTGCGGGTCCTGTCGTGTGCGCCAGTTGTATTTCTTGGATAACGATTTCAACCTCTTGGTCGCCTCGCTCTCTTCAATGCCGGCGTATTGTTGGACAAGTGCTGCGGTGACGTAGCCTTCTTTCTCAAAGATGCTAGGCAGGGCAGCTTCAATCTTAGCGTCGTAGCCTTGCAGTTCCTTTTTACGCTGATACCAGTTCCCTCTTGGTTTGCCATTTGTCGCGCGTTTAGCAGCGGGATGGAACAGGCCGTTATAGGTGTTCACAATATCCGCAACACCAGAGGCAAAAGCGTCGGCCTGTCCGAGCGTGACCTCTGGCATTAGCTCGCCGAGTCTGGGAAGGTCTTCGTCCAATTCGCCCTTGAGCTGTTCAAGATACTTGGAGACTCTTTCAGTGAAATGCTGCTGGTAGTTCATACACAATCACTCGATGCGTCGGGTCATAAGAACGGTTGCGCGGGCTTGCGAATCATGCGGGTGAGCCAGGATTGATGACCTGCAACTCGCCTCCCGCTCCGAGTCGCATCCTTGCTACCTCGATGTAGTCCGGGTTGATCTCGATGCCGATTCCATTTCTTCCGTGATCTCGTGCGGCCTTCAGGGTCGTGCACGAGCCAGCGAACGGGTCCAGGACTGTTGCGGGTTCGTACCCTGCATTGCATGAGCAGCCCTGCCATACAACTCGTGTTGAGGATCGCGGTTTGTAATTCTGTTCGTCATAGGCTTCCGCCGCTTCGACGGGCGCAGTCACCGAGTCGCCCCACTTCTTTTGCAGGCGTCCACTTTGTGCGTCCCTATATCTGATGTTGAACGGTTTTGCCGTGACGCCCTGAGAAACTTTGTGCGTGGGGGAGCCGCACTTAGCACAAACCGTTTCCGGGCATGATGAGAGGATGGGCCTCACGCAAAGAGTTTCAGGATAAACAGCGAAATGGGCCCCACGAAACGAGCGAGTTGTGATCGCCCAGAAGTCGGAAGGATTCTTGCCGAGGTCGCCGCGTTTTTCTGAGCTTGGATATGAAACAACGTCGCCAGGATTCCGACCAATGGGATGGGAGTGGATGCCCTTGAACACACCGCCGGCATACATGCCGTGGTTAATGGCCCTGTTGGTAATCTCAGACAACCTTTGCATCTTGTTGAGTGCAGGGTCATCCTCAGATAATTCTCGGACCCAGTTGGGCACGAAGTATTTTCCTCCCTGGACCAACTTCTCGTCGGATTGTCCTGGTGTATATTTCGTTTTCTTCGGTCGCAAGCCTTGTTGCGCGGCCAGTGCCATGCGCTTGATGCTTGCGGCCTTGTTGGGTACACGAATTGCGTCCAGGTCATAGTAGTATCGCTGGGTCTTCACGAAATGAAAGAGATGCTCGTAGCTGTTGCTCAGTCTGTCTTTCACGGCCGCAGGCATGGCGTTGGGTTTGTACCAGATGATGTCGTTGCGAAGAATCCAACCGTCGTTAATTAGCCGGAGGGCGATCCTCCAAGGGATGCCGATCAGAGACTTGCGTCGAAGCCGAGAGAAATCTGAGGTCACGAAATTTCCGTGCGTTGGATGAACGCGGTCGCTCTGATTTGTTTTGTGCCTCGGAAATTTCTTGATGGCTCCGTTGGAGCCAGCATAGGTATCACCCAAATTCAAATAGAAAGAGCCGCTCGGCTTCAACACACGCATGATCTGCGCGCACGTGCCAGCGAGTTTTTCTACGTACTCATCAAACGACTTCTCCAATCCAAATTGTCCGGCAACGCCGTAGTCGCGCAGTCCCCAGTAAGGAGGTGAGGTCATGCACAGGTCGATTGAATCTGATTCCAACGTCGAGAGTATTTCCGAAGCATCCCCGATCAATAGTTTTGTAAAGACAATGAAAACCACCGACATCTATCGGGTACGCGACAGAAGAAAAATGCGACGCGACGGCACTGCAAAGATTACGAGTATCACGTCAGAGCGAAATCTTTATCTTTCAGAACGACAAATATCACGCAGCCTCAAAAAGTTGTGTGGGTTGCGTGACTTGCGCGTGTCTGGGCTCTTAGGCAAAGAGCATGAAATCGTCGTCTGGGTCTCTCCCTCAGCGCTGTAAGCCTGGGTTCAGTGCTAACACCAAAACGGAAACTCAAACGCAGACAGAGCGTCCCTGCCTAACAGACTTTATGAGGCACGAAGGAGGGATGGTCTGGATGGACATACATTATCGGCAGCGAAATATCGAGAACGGTTTGAGTCGCTTGAAGCGGCGCACAGACGTGACCGAAAAGAACAAGGAGACAATCAAGCGGTTCACTGATTACAACTTTGCGCGCGGCCTCAGTCCGGCGCGTGTGGACAAGTACCTGACGGCTTTACCGGTCCTGGCCACGCAGATTGGAAAAGATTTCGAGCTTGCCGGAAAGGACGACATCCAACGAGTCGTCGGCCAAATCGAGCGCACTCAGCTAAGCCCGTGGACAAAGCGCGACTATCGTTCGGCGCTGAAATACTTTTACAGATGGTTACGAGACACTGAGGAGTTTCCCCCAGAAGTGCGCTGGCTCAAAACAACTGCCAAAGCAACGGCAAAGAAACTGCCTTCCGACCTTTTGACGCCGGATGAGGTTATCAAGCTCATCAACACGGCGGACAGCCCAAGAGACCGGGCTTTTATTGCGACACTTTACGAGTCAGGCTGTCGCGTGGGCGAGCTTGGTGGTCTGCGAGTCAAGGACATTCAGTTCGACAAGTACGGTGCGATCCTCACAGTTGACGGAAAGACTGGAATGAGGCGCGTCAGAGTTGTGGCTGCTGCGCCATTCCTCGCCTCATGGTTGAGTTTTCATCCTCAGAGACAGGACCGTGAGGCGTTTGTGTGGATCACCGTCGATAAACGCGAGCTGATGGGCTACCGCGGGATAACGAACCTGATGCGGAGAGTGACCGAGCGGACTGGAATCAAGAAGAAAACAAACTGCCACAGCTTCCGCCACAGCCGAGCGAGCTATCTGGCGAATTTTCTTTCCTCGGCCCAGATGAACGAGCATTTCGGCTGGACACAGGGATCGAAGATGGCCGCGGTCTACATCCATTTGTCCGGGCGCGCAGTGGACTCGGCGCTGCTGAATACCTATGGCATAAAGATGGACGAGGACAACCAGACTGAAACGCTGCAACCCAAAGTTTGCGGACAATGCTCCGCGTGGAACCCGTTCACAAGCGAGTTCTGCGAACGCTGCCATCAACTGCTGGCCACGGACGAGATCAGGACCGAGGAGAAACCAGCCTAACACCTCGGAAAGGCACGACCTGAACTACGCCACGTCTGGAAAGGTCGCGAAGCAGAGCCCAGGCCTCCTGCTTATCAATGCAGAGAAGAGGGCAGATTCGCATGAATACTTTGGGAAACCTGATCAAATTGGTAGGGTCCCGTTTGGTAGAGAGCCGGCGAAGAGCTTCCAGGGCTAGGTCTTCCGGAGTTGCGAGGGTCAAGTAATCACCATCATGCCGCGGGCCGCACCGTGTAAACGTTGCCGAGCACGGCCGCACGCTCTCTCTCGATCAAGCCCTTGACGACGAGGGTATGGATGTACAGGTTGAACGTTCGCTCTGCGATCGGGCGTTTGTCCAACGCTTGGCACCGCTGTTGGTAAGAAGCCCACAGAACGCTAGTGGTTGTCTGTGGTGCTGAGACCACTAAGTCGTACAGCAGTTTGTGATGTTCCGTCATCTTCGCCAGCGTGTACTGCGTCTTCAGCTTCCTGGCCGCGCTTGCCGCTTCTGTAATCTGGTCCACGGAAATGGTTCGAGTTCCTTGGGACTCCGCGAGTTGAGCTGCCTTCAGCAAAGTCTGAATCGCAACACGGGCGTCGCCGGCAGCAAGAGTTGCGATCCTTTCAATTACCTCTGCACTGTACGCGGTCGGGGCCAGTGAGAGCTTCACCCTGGCTTCGAGAATCCGATACAAATCCTGGACCCGGTACGGATCGAATGCGATTAGCGTCGGACCGAGGCGCGACCTAACCCGGTCTTCAAGCTCGAAGAGGCTTGACCTGCTGTTGGAGATCGCAACCGTGCCAACGGTGCTGACGCTGCTAAGGGTGTAGAGGATTCTGTCGCGCTCTTTTGGCTCTGTCTTGTCTATCTCATCAAGAACAACGATGAGAGGCGACGATTTCATTTTGGACCGAATCCGATGCAGCTTCACAACGGTGTTGGCGTTGTCCGGGACGATGATGCGCAGCGCCTCGACAATCCCCTGTAGGACCATAAACAACGTCGAGTGCTGCCAGCAGTTCACATAGACCGACTCAACGCGGGTGTTGTGTTCCAATTGGGACGTGACATAGCGTGCGATGGTCGTCTTCCCGGTGCCGGGCCTTCCGTGCAGCCAGGCGTGGATGGGTTTGAGTCCACGCTCAGCCGGAGATAAACAGGCTCTCATCTCTGCGATCTGCGTCTCTCTGGCAACGATGTCCTCTGGCATGTGGTCTTCAGAGAGGGCATCGAAGTTGCGGATGGGGGAGGAGTCTAAAGGAGGCATTGAAGAGTGAAGGCCATGATCCTATAAATGGATTGCGGCTATGGCGTGCCGATAATGTGGGTAAGCTCAACGGTCCCTAAGTCGGGCCTGGTCCTCGACTGGTAATCTGTTTTCCAGCAACTCAATCATCCTTGCTGGCGTGATACGCTCATACGTCCATTCGTCCGGCAGCGTGTCCTCGTACCTGGCGTAAAAGTTGCACTCGGTGTCATAGAGATGGTTAGTATCCAGGTCTGCCAATACCGCCGGTGGCTCATCTGAGTTGTCCGCGTCACCGGGCATGTCCTCCCCAAGCAAAAAGCGTGTCCATTCCCGTTTGTTCGAATCGGAGATTGGAGACAAGCCGAGCTTCAAAATCTCATTAGCCAGACCTGAGTTCAATTGAGAGGGGTCATCAGCGTATCGTTCATACTGTTCCACCAAGCCTTGATAAACGCGCTTCACTTCTTTTGCCTCGGGTGCTGTCTCTGCGAGGACTTTCCGATAGTACGTCGCTGTCCCCGTCCCGTACTTTCTAACGTCCAGGTATTGCCATGTCGCTCCGTGGACTTCAACAATCTTTGCGATGCCGTCGATGATGAACGCGGATTTGATGTAGGACATGCACCAGAGATGTGGCGCATGGGGATTCAATCTTGCGAGGCTGGCTTGCGATTATTGCGTGTGAGTCTCGTTCAGGCCTGCGATGAAACCTCCAAACTCGCTCGGAGTTAGAATTCGCAATCTCCTCTGATCCTCTTTTGCAAACTCCGATTTGAGCGATGCGCTCAGGCCAGCGTCCAACGCTACCGAGACGATCCGTGTCGCGTCCGAGTTTAGATCACAGCGTACATTGGCCGCAGCGCCAGACTTCCCGGTCTCTATCTCCACGATCATCCGCCGCGCTTCTTTGGTCGCCACGATGTCGGCTGCGTGATTCTCGGTCACCGCAACCTCATAGTCCACGGTCCATCCCCTTCCCTTCAGTTCGTCGGCGACGACGGCCCGCCAATACTCGTGCTCCGGTCCGCCCTTCTTAAACGAAGGCACCGCAACGCCGCGCAATCTGCAAAGCTGTTCGCCGTTCGGAGTGAGCTGCAAGAACCGCATCTGGCCGGTTGGGGTTTTCAGCACGTGCGATGACAGTCGCCCGCTGGCCAGCAACGACTCAATGATGCGGCCGCCAGCGCGAGGAGAAACGGCGAGGCGGCGGAAGCGGGCGGCAATAGGGGAGGAAGGGTGTGCGATGACATCACATAACACCTTCCACTCACTATCAGAAACACCTTTTTTATCTGGGACTGGAATAGGTGTAATCACTGCCTGAACAGGCGGAGAAGGTGGTACAGGCTCGGAACGGGCGGAATCGGTGACTGTCTGCTCGCTCAGCTTCTCGTCGGTCACATCGCCCTTTGAGACATTCATCAACGGGAAGCGGACAAGAAATGGCTTGTCGTAGCGTGACTGAAGTTTGACGATGCCGGTCCCGACCTCCAGCGACGTTAGCCAGGACTCTTCGGACTCGGAGAGCTGCAAAGCCTCGCGCAGTGCAGACAAATCGCGCCCGTGTTTCAAGTTCATAGCAATCGTGGTGTGCGTGTTCCCCAACGCTGGTATTGAGATCAGCGAGGGATGTTGGTCAATCAGAATGACGGCCTCGCCCAACTCGCGGATCTCACGCAGAATCAAATCGGGAATGGTCTCGCGGCCTTCTGTGCGACGGAGAAGGACATGGTGAGCCTCTTCGATGACGAGCGCGTGCTTAAACGTTTCGCGTGTCGGCTCATTCAACCTGTAATGGTGAATCCACAGCAGCACGGCATCTATAAAAAACGTCTTATCGTTGTCGTTCAAGGCGTCCAGCTCAAACACAACTTGCTGATGGAGCAGGCTGGTGAGCAGGGCGTTGTCATGGGCAGCCACCATTGCACCGGTCCCACCGTGGCAGAGGGTGCCGACGAGCCGAAGGGCGGAGTCCATCCACTGGGCCTGCCGGCCACGAGCTTTGTACGACTCAAGCCATGCCTTGATGTCGGCGAGAGTCGCTCCCTCACGGTCAACAGCATCTACGGCCTTTTGCAGCAGGTATGCCACGCCATCTCCGAGAAAGTAGACGTGGCACATGATCTCGACCAGCTTCTTTGCCCAAGTTGTTCGTGATGTGCCTGGCGGTGGTGACAAAGGATTGAACGAGAACGGTACGACATCACGGCCAACTGTGAACACGCGCAGATTCTCAAAGCTTGGTTGCGCAAGCAAATCACGATAGCTGCGCTTCCAGTCAAACACCATGAATGGTTTTTTCTGCTTCACTAACTGATCTAGCAGAACGTGGCTCACATTGGTTTTACCGCTGCCTGTGCGACCGAAGATGGCAAGATGCTGAATCATTTCCGTTTCCCTGAGTCCGAACCGGTAGAGTTCTCTGTTCCCATAAACGACGGCGCCCATCTCGTATCGACCGCGCGCTGTCGTTTCATCCGGAGGCAGCAGCAGCGGGTTTGTGTTTTCCAAGGTCTGGCCGAGATGCTGCATCGCCAACACGTTAAGCAGGCCTTCGATATCTTTTCTGTTCTGCGGGCGCAACTGGTATTCGAGCCACAAGTCATCGATTCTCTTTCCGAGCGCAGGCCGCAGCTTGCGAAACAGCTCGTCAACCTCCATCGGTCCCACGCTCCATGATTTGTCGGCGGGCCGCGGCGTCTCGGTATTGTTTCAGTGCTTCTCTCAACTCTTTGCGCAAAGCAACAATGTCCTCCCAGCAACGCAGCCGCAGATTGCGACGCTCCCGCCGCATGTTGGCCAACTCGCGCTCGGTCCAGTTGCGTTTGAAGTCCACGGCATCGTTGTAGCCAATCCTGAAATCCAACTGCTTTAGCGAGAACGCGGCCCGGCTGACCTGATAATCGATTTCCTCAAGCTGGCGATCCATAAGGCGACGGCGCGAGACAATCTCGTCCTGAAGCTGGTGAACGTCCAGGCCGGCGTCGTCGGTTCGCGACCGCAGGTAACGCTCTACAGGTTCTAACTCCGGTGCTGGCATTGGTTGGTCGTCTAACCGGAAAAGGTCTTCAAATCCAAGCCCTTTGTTTTCTGTGGCTTCCTCGATCCACTCAAAGGGATCGTCGGCGCTAAGGACGCGGTCACGGAAGCTCATGCACCCCTTGGGGTTCAGGGGTGCTCTTGAAGCCTTGGATGCTGGCGTGCGGGTTTTGCAAGTGTACACACGCGCACGGTCGGCATAGTCCTTGCACAATTCAAATCAATCCGGCCGACGAACTGAAGTCGGTGATTTCATGGATGAGAGTTTGGGGAAATGGGAAAGGTGGCTAGAGCAAAGCCTGCGACTAGACACCGGTTATTCGAAAATCAGGGTCCGGGTGGTGACGAGCTTAGAAGATGATGCGGTTGTGAGACAGATAGGCGATGTGTTCGACGTGGAGTTCTACGCGTCGATAAGAAACCAGCCGGAGAGGTTCAAGGCGGCCTACGATTCGGTGTTGCGGGCGATCCTGACGCGAGCACGGGAGTGAGGACAGCCCGATTGGTAGCATGCTTTGATTTGCGCAGCTACCTTTGGTGTCCTTGCAGCCTCTCAAGCTCTTTTTCGGCTTCGTTGCTCTTATACAGTCCCCAGCACAGGCCTACGACGGCTATGATCTGGCTGGTGGAAGTAGGTTCCATTCCGACCAGGCTCCCAGCGCCAGCAAGCAACGATATAGCCAATACTGGCACCACTGTTCCAAAATAAAGCTTGTCATTGGCAAGCTGTCTGATTCTCTCTTGCTTGTTCAACTACTTCACCTACGCCTCAAATCCGTTTTCCCCTCAGACGCTTGACTGCTGCCATAACGTCGCTGTGGAACTTCGAGGCCTTCACGTGTGTCGCTAGGTTCGCCTTCGCATGACTTTTATCGACCCCGGTCACCACCTTCCCACACAAGCACTTCAATACGACTTTCTTCCCTTCCAACCGTGACCACCCTAGATATGGTTGGTGGGCTGAGGATAAAAAGATTGATGTCTTTCGACCTTCACAGCGGGGTCCGATTTTTCTGGGTCGCCCGTCATTTGACCAACGTCATCCGACTTTAGAGGTTGGATAAACATTACGAATGTATTGCTGGAGAAATTGGCCCTTTGAGCCCGAGTTCATGAAGTTTTCATGAACCTGTTGAGGAACTCCAAAGTATTGATAAACCGCGTTACTCTTAAACTCCACCTCCAGCGTTTGGGTGTTGGCCTCATAGCCTATAGACACAACGTTTGAAGAAGAGACTGGAACCCTATCCATCACCGCACCTCCTGAACTGAAGTTGCTTGTAAAGGAGTTGCCTGCACGGGGGCTGGCTGAACTGGAACTGCTTGGGTCACTTGTACTTGGGGCACTGCAATTTTCTGAAGTCTCCAGCCTGTCACGATCTGATCGTAAGCGACTGTCTGAACCCGCCCTTGAGTCCACTGTGCGCCCACTTGTGGGTCATTGCTTGTGGGTCTGGGCTCAACCAATTCAATCCGAACACGACTGGGAAGCTGAACTGATTCTCCAACCACAAGTGCTTCTCCGGTTCGGAGTGCCGGAAGTACATCAATCAATCCGGCTAATGTGTCTGGCACACTTGCTTTTACATGAGCTTGATCGTTGGCGTTGGACAGGCGAAATGTAACGAACGTTCCGCATTGCGAAAGTATGGTTTCATCCAACTCGGATGGTCGCTGGGATACAACAGCCGCACCAAGGCCATACTTCCGCCCCTCTTTGAAAATGCGTTGAATACCGGCCCGTGCGTAGCCCTGGATGAATTGGCCGCCTGATTTAGGAAGATAAGTATGTGCCTCCTCCAAGATCAACAGGAGGGGTCGTTGCCGACCTGCGCCGGGTATCTCCCGTCCCCAAAACATTCCTTCGTAAAGTATCCGAGCGACTACGCCCACAACAAGGTCGGTAACTTCTGGCGGGACTCCAGCAAGGTCCAGAATGGTAATAGCTTGATCATGATCGGTCCATCCACTTAGCAGATCGTGAAGATCATCGGTTGTTCCATCGTAGCCTCCCGGCGCAAGTAGAAAATCAAAGCGCCTGTCTCTAAGCCGGCCCAGAATCTTATTCAGATGCGACCCCAGCCCTAGTGACATAGTCGGTTTGAAAGGAGCGCTGCTTCCCGCACCTGGAGGGCTAAATCTGGCGGATGTCAGTTGGGCAGCATTACCTTCCTGCACTAACGCTTCCTGCGTCCTCCCCATGTCGGTGTATGTCACGCGTTCTTTGCGATCCAAGTCGTACCACAGTTTCTTGACATCGAATGGGATTGGCGAATCAACGGTGATCTCTGTGTCCTGAATAGCTCCCGCTTTCAGCGATGAGCACTGACTCTTTTTGAGTTCGAAGATTTTTTCGCGGATTGCAGCATCCTGCATTGACTCCGAAGCGGTCTTCCGTTCGACCAGAAACCAGGCTAGCTCGTCAAACGACAGGGCCCAGAACGGAATGTAAAGAGGAAAATCCTTATCGCCGATTCGATACACCCGACTATTACCCTGGAAAGCCGACGCATATTCTCCATGAGGATCGATTATTACTACACGAGCGCTTGGGTATGCCCCTTTGGTCAGAGACTTCAGCAGGTTCGCGACTGCGTTGGATTTGCCGCTCCCGGTTGAGCCGACGATGGCAACATGGCGAGTAATCAGCTTGTCGAGATCCACATAGGCGGTAAGACTTTCAGATGCCGAATGGGTTCCGATGGACACCTGGGAAACTGATTGACCACCGTAAATCACGGCGAGGTCGTTCTCAGTCACAATGTGTACTTCATCGTCGAGAGTCGGGAAGAGGCTAACGCCACGGTTGAACTTCTCTCCGCTGTAGGCTTCTCCGACGAGTTGAATTTCAATCCACCTTTGTCCTTTCGGCAAGAACTCCGCATCTTCACCTTTTAGCGCAGCGTGCACCCTCGCTGCCTCCGCAGAGCCAACCATCGACACAATGCCGAAAAGATTCAAGAACCCGAGTGGTATTCGGACAAAGGAGCCAACCTGGCCAAGCCTGTACACGCGACCGTCGATGATCGGGTTCGCGGACGGGATGTCATCGGAAATTTCCACGAGAACCGTTGCACCGATGACTCTTCGAACGAACCCCAAAAATGTTGCGTCAGTCCTCATCCAACACCCCCCAAGATCACGGCAGTGCCGCGGGCGCGGTTGCCGTTGCCGCAGCGATCGTTGTCGTTATCACTTGCCCCGGGTTAACCGTCTTATCAAGAAATGCGGCGAAGTGATTGAAGTCGCCGAGAGTAAATTCCTTCTTTGTAGAGTCCCAATAGAGAGTCTGGTCAAAGCTGCTGGGCTGTTGAGTCGGTGCCGCCCAAGGGTAGTGAACTCCACCAATACAAGCAGTCTTGGGTCCAAGCAAACACAAGTTATGAAGCTCTTGACTGCAACTGAGCACATGAGCGTCTGGCTCGGCAAAAGAAAGGACGATGACTGCCAAGCGATTGTTCGAGCGGAGCGCGTCGAAGATCGTGGCGTTTAGATGCTCGTCCCTAAAGGAATACCCGACAATTACTAACAAGCATTCGCCGGTGTTCAAGAAGTTTCGCAAACGGTCCAAATACGTCATGAATGGCAGCTTCCGCGAATCCAAGTATTTGTCTTTTGAAGGATGGATTATTAGTTCGTTAGTACCACTCATGTCTGATGTCCTGACTATGCGCTTTATTCCCCCAACGTTTTTAATGCGCCAGCCTATTGAACCGTGAACTTTCCAGAGGCGAGTCCACCCTCTCGGCGGTAACATGTCTCTCGTTTTCTCGCTCAAGTCTGCCTCGACCGACTCCTGAACAAAGAATGGGTCTACAGCTCCGACGAACCCATCAAAAAATGGCACGTTGACTTCTTCAAGTGCCCTCTCAAGAAGAAGGTCATAATTGGTTGTAAACAGTTCTACGGGACTATCTCGACGAATGTGGCGGATCCAACGGGCTAAGACCAAATGTGGCTTAAGGCCGTTTGGTGGGGGCACGCTCAGTATCTTCGAAATAGCGTCGCAGACTTTCGAATCAAGCTCTTGAGCACTCAATGAATTCAGACCAGCAAACTGTTTTGTGTTGCCGGTCAACAGTTCCCGAATCGTACGGATTTTATTAAGAGCGTCCTCGACCGTAGCCGGCTGCGTGCACATCGAGATGATGTCGTTGTATTGGGTCTTGAAAGCGTCATCCAGTTCCGCTGCGACTTTCGTTGTGAGTTTCACAATGCCCGGAAGACCGACGGCCATCGACGTTCCACTTCCAATAAAGAAACCGAGACGACGGGAATCAGACCCAAGCTTTTCTCTGAGCCCGTTCACTTCCCGTTGCGGGTCATGCGTTTGCAACTGAACTGGCATCGATTCCGGTCCTCCGACGATGTGTCAAGAAATCTTCGCTTCTTAGAGATAAGAACCACACAGAGCAAAAGGACAGCGTGGCAACAGACGAACGCCTGAGGCAATTGTATACCTTTTTGGACTCGTCCATGTCGTCGCTCGGACGATCAACTCGTTGACGAGTCTCGACCACCGTGACCTTTCTGGAGTCGGCTAAAGTACCCCGGCACCAAACTCTCGTCCAGATACGACCGGGCGATCCCCTCGATTGTTCCGTAGGTTTTCTGGTCCACATACCGCTCGCTCTGCAACCACATCCCTACCGCGTCGTAGAGCTTGTATCTCGCGCCACGCAGATCACGGGCAACCTGCTCCTGGAATTGGCTGCCGTTGAACTTCTGCATGATCTCGCCCACCTCTACGGACGTGAGCTGGTGCGTCACTCCTCTCTCGAATTTTCTTCCCTTCTCAATTACCTGAGACCACAACTCGTCTGACAAGCACATCACCGAATCAGATTCGAAGTGAAGTGTAATGTGGTTTGCGGGGCGGGCTTGCGGATCTTGCGAATCTTCCCAATCGCGGCTAGGTTTATAAGATTGGGAGTCCAACTTTTGTACATGGAATCGCGATCCGTATTCTTCCTTCTCGTCCTCTCAGTCCTAGTCTCAGGCTGCACGACAGCGAGGGATTACACGAACCCACAATTGGTAACGACAACGACTACCACGCTTAACACAGCCACGGTCCTAGCTGGTCATTTGGAGAACGTCGCTACGGGCCAAACCGTGGAATTCAACTACAATCAACAGACTGGAATGTGGTTGGACAAAGAGGACCTGTCGAAACTTACCTTCTCGGATGGAGACATTTTCCGAGCCACGGTGAAAGGTATAATTCCTTGGTACTACGTCTACAGAAACCACTCGTTCGTTGTGCTCCCAGACGGATTACCGACCACGACGACCACCACCTTACCGGTGGTATCCACTTTCAAAATCGGCGAGACGGCCAGTGACGGACGGATCAGCGTCTCTCTTAACGGTGTCCGGTATGCCAAGGTGATCTCGGATCAGGGGAATTACTATTCGTCCGCGACAGCCGCCCCTGGCAAGAGATTCGCAATCGTGGATGTCACGGTCAACAATCTCGCTTCTGACAACACCCAATATCTGCTTACCACTTACAACTCTCGTATTACAGACCCGGATGGTTACGCCTACGATTCTGCGTCGGCGACCTACTATTTGGACAAGGAGTTCAAGAATGGTGATTTGTTGCCGCTACAAAAGCGTCGAGGGGAAATCGCTTTTGAGGTTCCGAATAATGTAACGGGCTTCAAATTCCTGTACAAATTCGACGTTGTGGGAACCACCGCCATATTTGATTTGTAAGTTTTCTGCCGATGAGATTAGGCGCACGGTCGGCAAGCCTCTGCCACGCTTTTTATGTCACAGCGAGACCGACTCTATTCCAGTGATCTTGATGGACGACAAAGAGCGCGAAGAATACGAGCATGAACTGTTCGGTAATGTGATTTTCAGCTACACAGACGCACAGGCTGTCGAGGACGGCGTGCTGTTCGATGTCACCCCCTACACCGTGGACAGGGTGAACAGGGTCACGAGCGCCGTGTACGCCTTGCTGGATGGATTCGAGAAACCGGATGAAGTGCCGACGCAATACCGCGAGTTGGAGGACCAAGCCCTGCGAGCGCTGAGCCAAAGCAAGGACAAGGAATTGGTCGAGTTCAATTACAAAGGCCGCCAAGTGTGGATGATGGACAACGAGACGGGCGGACGGACAATCATGTTCCCGGAAGATTATTGAGGTGATGGTGTGGCTTTCAACGATCCCGATTTGGACGACGAAGACGAGTTGAAGTTGGGCACGATCAAGGAGATTTCAGGTCTGCGCGGCTCCGGGCTATGGCAGGTTTACTTCGAGGACAACGACTTGTGCCACATTGAGAGCGGCTCCGGACTGAGGACCCTGGCAAGCGTCTATGGTGGGTTGTCGAACGCCAGAGGAAAAACTATCAGATACAAAACGGACTCATTGAACGTGATGACCTATTTCCAGCCAGTCGAGGATGGCGATCCGTGATGCGCTACTACGTCGCCAAGTTCGACTTTGAAGCCGGAGAGGCGGGCGTGCCTTTCATTCACGGCATCGAGGCCCGCGACACAGACTCCGCGTACAAGAAGGTCCGCCGCTACATGCACACCTGGTACGAACGTGAAGGGCCGGACGAAGAAACTCAGAGCAGATGGGCTTGGTATGACAAAGGCGTCCGCGTGAAGCTGTCAGAAATCGTGGAAGTCAAGGACTTCGAGTCGTTGTGGCGAGAGATGATGACGATCAAGTGATGCTGAGTAGCACCGTGATGTGTCCAGAGGACTACTAAGTTCGGTGCCCTCGCCTCCACGACCCAGCATCGGTTAGGCCAGCTTTTTCTGTGGCTACATATCCTCAATCGTCACGGCGGAAATAGCCGAAGTAAGTCGTGGAAGCCATTCCAATGCTGGCAAATGTCTGATGCTATCAAGTCGTAGGTGTTAGGGTGCGCCCGGATTGGCGGAGGGGACCTGTAAGAGTGCTGAATTCGGGGCACTTGGCGGATAGCGGACACATCCATTAGACGGTAGTAAGCCTCCGCATGTTCATGGCCGCTGCAAAGAATCTCCCACGCCAGGGCGCGGACGGCTCTTGGCAGCCTCCTAGCAATCAGCCGGCGCTGTGTTTCTGGGTCGTGTTTCTGAACCATTCGAAAATAGCGATCAAACCCATCTCCCTCCCACCATTGGTAGAACTTGTCGAAGAGGATGCTCCACGCATGTCCGTGGAGCATCTCGTTGTCATTCTCCAAACCGCCACTACAGAATGGCACAAGTTGACCTGGGTGAGGCAGATCGTAGATGTTGAGGCTACCGATCTCAGCTAGGACGGGCAGATAGCGCGTTAAATAACGGAACGAGAACTCGCCCACTGCGTGAACAATAACATAGGTCTGGTGCTCGGATTGGCCGTGAATTTTGAGCGAAGCGGAAAGCTCGGACAGCCGTTGTTCTGCAACTTCGCTTGCGGCTCGAAGGTCTTTTGCCCGGGTGAAGGTGTCATCAAGGAAACGGACGTGTTCATCCGCCTTCCAAGCCAAATCTTCTAGCGCTGCGCAAACCTCTGCAGGCGTCACGTCGCGATTCCACATTGGGTTACGTGCGCTGGCTTGAAACAACAGACCACTATTCATAGGCCCTATTTTACATCTGGGGAGTTTCATGCCGCTACCTCTTATTCATTGTTGTACTGGCGCTGATGGGGCTCAAATGGCACCGCTTTGCACGTTCCAGGTTCAACAGGATGCCGCCTTACTCGCTGGAGCCAAGTCATCTCCGGTTTTGGCACACCCGCCACGTCTCCGCGAGAAGCACCGACAACCTTCGGTTTTCCGTGCTCGGCTTTCCCTCCAGTGTAGTGCTCAACCCAGATAACCCGCGCTCGTTTCTCGCGCTAGGGTTATTCTGGCTTGCCCCGCCTTGTGCCTTGGTCTGCGGGTCGCAGTGTGTCCACGGTGCGCACCCTGCGAAAGAGGTGGAGAGCGAATGCACAGGACGCAAGTGGGCCTTCGCTTTCACGAACGCGGACGGACTCAGGGCCAGGGTGACGCCGGCCAGGGTCGCCGACGAGAAGGTCTGGACCGTGCTGGTGTCGCACCCGAAAAGGGACGGCGGCAGAGAGTTGGTCGAGGGCAAGATGGCTCCGATCTTCTTTGACTTCATGTCAGCGACAACATTTGCCAAGAACATCGCGGATACCTGCGTCATGGGTGACGACGGCAAGGTGAAGCTGGTTGAGGGGGTGACAGCATGAGAATTATACAGGCCCAGGTCAGCTATGGACGCAAGTTTCCTACCGGAAGATACCGGATGGAGAACGTCGGCGTGAGTCTGCGTGTCGAGTTTGACTCGCACCTCGAAGATTCGATGCGCGAGATATACGCCGCCTATGAGAAAGCTAAAGAGATCGTGGAGGTTCAGGCCCGGATGCTGAAGGATGCGGCCGAGGCGGGGTTGGGGGATTGAGGACATGATGAGACAGAGAGGCCGATAGTGTAAAATGACCGCAATTGACTAGACCAGTTGGATGAGGTGTGCATGGACCGTGAAGCAGCATTCAGAAACTTTGCCAGCCACTTTGCTGGCTCTCAGATGGTTTCTGTCTGTTGCTCCCTCTTTATACCCAGTGCCGCTTTTTCACTGATTGGTGCGCCGGTTCTAGTATGCCAGAGCCCATTCCGTGTTTACACTGTGGTTCGGAAACACGAAAGAAGCCGAGGAGAGCGTGGGCCTGCATTAACGTACGGCCCGTACTGGCATCGGGTTATCAATGGAACTACCGGCAACGTCGATTATGTGCCATTAGCGACGGACCAGGTTCATGGCCGAACCCGGGTCGAATTCTTGTCGAAATTGCAGAAGTTATTAGAAGCCAGGTTCAAGCTCAAATCTCAAGAGACATTGGAGATCGGCACCTTTGTGGAGGGCGCGGTTGGAAGGCTACCCGATGGCATTCAAGTCAGCGGTGCCGTCGCCACTGCTTATGCCCTTGCGCTCTTACACCATTTCGGCCATGTGAGCCCTGAAGACATCCGAGAGTTTGGGCGCAGCAATCCTAATACTCTCGAAGACGCGGCCGAGAAGTTTCAAGAAGTCTTCTATCTGGCTGTCGAGCTTCATGATTTCATGATTCACGCGAGTAGCGGTGCAGAAATTTACGCCGCCCTAACCCGCGCGGACCACTGGCCCATTTACTATAAGGCGCAGATGGATGGGAACAAAGCCGCCGGCTTCGATGCCTGCGTCGTTCCTGTGGATCATTCAGACATGGATGATCCGTTCGACATTGTGGTTCGGGAAACAGACTCGAACAAAGAGACCAGGGACGCTGTCGACCGAATCAAAAGTTTAGAGCCGGATTCCATTCAGTTCTGGAAAGAGACTACGACGGGGATCATGAACCTCGTATTCCAGTCTCTAAAGAGCCTCATAGAGACAAAACGCAATGGGAAAGATGTAAGCGCAGCGTTTGAGGCATTCTACCCAAAGGTGAATCTTGCATGGCACATCAACAAGGTGTTGCTGAACACTCCAGACAACCTCACATACTTAGACTTCAGAATTCCAGGCAAGTCTGATCGGTGGATAAACTTTGCGGTGTTCTGTCCCGACTACGGGCTCGAACCACCAACAGGTGTCATCACTGAACACACGAGAGGTTTCCCCAAAAACGCTAATGGATTGAGACTGACACGAGACAGGGATGGAGTCGCCCAAGGTCCATTTATCATGTCACTTCGCCAGCCTGACGAGAGCGGCAACATTGAGTTGGATGGGCGGCCTCCAAATACTGCACTTGCTCTGCCAATGTGGGAGCAAGAGTTGATTGAGAGCTTGAAGGAAGTAGGCCCTGTCCCTGTGCAGGAAAGCAGATGGCAAATTTATCTGCCCTCCAGCCCTTTCCCAATTGCGATTTCGGACATGCATGTCGCGACATTGCGATCTCTAATTCAGGAAGATCGTTTCGACATCTTTGTAGATGCCCATACACCGACGGTTTATCGTGGAGCTACCGAAACTGGAATGAGAGACGGGGTTCCGGTGAGCATGCTATGTTTGCTGCTCCAGCGGGTGGACACAGGCTGGCCGAGGCAGGAATTTGTCAAAGCGTTGGCCAAGTTGAATTCCTGTCGTGAAGACGACGTGGAAGACCGTTATCACCAGAGCATTCGACAGATTAGAACAATGTTTGGGATGATTAAGCCCTATCTAAAAGTAAGAGGAGTCGTAGTAGTCCAGCGCCATCTAAGAACCTGCGTGCTGGAAATGACGCAGGCTTGAGTCAGAACAACAACTTGGCCTTGAGTCCCACTTGCCTGAGTTTACGTTCACCAATTAGACATGGGGCCAAAAACGGCTCCATAAAGTCACTGTCCCATCCCAGTAATCGCTCCAAATCCCCCTTGAACCCATCTTTGTCTCTGTAGTTCTCCTTGATCCTAAGTCCAGCTTCGCTCAGGATTTGTTTTGCCTTCTCTTCGTTGTATCCGTGCCCTCGGCTCCTGCCCTCCATCACACCGATAGCAGCGTAGTACGCGTTGTTCGACGGCCGGTTTGCGGCCTCTTCACCCAATATGGGGTAAAGTGACAATCGTCGGCTTGCGCGAGAACCTGAGAGGTTGATCGTATAGAGGTCTAAAACAGACCAGCCGAAATGAAGCTTGGGGCTAAGTTCCCACAGAAGTGCGTGGAAGAGTGTATGTGGATTCCGGTAGTCGTGTTGCAAGAAATGCTCACGATCCACGATGCTCCTGAGACTTGGTGACTCAAGCATTCTGTCAGCTACCTTCTGCAAGTCTCTGAGTGGACCTACGTATCCATCCGCCCAGAACACTCTGCACCTTGGTTCGTAGTCAAAGTCGACGAGCATCCACATCACCGGCTCGTTGCCTAGGTTGACCCTTTTAGCCTCTTTTAGTCGCATTGAGCTTTTACTTTTATCCACGTCGTCTGGTTTTATATGCTTAACGGTTCTGCTCGACACAACTTTATCTGTAGAGACGACGAAGATGATTCAGGTGCGAAGAACGAGCTTTATCTATCCCAGGTGGTTGAAGAACTGGGTGGCACTCTGCGCGTCCGAGTCAATGGTGAACAAGCTCCGTCGCTATGAGCCTGAGAAGCTAACCGCGATAAGGTCATACGAAGAAACGAGACCTGACTGGCCGTGGGCTGACCAGGAA
Organism: Bacteroidota bacterium; assembly: GCA_015661185.1. Classification (GTDB taxonomy): domain Bacteria; phylum Bacteroidota; class Ignavibacteria; order UBA10030; family UBA10030; genus UBA9647. Next base: position 29,462 of record JACVXU010000025.1, read on the forward strand.
CAGCGCGCAATCTTTTGGAAAAAATATCACAGCATGGTCGATGGAAACACAGGATACGTTTGGTGAACACCACCGATAGCGCAACCACTGCGGCAATAGCCAACTCGCTAGCGATGATCTCGGTTGCGGTGGTGGTGCTCGTGCCTTCATTTTGGAGGGGAATGGTTTCCTCTCTTGTTTTCTTGGTGACCGTTGGATTGATGCTCTTGATCCCGGTGTGGTTCTTCGCGGCGAGCGCTGTCGCTTTCCTTTGGGGGCACGAACCACTCGGTACTCTTTTTCTGGTCCTGACCGCTGTCGCGGAACCTATCTGCATGACCGTCTTGGTGGTCATCAGCCTGATAGTGCTCCGCATGGAGAAAAAACCGTAACCAATTCCGTCGAAGGAGGCGCTCATGAAATCGCCAGCGAACTCAATTGTGGAGCCATCGCCGAACAGAACTCAGCCTCACGGTCGTAACCCTGCCCAGGGCGGTGAGGGTGGCGGACCTCGTATCGGTATCAGGGTTGCGTCTGGCGATGTCGAAACTTGTCCTGTCTGCCGCGGACAGTTGGTTAAGGCCAGGGCGTGCGTGTTCTGCCCAAACTGCGGTTTTCGCGAATGCTCAGGTTAGGAGGCGAACGATGGCACAGCGGCGATGGTACGGCAAGCGCAAGAACTGGAAAAACAACAAACGACCGTACAAGGCTCAAGTGAAGCGTCCGTGGAGAAAGAAGGTCTATTCCAATAAACGAGCCATAAAACCGAGAACCCGAAGGCCTATCCCTCCACTGGTTACAAGGCCGGCACAGGAATACCTCGGGCCAAAGTCCATCAGCCCGTATGCCCCACTTGGAGGCAGGATGCCGGAGTATCTCCCTGATCACGTTCCACCTTGGGCGTATCAGAACCCGAACCCTCTGCTGAGGCCAAAGGTTCTTTGGGATGGGCCTGATCACTATTGATGGAGGACAGCCATGACACAGCGAGACGAAGAACTCAGACGCAGATTAGAGCAGGCAGGCATCACACAGCAACCGCAACAGCCTGTGCAACCCGCTGTTACCCAGAAGACCATTCGCAAGGTCCAGAGGCACGTCCTCGGCGGTCCTATGGTGATCGGTCAGCCCGACGAAGATGTGGAAGAGATTGTCCAAAACGAGGCCGGGACAGAGTTGCGCCACACAAGAGTGACAGGGACATGCCCGTGTGGTGGCGCTCTCGATTCGGCAAAGAAAAGCTACTGCGGAGTGTGCGGATACCAGCTATGCCCCAAATGTTCCAGCGACGAGGCGACTTGCGCGCTTGATCAGTGCGGCAAGCACATTTGCCGCCCGCATCGAGTTTCGCTGGCGCAGGGAATTGTTATCTGTGCGACCCATATCGGCCAGAACACTTTCGGCAACCTCGCCCAGTCAATGGCGATGACCAACCCCATGACCCTAGCGACGGTCGCGCCGGTAGCCATGCTTCCCCAACCGGCGCGGCCTTATCCGCAAGTGGGCGAGGGCGTTGATTACCATTGCCCGCACTGCGGATGCCAGTACTCGGTCACAGCGATGATCGGCAGCCAGCAACAGCGCTGCACCTGGTGCAACCGCTGGTACACAGTGAGCTTCGCCCAGGATTTCGGCGGGGCGCTCAGGGTCGATGTGCTCGCTCAATGACAGGTTAGGGAGAGAGATGGAACTGAAACTTGGGGATGATCTGCATTTTGCGTGTTCAAGCTGCGGCCACAGGATCGAGGAGAGGGCGGTCCTCGGGATCCGCGAGGTTCGCTGCAACTACTGCGGAGCCGTGATGAAGCTAACGTGCTCTCTGGCTGTGAACGGCATGATCGTGGTGAACACGGAGTTGTTCAAGAAACGGCGCTGGTTATAGGCGCAGGACAATAAAGGAGGTCAACATGCCACAGATAGGCCAGCAAGTCGGGATTGAGTGCGCAAGCTGCGGCGAGTACGCCCAATACATCAGGGTGATGCTCGGCACGCGCCAGATCAAGTGCTTCACATGCGATGCGGTCATCGAGGTGACATTCGGCCAGGCCATCAATGGCGAAGTGATAGTCAACTCACGCATGGTTCGCCGGGGCATTGACCTATTGTGATGTAAGGACATTACATGCTACAGCGGCGGAATGACTCACTGGGCGCGTCGATAGAGCGGTTCCTGGGCGACTTCGCGCCTTTTTTCGTGTCGCCATTCCCGCCGCCTGACCC
>JACVXU010000178.1 GCA_015661185.1 Bacteroidota bacterium
CTTCCTGCCCGTAGTGAGGATTTCCTTTGACCAGGCAGACGCTCACCGCAAGTTGTGAGTTGCTTCGACACGCCGCTCAGCTTTCCGCGAATTCGGTAATGCGATATAGTCTGACCGATCATATCACACCTCCGCCTTCGCCGACTTGTCCCGACAGATCCGCCGAAGGCGGAGTGGTCAGGAGCTTTTCGAGAATCTTGTCTCGCTTTCTGGGATTCCGCTCACCAGCGGGATTCCTAAGAGCGGAATAGTAGGAGATCGTTTGGCTGATCATTCAAGAGATCCGATTTTCTTGATCAACGTCTTAAACCGAGTTTCCGACCTTATAGGAGCGAGCCTCGGATCGATCATGATCCAGGCCAGCCAGCTATCATGCTCTCCGGCTGCTTTCTCAAGCCACTGAAACGCTTCATCTTTCTCAGAAAGACCTGCATAAACAACAGCTATGCCATATGGGGAAACATATCGTTTGCCCCGCATCGTTATGAGGCCCCTGAGAATCTTCCGAGCATCTTTTTCCCTTCCTGCGACCGCATACGCGTGCCCCAATCCTGTGATCGCTTCGGTAGTCCCTTCCGCAAACTGCATGGCCTTTTGGAGCTCGACAATACCTTCGTTAAGATTGCCAAGTTCCTCGTAAGTAAGTCCCAACCTCAGATGTGCCAGGCCAAAAGTGGAATCCATCTCGATGGTCCGACAGAACTGTTCAACAGCTTTGTCGTACTCACCGGCAAAATAATGTGCATAAGCCACATTTGTGTTGATAATGAGAGAGAGAGGATCGAGCTCGCGAGCACGTGTGATCTCTCTGATCGCCTCATCGTGACGACCCAGTGATGAGAGACAGAGCGCGTACCAGTGGTGCGCCGTCTCGTAACTCGGATTCAGCTCAATGGCGCGCTTGAAATTGTTTTCGGCAGCTTGTGGGTCAAATTCATAATACCAGTTCAAGAACGCCTGCGAGGTGTACGCTTCCGCGAGCGTGTTATCCAGCTCTAAGGCTCGCCGAGCCGCTGCCTTCGCCTTCAGGTACCCTTCTTTTGGGAACACGTATCCATAGCGCGCGAGGAGGTTATACGAGTCGGCGACTCCTGCATAGGCAAGGGCGTAGTTGGAATCGATTTCAATAGCTCTTTCAAAATATTCAATGCTTTTCCTGAGGCTCTCCTCGGTCCTTCTATCCGAATAGTATCGGCCGCGGAGAAATACCTCATAGGCATGGGCATTTACCAAACGCGATCTTGCTATCTCCAGTCGCTCTTGCGGCGTTATCTTGATTTCTATCTCTTGGGCGATACCACGAGCGACTTCACTCTGCAGTGCGAGGATGTTTCTCATGTTCCGATCAAACGCATTTGCCCAAAGATGTTTCTCTGGCGACGCCTGAATCAATTGAACATTGATGCGTACGTTGTCTGCGTCTCGCAACACCGACCCCTCAACCACCGCTTTCACATTTAGCTCGCGAGCGATTTCAGGAATCGTTTTCATTGTTCCCTTATATTGTTTGACCGATGTCCGAGAAATGACGCGTAATGATCTAATCTTCTGTAGTTCCGTGATAAGCGCATCGGTCATTCCGTCTGAGAAGAATTCTTGACCTGGGTCGCCGGAAAGATTGTCCAACGGTAAGACCGCGATTGAATCAAGCACTTCACTCGTCGGAAGAAGAACGTAGATTATACCGACAATCAAGGCAACAACGATAGCCATGCTTCCATAGACTACCAAGGCACGTCTCATTGTTTGCTTCGGAACGACTGCTCGCAGAGGTGTCTCGCCTGTCTCGAGCTTCCTTTTGATTGACCTCAGATCAGCCAGCAAGTCATCCAAATGCTGATATCGCTCAGCAAGATTCTTCTCCATACACTTGTTGACAATCCGCTCCAATTCCATCGGCACACCGGTCCGCAAACTAGTGATGGGCTCTGGTTCAGCGTTGAGAATCGAGTACATTACAGCATTCTCATACTCTGCCTTAAATGCCCGCACGCCGGTAATCATCTCATACACGAGTACTCCGAGCGACCAGACGTCCGTCCTCGCGTCAACTTGTTCTCCGCGTGCCTGCTCTGGAGACATGTATGCGGAAGTCCCAAGGGTCGAACCTGCCTTCGTCAAGTTCGTCTGACCAGACAGTTTCGCCAGCCCGAAGTCGACGATCTTTACCACGCCATCAGCAGTGACCATCACGTTGGCCGGCTTGATATCCCGGTGCACTATTCTTTTTTCATGAGCCTTCGCAAGCCCCTGCGCACATTGGACGGCGATCTCGAGCGCTTCATCAATCTTCAGCGGACCGTGTTCGATTTTCTTCTTCAGCGTATCGCCCTCATAGTAGGCCATCGCAATAAACACCTGACCGTCGGTGGTCCCACCAATTTCGTGGATATTGCAGATATTATTGTGATCAAGCGCGGATGCCGCTTGGGCCTCATGGATGAAACGCTCTTTGGCTTCAGCGTCACGAGTGAGTTCGGAAGGAAGAAACTTCAACGCGACGGTGCGCTTGAGGCGGGTGTCCTCGGCTTTATACACCACTCCCATGCCACCCTCCCCCAATTTCTCAAGAATGTGGTAGTGTGATATCATTCGTCCAATCATATGTTTCGCCTCCGCCAGAAAGAAGGCGGATTCTCAAAATCACAACCACTCGCGAACGACGCTCCTGCGTGCCGAAGTGCCCTTCGGCACGCAGGCAGGCGTGGATGATTTTGGAACATGCCCCCCTCACCGAGTTTCTCGATGATTCTATAGTGGGATATTGTCTGCCCAATCATCTTGCCCTCTCGCCAGAAGTCCGTGTGCTTGCTGAAGCCATCCAACGGTCAAATTCGTCATTTCCTTTGCTGTCGGAGTTTTCTTTGTCTGATGCCCATCGTTGAGGGTTGTGGGCAATGTATTCACGGATCCGTGTCAGCGACCGGTCGTCGCGGATGATGTGGTCGTAATAGCCGCGCTGCCAAAGGGGCGAACCGGCGGTGCCGCGGATTTCATTTGCGCGTTTCGTAACGGCAGATTTGAATGATCCCACGATATCCCCTAATCGGTGGCGTTTCCTCTGTAGGGGCGACGCAGGCGTCGCCCCTACGATCTGTTCATCCAAAACCATAATAATCCCGTGCACATGGTTGGGCATGATGACAAATGCATCCAATTCTACATTTGGGTAATGATTCGGCAAATCGTTCCAACACGACCACACAACCGCTGCCGAATTATTCGCCCGCATCTCTCCGTCTACGATTTCTCCAAAACGCTCTTCCCGATCCTTCGTACAGATCGTCACGAAATACGCTCCTGGCTGAGAATAATCATACTCCTTCAGCCGGAGACGCTTTCTCTGCTTTCGTGTCCCCCTAATCATTTTTTCGACAGCCCTCTCAGTTTTGCCAGTCGATTCTGCGCATCCACGAGGCTTACGTAATCCTTGTCCGCATCGCGCCAGTTGTAGATCGCTTTCTCGTAGAACTTGATCGCCTCGGCCTTATCACCAAAGTGCTCGTACGTCTGTGCCTTGTAGTAATCCAACTTTGAGCGCTCGAGCCAGAAGTCATAGAAGTCAAACATTTGATATATCACAATGTTGTACGTTTTGTCATACAAGCTCTGCGATCTCATTCTGTCGCCAAGCAGCGCTGCAATTCGTCCATGCAACATTATGAATCGCGGGAAGCCCTTTCGTACGATTGGAGTCATTTCGCCCATTGAATTCGAAGCCTCATGAATCTTGCCCTGCGTCAATTCGATTTCAGCCTGCAAACCCAGGCTGAGGTTGAGATAGTACAAATCGTGGAGCTTCGTCTCGGCTGCCGTCTTGATCGCAGCAGCCTTCGCTTCTGCCTGTGCATGATCACCTTTCCTGATGAAGCAGAGACCCGAGTAGTAGTCGCACATCACAGGCCACGGATTGAACTCACCCTTGAAAACCTGCTCCGAAAGTGACTTTGCAATCTCGAGGAGTTTCACTGCTTCCTCAAACTTTTGCTGCTCCAGGAACATCTTCGCGAGAGAGAACTGATCTTGTAGTTCGTTTTCTCGGTCATTCTTTGCTCGTGAGCGCTCAATCGCCTGCCGCAGGACGTCGGTCGCCTCTTTGATACGTCCTTCAATGAGGTACGAGAGTGATGTGTACCCAGCCATTGCCTCACGCCGTCCGGATTCCCACCAGGGCTTGATTGCTGCCCTCGCTTTCTCCGGCTGCCCCATGAGAAAATAGGTCTGCGCCCGTCGGCCATGGAAGCCGAGATGCTCAGGAAAACGACGGAGACCTTCATCAGCCCGCCTCAGAGCCTCCTCATACCTCCCGAGCATCATATAGACCTCACACTCAGAATCGTAGCCATTCCACGCATCAGGGATGAGCGCCGTATAGGACTTGGCCGCAGAAATTGCCTCATCGCTTCGTCCCGTGAACGCACAAACGTAAGCGAGAAAATTGTACGCATCCGAATACGAGCGATCGAACTCGATAGCTTTTTCAAAAAGGACTCTTGCCTCATCGAAGAGTCCGAGCCATTCGCAGCCGAGGCCAAGCGAGAGAGCCACCTCTTGGTCTTGCGGAAACTCGACAGCCAGCTCTCGCATGACAGCAACGAACGTTTTGAAATCCCTTCCAAGCAATGCTTCCCATGCTTGGACGAACCTCTTGTCTCGTTCGGAGAGATTTCGATCATAATTTCTTGCTCTCGAAAGCGATTGCCGGGCTAGCTCGAGATTTCGGCCGGCAAAGAAGTCCATAACCTCAGGAAATCCGCGACAGTACCCTAGCCGCAGGTGAGCGAGCGCGAATGTAGAATCGAGTCTGACCGCCTCTTCGAAACTCTTGATCGCTTCAGGATATTCGAACCGATAGATATGGCGCATTCCCTTTTCATAACTTTTGAAGGCATCATAAGAACTCGTCGCGGCATCAGAGGATCGGAGAGTTTCACCTGGAGTCGCTTTGAACCATTCGTTGACCTTCTCCGTGATGCCATCGGCGAGTGTGAATACCTCGTCCGCGCTTGGGACTTCCACGTGAGCGGAATTCAACACCGAGCCGGATTCTACATCGAGTAGTTCCGCTAAAGCAGTGACCTTTCCGGAGACGTTCCAGATGGTCCCCACCAGCATGGATCTTACGCCGGCGCGCTTTGCAACCTCTGTTGCTGTGGTCTTGTCGATGGACGCGGCATCTTGTTTGCCCAGCGTTTTCAGCACGTCATAGAGGCGCTGCCCGCTCACCACCGAGAGCCCCCGGTTGCGCGTCAGATTAATGTTGAGCAAGCCGACAAGCATTTTGTCGAGATCTTCTCTCCCTGTCTTGTTCTCGAAATACAACACAGCGATTGATTGTTCGGTGGCTGACGGCGATCCGGCTCCCGGTCGGACGATCACATAGAGCAAGACTCCGAGCACAACAACGATCAATCCAACAAGCACCCACTTCATCTTTTGCGGGATTCTTGAGAGCCAGGCAGCCCTCGCACCTTCGGAGCTGGGTGGTTCAGCGGGACCTTCGGAAGGTTGCACGGTCGGCACAATCCGCGACACCCGTGAGGTTTGCTTCTTCAGCCGCCGCAGGTCGATCACCATATCGTGTACGCCTTGGTAGCGATCTTCAGGATCTTTCTCCAACGCGCGATTCAGGATATGAACTAACTCTGATGATACATCAGGCAGATACTTCTGAATAGGGAGCAATAGTCAATAGTTGTGTAAAGTAATTTCAGGCAGCCTTCCGCACTTGGATGCGATGTTGGAGCTTCAGTTGATCGATAGTTTGAGGAACAAGTTTGTATCCAGCGATTTTGTGCAGCCGGTGCTCTTGGCGTTGAAGCAACTTGAAGACCAGGAAGAGTGCCGATTGTCTGCTCGGGATGCGACGAGCTGCATCCGTACGGAGTTTGACTGCATTGAAGAGAGACTCAATGACGTTTGTCGATTTGATGCTTTTCCAATGACGCTTCGGGAAGTCGAAGAACGTGAACAGATAATCGCCAGCCTCCTCCAGCGATCGTACAGCTCCGGGATATCGTTTAAGATACCGATCGTGGAAAGCTCGGCGCAACGAAATGGCCTGCTCTTTAGACTTGGCATGATACATCTCACGCAAAGCTTGGAGCACCTCGTCGCGAACTTTGTCCGGTACTTTGTCAAGAACATTCATCATTTTATGGACAAAGCATCGCTGACGTTTTGCCATCGGATAGATCTCTCGGACGGCTTTAGCCAAGCCAGCCAATCCGTCGCTAATCACAAGCCCGATCCACCGCAGGCCGCGTTTCTTCAGATCCCGGAAGACATCACGCCATGACTCAAAGCTCTCCCGATACCCTTCTGCGACAGCAAGGACTTCCTTCTGCCCCTTGCGGTTCAAACCAACAACCGTCAGCACGGCCATCCTCTCGTCCGTTGGCCCAGCTTTCGGGTAGACCCCGTCAACCCATACATACAGGTAATCGCCAGCGAGGGAGCGTTGTTTCCACCGTCGATACTCTTCTTCCCACTGACTCTTCGCCCGGACGATGCTCGTTTGCGACAACGGTGCCTGTTCACCCAGCAGGGCTGTTAATGCATCATGGAAGTCCCCTGTTGCCAAGCCGTGCAAATACAACTCCGGGAGCAGGGCCTGCACCTCAGCGGTCGTGCGTTGGTAACGTTGCACAATCTGTGACTCGAACGGTTCACGTAGACGTTGCAGGCGCAGCCCAACCGTCCCCATGCCCGTGGTCAAGGATCGTTCCTTATGATAGCCGTTGCGATATTGCCGCGGCTCACCTTCCTGGTGCTGCGCATAGGGCTTCCGTCCCAAATACTCCTCAATCTCCTCCTCGACCAGTCTCGGAATCCATTCTCCCAGATGTTGCAGGATCATCTCCTGCAGTGTCCCCGCAATCGTCGCTGAGGGGCTTGATTCTAGAACAGCTTTCTGATACTTTGTCATTGGCGTATCCTCCTCGAGGAAGTAGGTGATTGATTAAGGCACCTCAAGGTACGGATACGCCGCTTTGTTTTCTACCCGAGAACTCCTTCGGGTTCTTTACACAACATTAGAATATAGCTCTTTGCCTACTCACAGACTATCAATCACAAGAAGGAGTAACTCACAATGAAGACCTCAATCAAGATACTCTTTGCTGCTGCATTGCTTCTCGCAGTGGTTGTTCCCTGGTTGAATCCCGACCCGCATCAAGCTTTTGCGTATCCACCGGGGGTGGGAA
>JACVXU010000026.1 GCA_015661185.1 Bacteroidota bacterium
GGGAGAACTAAGAGTCACCTCATGCCGCACAGTATCAATGGAGGCGATGCGGATCTTGTCATCGGCGAAACCGTGGTTGAAATAGCCCTGGAGCCAGACATCGGAATTGCCTGCCCAGCGTGCATGCCGAGAGTCCGCGTACCGAAACCGTCCGCCCCGTTCCGTGTAGTCTCCATCGCGGGGGACCGAGCCCGGATCGATGATCTGTCCAATATCGATTGCCCCTGAATTCGGGTAGCGGGCAAGCTGCAGCACAGAGTCATTCCAGAACAGTTCCATCGGCGCGGGGACTACCGGGTGCCCGTGGCCAAACTGCCGGTGCTCGCCGAGGTCGCGGACGCCCAAAGCGCGGAGGTCCGCCTGGACAACGTGTCGCCGCGATTCCGGCGGCAGGCGCCGGAGGATTCCCGGACCGGATGCCGGGCGAAACGATGAAGAGGGGAGTGTCATTCCCCCGGAGAGGCGAACCGATTCGTGCTCATACGCGGCGTATGTCACGGGGGCGCCGGGAACGCCGCTGTCATCCCGCGTGAGCTCGAAGGTCTGCGTAAGATGGTACGTGCCGCCCCGCAGCCAGACAGTGAATGGCTGACGGTTGCTCGCCGGAGTTGTGCGATGATACACGCGGACAGCAGCCCGCGCACGCTCGAGGGTTCGAAACGGCTTCTCGCTGGTGCCCGGGTTGCTGTCATCTCCGGTTGGGGAGACAAACAGTTGCTGGGCTTGGACACACGTGAACATGAAGGTTGTAAGAAGGAGCGAGGAAAGGAGGTTCATGGCATATCCGTCAGGTGAGACTTGGGAAGGGGAACTGGTTGATCAATGTAGGAGGAACGCCCGGGGAAGTCAAGACTTCTGTCGATCCGCAAGAACGGCAGAGTTTTGCAGGATCATGCACGCAAGCTGACCTCTGCTTTTTATGCCGGCTTTCTGGAAGATGTTATGAATATGGTACTTTTCAAGTTCCTCGTTTTTCGAGCTCAAGACAAACAGAATTGATGCAATACCGTTTCCCCCCTTGTTCCTTGGGGCCATCGTCAAAGAGGTGGCCGAGATGAGCCCCGCAGCTCTTGCACTGAACTTCCGTGCGAATCATGCCGTGGCTCAAGTCCCGCTTGAGTTCCACCTTTTCCAGCGCCTCCGGTTCCGTGAAGCTTGGCCAGCCCGTCCCGGAATCGAACTTGGCATCCGAAGGGAAGAGCTCCGCCCCGCAAACGGCGCAACGGTACATCCCTTTCTCGTGACTGTTCCAGTATTTCCCCGTGAAAGGGGCCTCAGTTCCTTTTCTTCTGGCAACGTCGAACAGTTCGCCGGAAAGCTCTTTGTCGCTTTTCATAGGTTGAGTCCTTTGCAGAATTTTCTTCTTTACATAACACTATCGGCTGCAGGAGAGTTTCATTGCTGGGCAGGTTGAACCACGGGGCCGTCTCTTGCGTTTCGTTCCGAGCCGTCGTACCTTGACAGCGGAATTGCCAGCCGAGGCAGGCGTCAAATCAACGTCGTGGTCTCAATGATAAACCTTCCGACTTTGCCCCCCATTAATAGTGCGTTTCTGAGAGCTTTCATCACCGATGCTGTGCGTGTGCGGTGCGGCAGAACACGAGATCTCAGGCCGTTGATCCTTACTTATTTCGTGACGTTCCGGTGTGATATGCGGTGTACCTACTGTGACTACACGGATCATGGGTACGCTCATCGGTTCAAGGAGCTTGAGAGCGAAGGTGCCAGAGAAGTCTTGCGGATTTGCAGGGAAGGAGTCCCGGCTGTAGCCTTCTCGGGAGGCGAACCCTTGTTGAGGAGCGATATCGTTGAACTGGTGCGTTATGCCCGGACCCTCGGATATCGACCGATCTCCATGTTTACCAACTCCCTCATGCTTGAGGAGAAACAGGAGGTCCTTGAGGATATCGACTATCTTCAGATCAGCCTCGACACGATCGACGAGGAGCTTCAGGATAGGCTAAGTGGATGTAGGGGGGCGGGGCGGCGGATCGTAAACAACATCATGCGTTACGCACCTCTCCAGAAAGCAAAACGCTTTCGCCTCAACATCAATTGCGTCCTTTCCCCCGCCAACCTTGACTCCGTCCCGGAGCTCCTTCGATTCGCAGAGGAGACGGGAGTACGCTTCACGTTTTCGCCTCAGCTCGAGGCGGATGGACAGGCTGCAACCGTTCTTCATGATCCCGACACCCGCCATCGCTACCAGAGGGCCGTCGCGGCTATCTTGTCACATAAGCGATCGACCGATGTCGTGCTGGATATCTTGCCTTTTATCCGTCACGTCGGTAACTTCCAGTCCGGCTCGTGCTATCCAATGCTGACGCCGAGGGTGTATCCGGACGGAACGTTGCGATTTCCGTGTTCGATCGTCTGTCGATCAGCTCCATCGGTGCCTGAGCTTGGATCGTGGAGGCAAGTCGCAATGGTCCTTCGCAAGACGCCGGCAACCTGTGCATCACCGTGCCTCCTTCCGTGTTACCTCGAGATGTCTCTGCTCGCAGAACACCCGTTCGCTCTTCTTCAGGAGCTCACCTGAGCGGCGATGCTATGGTGCCGTCGGTGCGAAGCCGTGACCGGTACGATAAGTTGAGGGGAATCGTGACTTTCAGGATCGTCGGAAGGTCCAAATAGCGCCACTCGTTCCAGATCCGTTTGCCCACAGTCGGTCGCGCATAGAATCTGTCAAGGACCCAATCGTGCCCGTTGCGAAGCTCATCATGACTCATCCCTTTTGGCTCGAAGACCACGTGGCGAAAATCATAATGGGCCCAGTCGTTGTCTGTGATACGCCCCTGGCCCAGCATTTCGCGGTAAAGCGGTGTACCCGGAAACGGTGTGAGGATCGTGGCCTGGAGAGCATCCACGTTGCAGCGGAGAAGGAAGTCGAGCGTCTTGGGAAAAGTCTCCATGGAGTCTGCATCGTATCCGAAGACGATCCCGGCGATGACCCCGATACCAGCCGCGTGCAGCTTTCGAACAGCCCATTCGTAGTCGCGAACGTTGTTCTGGATCTTGTTCCACTTTTGCAGGTTCTTGTCGGACAGTGATTCAAGGCCGAGGAAAAGTCCACGGCAGCCGCTCGCCACAGCCAGCCGCAGAAGCTCATCGTCGTATGCGATCTTCACGCTGCACTGGCTGAACCACCTCTTCCGAAGGGGGATCATAGCTCCGAACAGTTCTTTCGCATACTCGGGATCCGAAGTAAGGTTGTCATCCATGAAGAGCAGGTACCGGCTCAGAGGTGCAAGCTCGTCGATGACCTGATCGACTGGCCTTGCCCGGAATTTGTGGTCGAAGAAGGCCGCGATGGAACAGAAGCTACATCCGTTGGGGCAACCACGCGTCGCCTGGACCGTATCGACCGGCGCGTACATTCCCCCCTTGATGAGTCGGCGATCGGGGACCGGCAGATTCCGAAGGTCGCAAGGGGCATTCCTGTAGAATTTCTGCAGCCGGCGATGGAGGAAATCGTCGATCATCTGTGGAAGGTTGGATTCTGCTTCGCCGATGCAAACCGCGTCTGCATGGCCTGCCGCCTCCTCGGGCATCATCGTGGGATGGTACCCGCCGACGATGACCGTCTTCCCCCTGCTCCGGAATCTGTCGGCAATTTCGTATGCCCTGGGAGCATTGAACGTCATGTAGGAGATTCCGACGATATCCGCGTCGTCCTTGAAATCGATAGGCTCTACCTCTTCGTCCACAATGGCTGTGTCGAAGCCCGGCGGCGCTGCTGCGGCGACATAGAGACTCGAAAGCATGGAGAAACGGAATATCTGCGTGCTTTTGCGCGGGCTTGTTCCGCATTTTACCTGCCAGTACGGAGCTGTGGGATTGATCAGGAGGAATCTCATGCCGGCTCTTGCATGTGGCGTACCTTGGGGGGAGACTCAAAAAGGTGGCAGCCGGTGGCTGCGCGTAGCTTTCGGAAAAACCAAAATAAAAATACGCGCATGATTTGCCACTTCTAATGTAAACGAAAGGGGAGAAGTACGCAAGTCGCGGCCGCTTCCTCGGATTGCAATTCCAGGCCTGATTCACTAAGTTGTCGTCCAACCCCGTCCGTTCTCAAGAACAATTCCACTCAATTACGACCGACCGAATATGAAAAAACTCGTCTTTCTTCTCCTGCTTCCGTTCTGTCTTCTTGGCCAGGACTTCACCAAAGAAGAGATCGCCCGCTGGCAGAAACAGGCCTCCAGGGTCACAATCATCCGTGATACCTGGGGCGTTCCGCACATCTACGGCAAGACTGATGCGGATGTCGTCTTTGGATTGCTCTATGCTCAGTGCGAAGACGATTTCAGACGTGTGGAAATGAACTACATCGAGAAACTCGGAAGGATGGCAGAGCTCAGAGGCGCCGCGGCACTGGTGAACGATCTCTACATCCGCCTCATCATTGATTCCGCGGAGGCAGTGGCCGACTACCGCAAGAGTCCCGCCTGGCTCAAGAAGCTCATGAATGCGTATGCCGATGGCATCAACTATTTTCTGCACACCCATCCCTCCGTCAAGCCGGCGCTCCTTCACCGCTTCGAGCCCTGGTTTCCGTTGATGTGGACGGATGGAAGTATTGGCGCAATCAGCACCGGTGATGTGAGCGCGAAGGAGGTGGGGAGTCTCTACCTGGATGGCGCTGAGCCGCTCGGAGCGCTGGCCGAGGAACCCGGGGAGCGATGGACAGGCTCGAACGGATTCGCGATCGGTCCGTCGAAAACTCTCTCAGGGAATGCCATTCTCTACATCAATCCCCACGTGACGTTCTACTTTCGCCCCGAAGTCCATGCCGTGAGTGAGGAAGGATTGAACGTGTACGGCGCCGTGACGTGGGGACAGTTTTTCATTTACCAGGGATTCAACGAACACTGCGGATGGATGCATACCTCCACCGCTGTCGATGTATCGGACATGTATATCGAGAACATCATCAGGACAAACGATCGCTTCGTCTACGAATATGACAAATCCGAAAAACCGGTCACTCAACGAGTGATCACCCTCCGGTATAAGGTTGGCGACAGTTTGCAGGCCAGGTCTGTCACATGCTACTTCACGCATCACGGTCCCGTGATGGCTAAACGCAAGGGCCAATGGATCAGTGTGCGTTCCTACAACCGCTCGCTCACCAGTCTCATCCAAAGCTGGCAGCGGACGAAGAGCACCGGATTCGAATCGTTCAAGAAGTCCATGGATCTACGCGGGAACACATCCAACAATACACTGTTTGCCGACGACAAGGGGAACATTGCGTACTGGCATGGCAATTATGTCCCGCGACGCGATCCGTCAACGGACTGGGCGAAAACGGTTGACGGGACGACTTCCTCCACCGAATGGAACGGCCTGCACACGCTCGATGAAATCGTCCACGTCTACAATCCCGCCAGCGGGTGGATTCAGAACTGCAACTCCACGCCGTTCACTGTCTCGGGGAGCAGCAGTCCGAAAAAGGAACGCTATCCCGTGTACATGGCACCGGACGGCGAGAACTTCCGGGGCATCAACGCCGCCCGTGTGCTGAGCAGGGAGAATAGATTCACTATCGACAAGACGATCGCCGCGGGGTACGATCTCACCCTGACGGCTTTCCAAATCCTTGTGCCTGCCTTGCTCAATGCGTTTGAAAAGGATATACGACCGGGCGATTCTCTTCACGCGCTGCTGACAGAACCAATTGCTGTGTTGAAGCAATGGGACTACCGTTGCGGCGAAAACTCCATTGCCACGACGCTCGCCGTCGATTGGGGGCGACAACTCATGCCTGCCATCCAGAGAACCCGGATCGACGAGGGTGATGCGGACCAGGTAGCAAAGACAAAGAAATTCGCCGCCGGAGCATCAGCACAGGAACTCGCCGTACCGTTACTCGTCGCCGTTCGGCAGCTCGAAAAGACATTTGGCAAGTGGCGGATTCCGTGGGGGGAAATCAACCGTTATCAGCGACTGACGAATGATGTGGAGGAGCGATTCGATGACAACCAACCGAGTCTGCCCGTCGGTTTTGCGTCTGCCCAGTGGGGGATGCTGGCCTCGTACAACAGCAGGACATTCGCCGGCACAAACAAACGTTATGGAGTCAGCGGAAATAGTTTCGTCGCGGCTGTCGAATTTGGGAAGAAGGTGAAAGCGAAATCGGTCCTGGCCGGAGGAGTCAGCGGCGACCCGTCGTCAACGCACTTTGCGGATCAGGCGCCGCTGTATACGCAGGGAAAGTTCAAGGACGTGTTGTTTTACAAAGAAGATGTTCTGAAGAATGCTGAGCGGACGTACCGTCCAGGTGATGCAACTCGCTAGATTCGCAGTAGAGTCACTGAGCGTAGGAGCCGAAAATGGAGAGTGACGACGGAAATGGTAAAACCGTTCGGGTCAGTCTCGATACGAAGGGGCGGAAGGGGAAAACCGTGACTCTCGTCGAAGGACTTCAACAAACAAAAGAAAGCACGCAAAGAAGGATCTAGGCGTTCAGCTATTCAGATAATAGACCCAATATGCCACAGGGACGATGATTCCGGCCGCTATGAACCAGGCACCCCGGCCGACAAGTCCATTTTTCCCCTTGAGGACAAACATTCCTGTTATCGCGATGACGATGAGGCTCAGCGCGAAGAAATCAGAGATGTACGTCCATACTCCTTTGGGAGCATTCAGGTGGAGTTGATTCAATTCATGGAGAACGGGTCTGGGATGGATCACCTCGACGATGACAGTTCCGGTTGGGAGGTCAACGGAATAGCTTTTCTCTTCAAGGAATAGTTGCAGCGTTTCTGCATCCGGCCGGAAGGAATTCCGAAGATCGTTCGCGCCGATATGGAGTTTCGGCAATACGTCGGCAAGGATTTCCTCTTTTGTTTCCGCAAGGGTGGGCTCGATGGTCAGCACATCCGTCTGACGCTCATAGCTCGGATTCCAGTCCGCCCGGTGATTGACGGCGATGCCGGATATGCTGTAGACAAGTGTCATCCCAACCAGGAAATACGCCAGGTCGCGATGAATGATATTGTTCCAGCGTCTCCAATTCATTTGACGATCGCGCCCTCACCTTTGATCTGAATGACTGCCTTCGGTCCCTTGATCGAAGATGGATCAAATTCTTCACCCTGCTCTTTTGCCCTTTCCTTCCCTTGCTCGATCAATTGCTCGACAGTGTACGTCTTGACGGAGACCACGCCCTCGGCAATGGCCGTCTTCCCCTTGACCACCATCGGGAATACGATTACACCGTCCTCCACTTTGAACGTCATCGTTTCGAACTCCTTGTCGCTCCCGAGCTTGATCCAGCAGCCGCGCATCTTGCATACTTCAATAATCGGACCTTCCACAAGGACCTTCTTGCCGTCGTATTTTTCCGGATTGGCCATGATGGCCGAGATCTTTGTCTTTTCCTTCAGTGTGATCTTTTTTCCAAATTTTTTCTCTCCTGCGAAACTGACAGCGAGAACGCAAAGACATAGTACGAGAATGGACAGATGCTTCATGAATACCTCCTCAGAGTTAATGGTGATGGATGGGTGAAATCGTCGTCAAATATCCGAAAATATCGAAGAGTTAGCAAATACTTTGAGTGTGCAGGATCCTATTTGTGTCTTGGAGACTTCCCTGCCCGCCTCGACGTGTAAAGATGGCAGGCGGGGTGGCAAGATCGCTTCTGGAGCGGTGTCAAATAAATCTTGCACTTCACAACTCAGAACACGAACTTCTGCAATTGAAACGTGGCTCTCCATCAGTCGGGGAATTGATAAATCAAATCCCGAAGAAGTCTGTTCACTATCGTGTTGCCAGCGATGTAGGGGGCTGGGCAGCGACGTAGCATGCTACGTCGCTGCAGGTGACGGCTCGCATTGACATTAGAAACTAGAAATCGTGCCCGAAAAAATCATCCATACCGCCTGTCCGCGGAATTGCTACAGCACCTGCGCCCTCAGGATAACAGTTGAGGACGGGCGCCTGCGCCGCATCGAGCCGGTCCCTGAGAACATGGCGACCAGCCTCGGTGCCTGTCTCAAGGGATTGAGTTACCTCGAACGCGTTTACTCTCCTGACCGTATTCTCTCCCCGTTGCGCCGGGATTCGTCCACGGGCAGCTTCCGCAAAGTGTCATGGGATGAAGCCCTGGACACAATCACTGAGCAACTCCTGAAACTCCGCTCCACGCACGGTCCGAAGAGTCTTCTCTATTACTCCGCAAGCGGGACAAAAGGGCTTCTCAACAGCGTGGGCGGTGCGTTCTGGAGGTTGTTTGGTGGATACACCACGACATATGGAGATCTCTGCTGGCCTGCTGGACTTGAAGCGACACGGCTAACACTCGGTGCGAACGAGCATAATGCCCCGTGGGACCTTGCCAATGCCCGCCTCATCGTGCTCTGGGGAAAGAACGCCGCTGAGACAAATATCCATCAGATGAAGTTCGTCGACGAGGCACTCCAACAAGGAGCTCAGCTTGTGGTCATCGACCCGCGTCGCACCGAGACGGCGGAGCGCGCCTCGCTGTTGATACAGCCCCGACCCGGGACCGATGCTGCGATCGCTCTGGCGGTAGGACATCAGCTGATCGAACAGCGGTGGATCGACGAATCATTCATCGCCGCTCACGTCCACGGCTTTGATGCATACTGTGCGCGTGTCGCTTCTTGCACGCCCGCATGGGCCGCAGCCATCTCCGGGATTCCTGAATCGCAGATCATCAGGCTCGCCGAATTGATCGGAACCACAAAACCTGCTACGATCTGCGCCGGGTTCGGCATGCAGCGATACACGAACAGCGGTCAGACAATGAGGGCTATGATCGCCCTCCTGGCACTCACGGGCAACATAGGAAAACCAGGTGCCGGATGGATCTATGCGAACCTACGCACGCAACTCTTCGGGGAGAAGGATCCTGTGGCTTTCTTCCCGCCCGAGCACCCTGATCCGCTTGTGCGTGTGTCGATATCGACCGCGTTGCTGGGGCCACAAATACTTGCCGCCAAAGATCCGCCGATCAAGATGGCCTGGATCGAACGTGGTAATCCGATTCCGCAAAATCCTGAAACTCCGACCGTGTTGAAAGCATTCCGCTCGCTCGATTTTCGTGTCGTGGTCGAGGAATTCATGACCGACACCGCGCGCGAGGCCGACATCGTTCTCCCGGCTAAGACCTTTTTTGAACAGACCGATGTGATCGGAGCGTACTGGCACGATTATCTCCAGTTGAGGGCAAAAGTGATCGAGCCGCTCGGAGAAGTGAAGCCTGAATCGGAAATCTACTGGCATCTTGCCCGTCGGCTCGGCTTCTCTCCGGAAGATATCGAGAAGAACCTACCCGGACCGTCAGACACGGCTATCGAAGCGTGGCTCAATCGGAAGCTCGCGCACTTACCCGGCGTGACACTCGATCGTCTCCGCGAGGGTCCGATCCGCATGCCTGATACGAACGACGTCGCATTTGCGGATCTAACATTCCCCACCCCCTCGGGGCGCATAGAGCTTGACTCTTCGGAGGCAGCCGCGCGTTGGGGCGTGGATTCTGTTCCAGCTTATCGCGAACCGGTCGAGTCTGTTGAGTCGAACGATTCTCCCGGAACTTCCCGGTATCCCTTGCACTTCCTGACTCCCAACACGAAGAACCGCATACACTCTCAGTTCGGAAACCTTGCTGCTATGAGGGCATTCGAGCCGCATCCGGTTCTGCAGATGCATCCCGCGGATGCGAACGCACGAGGAATCGTCCCGGGCTCGCGTGTTCGTATCTTCAACGATCGCGGCGAACTCACGGTTGTTGTCCAATTCGACTTTGGCATCCGTCCGGGCTGCGTTGTGCTTCACAACGGATGGTGGTTGACAGATGGGGGGGCAGTCAATGTTCTCTCGAAAGCCCGCGAGACAGACATGGGATATGGCGCGGCGTTCCACGAAAATCTTGTTGAGGTTGCGCCGGCATGAGTACCCTGAGTCCGATATCTGCCCCCGCGTTTATACACGACCTGGACACCTGCGTCGGCTGTCACGCATGTGTGATCGCGTGCGCAAATGAGAACGGGCTTGCACCGGGCCGGTTCTGGCGTCAGATCGTCAGCTTCAATTCTTCCCACGTACCTGAACTTCCTGTCTATCATCTGTCGCTCGCATGCAATCACTGCCTCGACGCGCTATGCGTGAAGGGATGTCCCGCCTCCGCCATAGAACGGAACGGGCAAACTGGCGCGGTGCTGATCGACAACACGAAGTGCATCGGGTGCCGGTATTGTGGCTGGGTCTGTCCTTTCGATGCACCCCAATTCAACGGCCAGGCCGGAGTGATGGAAAAATGCACGTTCTGCGACCATCGGCTCTTGCAGAATCTGCAACCGGCCTGCACCTCTTTGTGCCCGACAGGTGCACTGTCGTTTAGCAGATACTCTGAAAAAGAAGGTGTCCCGGTTGATGGATTTCCGGTACTCGACATTCGTCCGGCAATTTCATTCCGGCCGATGCGGGGACGAAGTCCACAGCCGGCTCCGCCCGGTGCACCGATTCCCGATGAATCACAGGTCGCGGCCTGGATGGTTCAGGGTGGAGGCAAAATTCCGGAATCAAAGATATCCCTGAAGACGGAATGGTCCCTGGCGGTCTTCTCTTTCATTGGGATAGCGCTCGTTGCATGGTTTCTTTCATCTTTGGCAGGAGGACCTGCGATCGTTCCTGAGATCCTTGCCGCACTCGGGCTGGCGGGAATCGGATTGAGCACCATGCACCTGGGGCGGAAGGAGCGGGCGTGGCGGGCGATTCTCAACTTGCGCAGCTCCTGGTTGAGTCGAGAGGTGATTGCCTATCCGCTTTTCATTGGAATGGGAGTCCTTTCCTCCGCTTTCTTTCCGGAAGCTGTCACGATCGCCTGGGCCACTGCGGCGGTCGGAGGTTTGCTCCTGGTGGTTATCGACGGGGTATATGCGGCGATGGCACGCGACTGGTCTTCATCGCTGGATGGTCAGGCCTCGGTACTATCAGCGGCGTTCCTTGTCAGCGTGGTTACAGGCAATGTCTCGCTGGCAATCCTTACAGGTCTGCTGCGGCTCTACGCGCTCATGGACCGGATGCAGAAGCGGAGGGAGGGCATGGGATGGTCAGCTCAATCCAATACGCTGAGTATTTCACGTCTCGTGCTGGGACTCGTGGTCCCTGCGGTTCTCTGGATGTCTGACGGCGGTGCTACTTCTCTGGTGGCCGGATTTGCCGTGCTCGGCGAGTTCGCAGATCGTCTGGATTTCTATGATTCGCTTTACGTCACCACGCCGCGCCGATCGATGGCGATGGCTTTGAGAAAGAACATCTCATCCATTTCGTCTTCTCGCGGAGGATAATCCTGAAATCATTTGTGTAATAACCCATTTCAAAAACCGATTCGGGCTCAGTGGAGGCCTCACGCCAAGCCGCAAAGTCGCCAAGAAATAGAATTTCTTTCTTTCTCTTCACCGTTACCTCCCTTGGTATCGGTTTGTTCGGCCGGGGTTTGATCAGGAAATATTACACTGACTTTCCCCGCCACGAAGTGGTCCCCTTGGGAAAGGGGAATGAAATCCGAACCGAGGGCGACCAGCCCGCCATGCGGCCCGCCCGAACGACTTGGTCGGGCGGGTCTGGCGGGTGCCCCGACCTCGAATATCCGACCCCCGCCCAACTGACCTCGTCGGTCAGTCGGGCAAGCTTGCGGGGTTGGCTGAGACAACCTTTGGTATCGACACTCAAAGCAAAAACCGACTATGATCGGCCAGGTACACCCACTCCAGCGTAACTGGCCGGTTGGCCTGATAAGCTCATGACATGTTCGGCCAAGGAAGATTCTGCTCCCACTCAGGAATCCCGAGCTCCGACTGGCCTATTCATCTTCCTTGCGGGCGAGCGCGGTAATCAAGATCCTGGCTGAAGTAACAAACTTTGCCTCTTCGCCGTCTGCGCGTTCAGTGAATACCCGCATTTCCTTCAGGTCGAGGCTGAAAACATACACGCAGTCGCCGATCGTCCATTCGCGCGACTTGATGGGTACGGGAGGTGAGAGACTTCCGTAGACCGACCCGAGACCAAGGTCATCTATAAAGACCTCGAAGTTCGTCACGGCGTTGCCGCCCCTGGCGACAGACATCTCTGCGACAAGGCTCACTTCGAACGGCGGATCTGCGTTCATGGCGAGGAGTATCGGCGGTTCGATATCGATGCGGTGTTTCCCGAATGACACGAGGTATTCGCCCTTCCACGTGAAGTCCTTACGGCTCACATACTCTTTGGGAGGATTGGCGAGCTTTGCGCTGATGCGCGACGCCAGAACGCCGTACAGTGAGTTCATCTCATCTACTGAATACTCCGCGTCCACAGTTGCCACCAGAGTCGTGTTCTGCACGGAAAGGACCCTTACGTTTGCGTGCCATTTGAGACCCTGCAGAAGTGCCGAGCCTACGACGACATAGTCCACTTTGAGGGCTTTGCCCATATCGAAACATTTCTCCTGCTTCAGCAAGCCATCCGGTTTCAATCCTTCCTCTTCCAGCGCTTCCTTTACAATCCAGTCATCTGGAATCTCGAACTGAGCATTCTCTCTCATCGCGGCCGCAAGGCTCGTCGCAAAATCCTTGACGATGGTTTTTCGTTCCGGCGTTTCCTGCGAGCTCTTGAAGCGCAGCACGGCGATCTTTGTCCGTTGCGGTTGCCCTTGCGCGAGGAGGTCGCACTCTGTACTGAGAACGGAGATTATCGTGCATGCCAGAACAACGAAGATCCCGAAACCCCGAGACTGTGTCATACGTTTCTCCATTTCTTTTTGGCGGCGACTCGCAAGTGTCGCGTGATTCTCTCATAGTTCACCTGAAGCGAATCACTGATTTGTGCCCCCTGCTCCCGCTTGACGCCTTCATGAAGAATGAACCGGAATGCATCGGTGGTGATGACGATGGGATGGGTTTCAGTTGTCTCAGCTTGGCGGACAACGGTTTCTTCACAGCAAGAGGAGAGATGAACTACGAGCGAGCTTCCGAGGAAGAAGAACAAGGTTTTGTCCATCGCGTGTTATGTTCGTGCGCCCGGAGTCGCGATGACAAGGCCGCCCCGACGGTGCGCAGCTGCAGCCGGAGTACGACTGCGGGATGAGATTCAGAAGCTCAAAAACTGACTGACACGACTTTCACGCCGCCCGATCCCGAAGCGATCACAAGGGTGGAGCCGTCAAACGCAATGTGGTTGACGGACTGGTTGTCTGCAAATTTTAGCTTGCCAAGCACCTTGAATGTGATGGTGGTATTTCCGCTGTTGTTGGAAAGCTGTTGAGAAGCCTCGGCGACGTAAACACCCGCCTCGCCATTGGCCATGTAAAGATGCCGGCCCGAAGCGTCGGCTGCGTTTGTGACGCTCAACGAAGGATCGAGTCCGGAAACAACCGTTCGAGGGATGGAACCGACCAGGTTCCCATTCGAAATGTTGATGAGTTTGACTCCGCCATCCCCCGCAGCGACGAGGGCCTTGCCGCCGATAACTCGAACTGTCGATTTTGATTCGGGAATGCCTGTGCCGGCAAACGAGTAGCTTGCTCCCTGTAGTCCCGTAGAAGGAGTGATCACAAAAAGTTTCCCACCACCCTGAACTGCGGCCAGCGTCGACGAGGAGGCATCGTAGTCAACCCAGCGGACATCTGGCAATGACACCATGCGGACGATCTTCAGGCTATCTTGGGTGAGGGTATAGAGCCCGCCGGTGTTTCCCGTTGTCGCGTAAACGGAACCGCCGACTGAAATGATCGATGTCGCGACATAACTTGTCAGAACTCTGCGAATACTGCCTGCGAGGCTGAGCTTATTGCTGCTGATCCGCAACATCTCCACGGTGGCAGGGAAGTCGAATGTCGGGTTGCCGCTTGCCTCAGCCAAGTAGAGCTTATTTGCATTCCTGTCGATGAATGCCGAACTGACTTTCGTGTCATTGAACAACACCTCTGATCTGATCGTCGTCTTCGATCCCTTTACCTGGACGATGTCCACTCCTCCGCGATAAGTCTCGCCGCGCACGTTGTAGCTGATGTAAGCATATTGTCCGTCCAGGGAAACCGCGGTCGCCAGTATCGTCTGACCGTTGAGGACCGGAGGAGCGATTTCGGCAACCAATTTCATCGAGAACGCCAAGGTCCCGCTCACCTTTCCCAGCCCGGCGAGGGAGTCGACGGCGACGTCGTCGTTCTTTTCCGTTACACGTTGGTTCAGCTTTGTCTCGTCGTTGACGACGGTCATGCGCCCGTCAGTCTCATCCGGCACCGGTTCGCTCACCGGATTGTTGTCCTTTGAGCAGCTAAGGAGTAGGAAGATCAGAAGGACGCTAAACGCTAAGGCATGGATTCGTTGCATGGGCGAGGCCTTTGAAGTTGTTCGATCGAAACTAAGTCCTATCTCAATATAGACATTCTGGGGAACAGTTGTTTTGTCCTTCGGCGCTGGCTCCGTTGGTCTTGACAGAACCACAGCACTTCTTTGCTGATCGCCCTTGCCTTTCGGCAACAACAATGGTAGTTTTGTGCTGTCTGAATTCACCTCGCACCGAACCAACACTTGAGCATAATCATGAAAAAGAACCTCTTCTCTGTCGCACTTGCCTTACTCCTTCCCTTCGTGACTGTGGGCCAGGGGAATCCGGCGTTCGGCGGCAAATGGACGCTTCTTCCGCAGATGAGCCATGACATAGGGCTCTTCGCTAACCTGACGATCGATATCCGACCGGGGGCTTCAACCGTGGTGCTCATTCATAAGTGGGGAACGAGCCGCTCCTTTGTGGATTCCCTCTCTCTGCAACTCGGCGGCGCGGTGAACACAGTCAGCATCCGTGACCGTGTCTGGCCGGCAAATGTTTTCATGGGGCTTGCCATGCCTGTCGGCGGGAAGAGAGAGTTCAAGGCGACGTGGGAAAAAGGAGGCTCGATCCTGAAGGTGGTCGAAACGTACGCGATCCGCGGGTCGCAAGGGAATGCACCCATCTCCACAATCCACACCTATGAGCTCTCGGATGCGAATGAGATTCTGGTCTACACCGTGGCCCGCTCGTCCCGCACATCCGGGCCGCCTGTGAAGTACGTGCTCAAGAGAGCCGGCACGAAGGAAGCATACGTGATGCGACTGGAAGACAACTGGGAGATTCAGGGAAAGCTCCCTGTCCATGCTTTTCTCATCAGCCTTCAGGGGCTGGCGAACGACGGTACGCCGCGACTCTATTTCATCTATCCACCCAAGTGGGATTTCACCTACACGGAAGATGTCTTCAAATTCCTAAAGGAGAAACGTCATTACACGTTCAGAGAGCTCGCGACTCCTCAGGCAGCCTTGCAGACGTTCAAGAACTCCGTCAAAGGATACGTTGTCTGGGACAAGTCCGTCAGAACGTCGCTGACGGTTGCGTTCACGGTGGCCGGGCTTGAACGCGCTGTTGTTGTGAGCGAAGAGATGATTCCGTTGGTGGAGAGCGCCGGGCTGAAACCTGTTGCGGACTTCCGCGGGAAGTTCTCGGGCCAGAGCGATGCCCAGATCTACAAGTGGGCGTACGACCAATACTGGAATCGGTGCAGCAAGGATTACATCGTGTGGATGGGAGGGGAGCGCGGCACAATCATGAAGCCCGGCGTTGCAGACTTTGGAATCGCGAAGCAGGCTTTTTTCAACGATCTCTCGTGCCGCAAGACGGATACCGTCGAATATCAGCTTGCCCGGAAAATCCTGAGCGAGATGAAACCGATGTCGATGGTGATGGGATGGCACTCGTATGCGAAAGATCTTGAGCGGGAGTATGTCACACTGACGTCAAACTTCGGACTTCGTGTGGAAGGACTGCATACGCTTCCGAATATCAGCTTCAGCAGTCAGGTCCCGCCCTCTCCGGGATTCAAGTTCACCAACAATCACAGGGTAGAACCGGGAAAGACCTACAAGCCGGAGAAAAAAGTGTACATCACCTGCATTCAAACGGACGGCATCGGGCTCGGGGCGTGGCTGGAGCCGGGGCGTGGTGAGATGCCGGTTGCGTGGGAAGTGCTGATGAACTACGTCTGGATGGCCCCTGCGATGGCCGAGTACTTCTATACTGTCGCGACTCCGAACGACTATTTCATCGGGTGTCTCTCGGGTCCCGGGTACATGTATCCCAAAGCTGTTCCGCCAAAATTCCTCCCCGGGCTCCTCGCGAAAGCGAAGGAAGATATGGACATACTCGATCTCCGGGTGTTTGAGACAATGGACTACTCCGAAGGAGCGACCGTTGAGGGCAACACCGATCTCCCCAAAGAGATTATCGATGCGTACTACAAAGCGATGCCGAACGCGATCGGATTCGTGAACGGCTACGCTCCTTCGTATACGTTCACCACACGCGATGGAAAACCCTTCATTTCGTACGACTATTATCTTTCGCCTGAACGGCCGGAGGCGGACGCCGCAGCCGACCTTGAAGAGCTCGCACGGATCAACAGCAAGCGCCCCTACTTTTTGCTGATGCATGTTCGGGAGTACAGCAACGTCAAACGCATGAAAGCGATTCTGGACAGACTTGGGCCGGAGTTCGAGGTCGTCCCCCTCGACGTATTTCTTACGCTCGCCGGTAAGGAGCCGACGTTCAAGGAACGATATCTGCAAAAGGGAGAGTCTCAGCGTCCCGATAAGGGCGCCTTTGATGAATGAAGGCTTCTCCTGATGACCTGCACTGTTAACCTGCTCCCGGAGGCAAATCCATGAATAATCGAAACCTTCTATACCTCTGCATCGTTTCATCACTTCTTCTGTGTGGCTGCGGCCGGGAAGTGTTCACAGGCAAGCGCGAGGCGCGTGGCATGTGGATGTCGCGGTTTGAGTATGCGAGCAAAAGTCCAGACTCCGCGAAAGGGAAAATCACCCGTCTGTTTGAGAAGGCCCGGCACGCGAAATTTAACATGGTCTTCCTCCAGGTGCGCGGAAATGGCGATGCATACTACCGGTCGGCTCATGAACCCTGGGCTGAATCGCTCACAGGCACGTTCGGAAAGGATCCCGGCTGGGACCCGCTTCAGTACGCCGTCGATGAAGCCCACCGGCTCGGCCTCGAGCTCCACGTGTGGATCAACGTATTTCCCATCTGGAGAGGGAAGGAGCCTCCTCCCGAGACTACGCCGCGATCAGCGATGCTCGCACATCCCGAATGGCTCGTCTGTGAAGAGGACGGTACGCCGATGAAGTATGATCCTCCCAACAACAACTATGTCTGGATCACCCCCGGGAATCCGGCGGCGCGCCAGCATGTCCTGAATGTCGTGCAAGATATCATCGAACACTACGACATCGACGGTCTTCATTTTGACCACATCCGCTATCCGGAGGGATCGGTGAGGAAAGGATATTCCCACGACGCGGTCAGCGTCGCAAGGTTCAACAGCGTCGAAGGGAATCCGTCGAAACTCTCGTGGGAAAACTGGCAACGCGATCAGCTCAGTCAGTTTGTGTTCGATGCGTACAATCTCATCACGGCAAAGAAATCGTGGGTCAAAGTCTCTGCAGCACTCATCGGCAAGATGCGGGGAAGCGGGTGGACCTCATATGACGCAGTCTTCCAGGACGGGCGCCGATGGATGGAGCTTGGGAAAGTCGACTTCATCATGCCAATGATCTACAGAGAACGGACGCATCCTACGCATCCCTTCATCCCGCTCATGACCGAATGGCAGGATCGGGCTTCATACGACCGTCACGTGTTTCCGGGTCTTGGCGCACGACTGATTCAGAGCGTTGGATGGGGCGAAATCGTGGCTCAGATCAGGGAAGTACGAAAACGGGGGCTGCCAGGTGTCGTGTTCTTTTCCGCGACCGGTCTCGATCAAGCCTGGGAACTGCTCGGGAAGGATGAATTCCCCTATTGGTCGCTCGCTCCGCGTACGCCATGGAAGGATAGTACGGCACCGGCCGCACCGACCAACGTGTCAGCTGAATATTCCTCCAAAGGTGTCGTCATTCAATGGAAGGTGCTGAACGCAAGCGAACCGCAGAACTTTGTCGTGTACCGGTCCGACAAGCCTGCCCTGTCGAGAGACGATGTCTACTCCATCGCCGCCGTGACAGGGAGGAATGCAACAGAGTTTGTCGATGAGGTTCCGCTCAGGGAAAAGATGAATGAGGCGTATTATGCTGTCGCGGCGATCGATCGATTAAGCAACGAAAGCGCCTTATCCCGGGTTGTGCGTGCCGTGGCACCTTCAAACGCGTCGCAGTAGACGGGGTTGTGACGGTGTGGTATTGGGAGCAATGAGAATAACACAAGCAGGGTGTTGAGAAACCTGTTTTGCTGTGGCGTCAGGAGTTATCTCCTGACGCTGATAGGCGTCATTTCTCCGAATCGGGCACTGAAGTGTCAGGACGGAAGTCCTGACACCGATTCGTCCGAAAAAACCCACTGACAAGACCTACGCACACAGATCATTGTTAAGAGAGGTCAGATGATGAGAAGAACTCACTCATCTAAGTTTGTTCAGAAATGGTGTAACTATCTAGCGGTCTTCACTGTCCTCTGTCTATACGCTTCGCCTGCAGTCGCAGGTCAGGACACTGCGCGGCCACAGGGGATGAGGAGCATCCGCGAGTTCGGTGTCCTGCCGGAAAACAGGGCTGAGAAGAACCGCGAAGCCTTGCAGGCTGCCATTGACTGGGCCTCAGTGCGCGGCGCTGCGTTGTTTGTGGAGCCAACAGATGAACCCTATCCTGTGGCGGGTGGACTGATTCTCCGCATGAATGCTTCGCTCGTCGGCGTGCACGGCCCGGTGGGGAGAGGGACGCGACATCCATCGAAGCATCAACCAGTGGGGAGTGTGTTCCGAATCGAGGACACCACAAAACCCTTCGTCACGGTGGAATCTGCCACGCAACTGCGCGGACTTCAGTTCTGGTACCCGGCTCAGACTCTGACAGATGCAAACAAGATCATCAAATACCCGCCGACGATTCAGGTCTCACGTACGCATGCCGCGCAAGGGGTGACCCTCTCGTGTCTCACCTTTTTTGGGGAATACATTGCGATGGACTTCAACGCTGTTGCCGGTGTTCCGTGCGAGCAAATCCTTTTCGAACACTGCTATGGCTATCCCCTGAGCGGCGAGTTTATCCGGATCGACCACTGCTACGACATCCCTCGCATCCTCCACTGCCATGTCAATCCGGCAAACCAGCGCCTTATTCAAAGCGGTTACAGTCCGGCCGTCATCGATGCCGTCGTGGCCGCCAGGACATTCACGTACACTATCAATCACACCGACAATGCCGTCTTGATGGATGTCTTCACGTTCGGCGCTTACGGCGGCGCGTACCTCGGTCCCCAAACCTACGGCCAGCTGACAAGCTTCAACTTTGATTGTGTCACCATCGGTGTTCACAAGCTGGGTGAGGGGAACATTTATCGTAATTGGCAGATTGCCCAAGGCTCCATCATTGCTAACACCGGCCCAGCTCTCAAAGATATCCATCCCTTCGTGATTGAAGGGGAGGGACACACGGCCATCTCGAATGTCGAGGCGTTCTCCGGCCGCAACGGTGCCCTGTCCACGATTGGAAAGTCACAGGACTTCGTGCTCGTACGGGGGAACAAGAAACTGACTATAAGCCTCTCTGGTTGCCGGATGCGCAATTACGTTTCTGACTGGCCCATCGTAATTCTGAACAACAAGGCTGTCATCCAAGCGGTCGCGTGCATTGATAAGTATGAGCGGCCGTTCAACTTGCCCGCTGTTCCTGGTCAGCCGTTGCGTTAGGAGGAAATCGACAATGCCCACAATCCTCATCATCGACGATAACTCGATTGAGCGTCAAACAGTGCAGCGTGCCCTTCAGAAAGCAGGATATACTGCGCTTGCGGCAACAGATGGCACGACCGGCATTGAGATGGCGAAAGCGCACCTTCCGGATCTCATCATCTGCGACATAAATATGCCCGAGCTCAGCGGATTCGATACACTCAAGATGCTCAAGGAAGACCCGCAGATAAAAGGGATTCCTTTCGTCTTCATCACAGGGAGTGTTGAAGCGATGGCTGGGAAGCTTGGCAGGCAGCTTGGGGCGGAAGAGTACATTGAAAAACCATTCTCATTTTCCAAGCTGCTCGCCATTGTGAATTCATCGTTGGGGCGGAAGTGAGCACGGGAGTGAGATGCCGGATGCCCAGATGAATATTGCGGGCCCCGCCATCTCGATCCCGCTGATGAACGAATTTCTAAAGGCGTTCACGCTCGGTAAGGCGTCGCCTGAGGATGAGATTACTGTTTCTCCGGTGACCCCTGCATTTTTCGAAGTGCTTCGTCGACGCGATCTGGGTGGTCCGATTCCAGCCCATCGGCTCCGATCCTGATCGCCTCTTCTATATCTTCCTTCTCATGAACTCCCCAGACAACCACCTTCTTGCCGCTCGCGTGCGCTTTCTCGATGAATGACCGGCTCGCAAACGGTCGCCACACCTGTAGCCACTGGACATCCAGATCAAGGACATCTCCGAAGCTGATTCCTCGATCAATCGTCACGCTCAGCCAGCTCAGATGGCCCACAAAGACATACAGCCGTGAAATTTCCGGGGCGAGCATTGCGAAAGTCTCCAATACATCCGTGTCGAACGATTTAAGGATCGTTCGGCCTTCTGCGTTATGTTTCCGCACTGCTTCCACGATGCGAGCTTCAATGCCGGGATACACGTCCGAACCATGCTTCGGTTCCAGGATAAGCAGAACAGTACTGTCAAGCAGAATGAGGTCTTCCAGCGTGGGGATCCGTTCAGCGGCGTAATCGGTGTTGAACCAGGATCCGGCATCAAGCGCTCTGATCTCTTCAAGAGACATCTTGGCAACGGATCCCGAGCCATTCGTTGTGCGGTTGACACGATCGTCATGGAGCAGGACGAGATGTCCGTCCTTCGTCTGATGAATGTCACACTCGAGAGCGTCGGCGCGGAGCTCAATCGCTTTGCGGAAAGCCGCGATGGTATTCTCTGGCGCAATTGCAGATGCGCCACGATGGGCAATGGTAAGGATCCGGGGAGCCTGAGCGGAATCCTGTGCAAATGCCGCCGACGAAGCCGAGAGCACAAGTAAAGACGTCAGCGCCCATTTCATAGAACTTCCTGTCGTGAATAGAGTGGGCATCATTGCGAAAAGTGAGAAGGTTAAGACCTATTCGATTCAAAGTACTGAAATATCGGAATTGTCGCGTCACAGGAGTGCATTTCTCTCAATGGTAACAGCAGAATCTGCATCATCCCAACAATTGACAATAGTTCAGGATTTTCCTATAATTGCCACATAGCACCGATCACTTCATCCATTCGATTCTCTCTCATCGAGCGCGGTGAGTAGCTTTCCCTGATGTCGTTACAGAACGATTCTAATGCTCTCGGCAATTATGATTGCGCTGAGTTCAGCTCTGGTCGTTACCGTCGCACCGAGCCAGAGCCATCAGCACAAAAACTCAATCTACGGCGTCGTGCTTGATGCCGCAGGCAACTGCTACGTGGCTTTCAACACGCATGGTCCCATCACGTTCACTGGCGTCGGCGTGTTCCCAGCGCACCCAGACGGTTCCGGGGGCATCGCCAAGTTCGGGCCCGACGGGACGGTCGAGTGGGTGCGGATCATCCCGGCGTCGGCGTCGAGTGGCTTGCGTGCGATAGCGATCGACGCCAGCGCCAATGTCTATGTCACGGGATGGCTCCGGCACACCCCGCCTGGGGATCAGTTCGAGACCGGAGTTCTGTTGGCGAAATATGACAGCTCCGGGAATGACG
>JACVXU010000027.1 GCA_015661185.1 Bacteroidota bacterium
TTTCCTGCGCTGTAGCTGACATGGTGAGGAATACGACCTGGAAGAACAACAGCCGGATGTTTTTGTTCATTGCTTGGCTCTCCACCTTATTGGAAGTGATTACTGTATGTGAAACTCTTAGACATAGACGAAAACCCCACGTCGCGGTGTCAGGACTTGTTCATCCGCCATGCTCTTTGGCGGATGTCCTGACACTTTCTGGCAGAAGGGGTGTGTGTTTTGCTTTTGCCGGAGATTGTACAAAAAGTCAAATGCTACGAACGTTGTGACCCGTCTTGCGACAGACAAATTTCACCCGCAAGATCTTCTCAAAGTACATGCGAGACGCGACGCTAGTACACCCTATTGAAGTCAATATCCTCCAGGGGGAGAACCATCATGACCTGACCGTTGTGTCTCAGCCGGAAGAGAAGGTGCTCCATCAAAGGGTCTTGTTGTTTGGTTTCGAGCCCGACAAGCTTGGGGATGAACTGATTGAAATTGATGAACCCGGGACGCGGCAACTGAAGGATATTTATTTCATCGGTGCTTGGAATGCCCGCCCTCTTCTTTGCAATATCGATCGCAATCTCGAGGCCGCCAAGTACATCGACAAGGCCGTTTGCAAGACCGTCGTATCCTGACCAGACGCGCCCCTGGGCGATGGACGCGATGTGGTCTTCACTTCTGTTGCGACCCGTGGCAACGCGCTGAACGAAGTCCTTGTACATCGACCGTATCGTGTATTCCATACGTGAACGTTCTGCCTCATTCATATTCCGGTCCGGCAATCCCAGTCCGACAAAAGGAAGCGTAAAGCCGAAGCCAAGGTCAGCATGGTCACCGGTTTTCACAAGGTCGGTGGACATCCCCAGGGTTTCCTTGATCCCTTTGTTGTACAGCCAGCCGCCAATAACTCCGATGGAGCCGGTAATCGTCGTCGGTGCCGCAACGATAGTGTCTGCATACATCGAAAGCCAGTATCCTCCTGAGGCAGCAACAGCCCCTTGAGAGACGATAATTGGCTTCTTTCCCCTCACTTTTCTCAGAGCTTCAGCGATGTAATCCGAAGCCATCGGGTCACCGCCCGGGGAATCGACTCGAAGGACGATGGCTTTCACGTTGCGGTTATTGACAGCAAATTCGACATCGTTTACAAGCCGCCGGGCGGTGATTCCTTCGTCCATTGCACAAGCGCCGAGTGCGTAGAGAACGGCAATCGTCGGCGGCTCGCTCCAGCGATGATCAGTCGGGCGAACAAACCGCTCAAGAGATGAGGCGCCAACATAGCGCTTTGGTGCTCCCTCAAGTAGTTTAATGACTTGCTCCACAGTCTCCCACCGGCCCAGCGTATCGACCAGTCCCTTACCAACAGCATCATGCGGCATGTAAGCAACTTCGCTGTTGATCATCGTGTCGAATTGTTCCGATAGAAAACCACGGCTGGCACAGATGTCTGTCTTCGCGAGCTTATAGTTATCATCAACAAGCTGCTGTCTCTGCTCACGATCCGCATCGGACATCTTGTCCCGCGACAAGCTCTCATTCGCAGATTTGTACTTGAAGAATCTCCACTCATCAAATCCGATGCCAATCTTCTCAAGGGTGCCCTTCAGGAATGTGCGCCCCATGGCGAATCCGTTGAGTTGAATCAACCCCTGCGGGTCCATCACAATCTTGTCGGCAACCGACGCGAAGTGGTACTTGTTCATGTCAGCCTGGTCGATGAAGATGACAACGCGTTTGCCCGTGCTCTTGAAGTCCTTGAGTTTCTCTCTCACTTCCCAGAGAAGTTCCTTATCCCCAACCATGCCCGACGTGTTGATGGCAATGCCGGCAACAGACGGGTCGTCTTTCGCCGCGCCGACCGCGTCGAGAAGATCGATGAGCGAATGACCATTGTCGAGGAATTGGAATCGCTGGTACTTCAGGGGGCCAAGCAAATTGAAGTTGAGGTAGCTGCTCTTGCGAGTCGTGAACAAGGTGCGGTCAAATGCGCCAATCCTCAGGCCGTAGGTATTGTAGCGGTGGTTCCGATGTGCGTCATAATGGACTTGCGAGGTGATGCCGATTCGACCGAGGCTCAGCTGAATACCGACCGTGAACCCTTTGCTATCGAAGTAGCGACCGGTAAGGCAAATGCCAGGGAGGATTTCGAATGCGCCGCCGGTGCTCCAATGTCCGTCGGCAAGTGCCTGTCCGGTTTGAAGTGCGTAGTCGCCGAAGAGAGTAAGCAATTCACTGCCAAAGGGACGGATAGCAACATCAACAGCGGCTTCGTTTGATCCCCCGGTTTGAGTGGAGAGCGTGCCGATAAATCCAGCCGAGACGAAGCGTGTCGGGCGATACAAGCTTCCTATGGTCACAAGACTCGAACGATTGAAGAGCTTTGTGTAACCATTCGACCAGGCGTACGCTATGCCCGAACTGAGGGTCCGGTTGCCCATGGAGAGAGAGACTCGATAGTCTGTAACGTAGCGTGCCCCGGCTTTTTCATGAACCAGTCCAAACCCGATTCCCGGCGCCGCGGCAAAAACTCCCCACCGGTTGAAATCACTCCACTTCCCGTTCTGGTCCGACCAGAGCAACGAGAAATCCGGTTCGCGAAGAAGGGATGTGAGCGCCGGGTTATCGTACCCGTAAAGTCCAAACTTGAAAGCCCCGGGAGACGCGAGCAGGAAGTCATTCTGTTTAAAGTAGGATGGATATGCTGATTGACCGACGACAATGGTCGTGGCAAGAAAGAGGAAAAAGACAAGAGCGAGTGTCAGTCTCATGGGTCCTCCGCGAGTATGATCTGGGGGGTGTCGTGCTGTGCTACTCTTGATGGACGAGTGAGCGCATTTCTTTGACCGCGCACTCCAATCCGACAAACATTGAACGAGCCACAATTGAGTAGCCAATGCTGAGCTCGTCAATAGCCCGGATCGCGGCGATCGCACCGGCATTTGAATAGTTGAGTCCATGTCCCGCGTGGACACCCAGGCCAAGCGACTTGGCAAGTGCTGCAGCCTGTGCGACCTGGGCGAGCAGTTCCTGCTGATGAAGTGAGTTGCGTGCTTCAGCATATTCTCCGGTGTGAATCTCGATCATGTCCGTCTCTATCTCGTGCGCCGCCTCAATTTGCTCTCTGATTGGATTCACGAAAAGGCTTACCGCGATCCTGTGCTGGTGGAAGGTTTTGATCACTTCCTTGAGATGGAGCTTGTTGGCCCTGACATCGAGCCCGTCTTCCGTTGTCAATTCCCGGCGGCGTTCAGGGACCAGCGTCACAAAATCGGGAACAACTTCCAACGCGACCTGGATTATCTCATCGATTGCGGCCATCTCAAGGTCGAGTTTGGTTGTGATCGTCTTCCGGAGCTCACGGACGTCGGTATCGCGAATGTGGCGTCGATCCTCGCGGAGATGGCAAACGATGCCGTGAGCGCCTGCCGCTTCACAAATCCTGGTTGCCTCAACGAGGCTGGGCTCGTGGCCGCCCCGGGCATTGCGGAGAGTGGCAATATGGTCAATATTGATGGTCAAACGCATATGCGCCTCATATATGAGATCAATTTCCGTTATCAATATACGAAAATTCGCCCTCTTTAGAAATTTTGTCAGATTCGACCAAACCCGTACCTACCAGGCAGGAGTTGGCTCATGTAAGATCCCTTGCGCAACTTTTCCAGCAAAATCAGCGTAGGTTTAGATAATCTATCCACATTCCCCGAGGCGACGTCATGACTCTCTTCTCCAGAATCTCAATGATGCTTCTGTGCACCGTTTTCATGCTGGCGATGGCTGAAGCACAATCTGCAAAGAAAGAAACCGCTGAGAACGACAAGCATGAAAACCTTGGCCAGCGCATTGGGTCGATTGTCGAGGATGTGATCGATAGACTTGAAAGGGAGTTTTCAGGTCGCAGCGAGCAGCCCCCTTTGAAGAAGAATGTGTTCAAGCAGGTGCAATCGCAAGAGCCGTCAGGCGATATCGTGACATCCGTCGCGGAAGACAGTAACTTGACATACCAGGGTAACACCGTCATCCAGAAGGGTGACACCGTCAACACGAACCTGGTTGTCAAAGGAGGTGACCTGACCGTATACGGGCGTATCAACGGTGATGTGCTCGTCGTTGGCGGGGATATCTATATAAGAGACGGAGCGTACATCGGCGGAAACATCAAAGTTATCAATGGAGAAGTAAACAAAGATGATGATGCCGTTGTCGTGGGATATATCGACAGGGGTAGCTCGAAGAAGGGAAAAACCTACAGGGAAGAAGAGAAGAACTTCCGCCGTTCTTCGACAAAACTGAATGCGAACTGGGTCAACGAAACGACAAATCTTGACAACTTCATCTTTCGGTACAATCGGGTTGAAGGTCTTTTCCTCGGCGCCGGATCGGAAAAGCGATACTATTGGGACGATCAGCGATCGTACAGCCTGTATGGATCTGTCGGGTACGGATTCAAGTCGCGACACTGGCGTGGCAACCTGGGCCTGAGCAGACAATTCGCGTTTGACGATGGACAACTTTTCGAGATTGAGGTAGAAGGACACAGCCTGACCGATACAAAAGACGACTGGCTTATCGGCGTCCACGAAAACACGGCAGCGGCTATCCTCATTCACGAAGACTATCGCGACTATTTCCGTCGCGATGGATTTGGTGTGAATGTTGGATATGCCACGCAGCGGGACTATCTCACCGGTCAAGTGAAGGCGGGATATCTCTCCGACGAATACTGGTCGATGGAGAACCAGACAGAGTGGTCAATCTTCGGAGGAAACAAGCGATTTCGTCCGAATCCGGCGATTGACAATGGTCGAATGCGAAGCATTGTTTCGTCCGCCGGCCTGAGCACAGTGACGACAACAATCTACGGTCCCGAAGGGTGGAGCATGCTGGCGACGGCGGAGGTTGCAGACAAAGATTTCGGAGGGGACTTCGCCTTCAACCGATATGTTGTCGATATTCGTCGCTATCAGCCATTGGGTCGGTATGATAACGTGAATATTCGCTTCCGGGTTGGCACCTCTGAAGGAGACCTGCCTTTTCAAAAGACGTATGAGATTGGCGGCCTCGGAACGCTTCAGGGGTACCCGTTCAAAGGTGAAATGGGAAACAGGATGCTCTTGATGAATGCAGAGCTCATCGTCAATGGCGACTTTCTCGGCGATCTCAGTTTCTGGCCAAGCTGGTTGATGCGTGGATTCAATCTCCTCGTGCTGACGGATGCCGGCATTGTGCGCAACGTGGACGCCAACGCTTTGTGGACGAGCGGTTTCAGCGACATGAAGGTCTCTGATTTCAGGCACGATGTTGGAGCAGGAATTGCATCGCGAAACGGCTCGTTCCGGCTAGCGCTGGTATGGCGCACGGATCGAAGGGATACCGCACACTTCATCTTCCGCTTCTCTCGCCCCTTCTGAAGAATGCGGTTTTGTGATTGTTGTTTAAAAGGTTGGATGGTGAATCCGACCTTTTTTTTTGGTGCGCCCCGCAGGGCGAGTGTTTGCAATCCGCGCTGCCCTTGGGGATCGGGCCTTTCGGGTCCCGGACGAGTACATTTGGTAAACAGGTGTAATTTTGATGATTTCCACCTATCTTGAAAACGCACCTGCAAACCGTCTCAATCTACTACGGGAGTCTATTGTTGCTTGACCACCACTCCCGTGTGATCGCCAAACCAAATCAATCCTTCAAGTCGCACTTATGAGCAGTTCTTTCTCGTCTGCCGAGGGTCAACAACGGTTTGTTGTTGCCAGGGAACTTTTTGAAACTTATGCAACCTATCGAATGACGGAGATTGTCTCACGTCGGTTCACTCAGGCGGATATGCTCCGTTGGCTGGAGTCATTCAGGTCAATGAATCTCCTTACAACGATTCCCCTGGGGCAATCAGCAGAGGGGCGGACAATTTCTCTGTTGAGGCTTGGGACAGGCAGTGTCAAAGTTTTTCTCTGGTCCCAGATGCATGGCGATGAGCCGACGGCAACGATGGCGTTACTGGACATGCTCAATTTCTTCGCGCGCGCGCGGGACCATGTCGTGAGCCGGACGATTCTCGATGCTCTGAGCCTTCTGATTATCCCGATGGTAAATCCAGATGGCGCCGAACGATTTCAACGGCGCACTGCACAATCCATTGACATGAATCGTGACGCGTTGACGTTGGGGACACCGGAGGCGCACATCCTGAAAGAAACACGGGACACGTACCAGCCTCACTTCGGATTCAATCTCCACGATCAGGACCCGCGGTACACGGTGGGGAATTCAAAAAATGTCTGCGCCGTCGCCTTGCTTGCCCCCGCCTTTGATGAATCGCGAAGCGACAATGATATCCGTGTAGCGGCGAAGGAAGTTGCTTCGACATTTGCCTCCGTCTTGCAGGAGTTCATTCCGGGGCATGTCTCTAAGTACGATGAGACGTTCGAGCCGCGCGCGTTCGGAGACAATGTCCAGAAATGGGGAACGAGCACAGTCCTGGTAGAATCCGGCGGTTGGCCGGGTGACCGGGAGAAGATGTTCGTTCGAAAGCTCAACTATGTCGGGCTCCTGACAAGCCTGCATGCGATCGCGACCGGAACGTACCAACAAGCCGACCTCGCCGCGTACGAAGGACTCCCGTTGAGCACCAAGTACCTCTATGATGTGATTTTGCGGAACGCGCAGTTGAAGGCGAACGACCAGGTATCCGCGGTGAGGGTTGATATTGGAATCAATCTGGACGAAGAGTTGAACATGCAAAACGGCCGCGTCGAGCTAGTTGGGAAAATTGTCGACATCGGCGATCTGAGTATCTTTGGTGCATTCCAGGAGGTCGATGTCCGGGATGCTCTGCTGAGCGGTTCCGAGATCAAGATGGATCAACGGATCACAGCGGAGCGTGTTCAGGCACTGCTCATCAAGCCTTAAGTGTTCATGCCTTATTTGCAGTATTGCACTCGCGGAGGGATTTTGCTATTTTGAGACACGTTCAGTTCCAAATCGTATCGCCCCGTCGGTTCAGGGAAGGTTGTTTGCCGGAGATCTTCAGGTTCAGAACTCACTGCAATACTCTCTTGTTCGCACTCCAGGTCGCCACTGATTCCCCGCGATCGATGGGTCAATTCATAGTTCGATCCGGGGTTTAGTCAAGGCGATCCATGACTCCTGTCGTTCAGCCTGTTGTTTCTCGAAGTACGAAGAAGAAGCACACCGAATTTGAGGCAGAAGCCCTGCCTCATATGGATGTGCTGTACAATTTCGCTCTCCGGACAACAGGAAACCAAGACGACGCACACGATCTGCTGCAGGAGACCTATCTCAAAGCGTATCGCTTCTGGGATAAGTACGAGAAGGGAACGAATATCCGTGCGTGGTTGTTCAGGATCATGAAGAATTCGTATATCAACCGGTACCGGAAAGAGACAAAAGAACCGGATAAGGTCGATTACGAAGACATCGAGAACTTCTACAATACGATCCGTGCCGAATCAACGGATCCAAACGATCTCCAGAAACAGCTGTACGGCAACCTGCTTGGTGATGAGGTCACGAAGGCGTTGCAAGGTCTGCCGGACGATTTCAGAACCGTCGTCATCCTCTGCGATATCGAGGGATTGACGTACGAAGAGATTGCAGAGTTTGTTGAATGCCCTATCGGAACCGTCCGGTCGCGTCTGCATCGGGGACGAAAGCTGCTGCAGGCCGAGCTTATTGAATATGCAAAACAGCAGGGCATGATTAAGGATGATTAGGGAGGATGACAAAGTACATTGTTATCTTGTCTCGTGAGGTGGTATTGTGGATTGTAAAGAAGCCCAGCAGTTTGCTGGTGACGCAATTGACGGGTCGCTTCCCAACGGTCTAGAAGAAGAGTTACAGGCTCATCTCGACAAGTGCAAGCCGTGCCGCGGAGAAGTTGTGCTGGAAAAACTGTCGAAGGACATGGTTCGACAGAACGTGAAGCAGATTCCAACCCCCCGCAACATCCGATCTTCTATTCTCAAGTCCCTTCGACTGGAATTCGAACAGCTTGAGCCGGATCAAGAATCCTGGCTGGCCAGCTTGTTTCCCCTGCGGGTCGTCACTCCTGCGTTGGCAGCAGGAATTGTGACCACGCTGTTCTTTCTGATGGTCAGTACTCGGGTGGATCCGTTATATCAAATGACTGCACACTCCTCGTCGAACGATATCATTCATCAATCCTTCGCGAATTTTGCGCTCCTGCAGGCCGGAATAATGCTGCCCGCAATGGTGACGACCGTTCCTGAGAGCATGGGCGACTTCTTTCGGAAGAGCGATCTCCAGTTTGGCGTTGACATCCCCAAGTTGCGCAACTGCGATTGGAGTGGAGGTTCCGCCTCTGAATGCAGTGGGGTGAAAAGGGCACATCTGTTCTTTAAGATAGGAAGCGAGTCGGTGTACGTCTTTGAGGTAAGCGATGACGATGCCCTGTACGGGACGCAGATCTCACTGCCCCTCGCTGCAAAAAGAGCTCTGGCACAATCGGGGTGGTATACAGACCCCAGTCACCCGGACTGCAACGTAATACTGTGGAAAACAGAGGAGGCCGTGTGTGTTGCGGTTTCGACGATGAAGAAAGAACAACTCCTCGCTTTGCTTCCTACGCGATAAGCCTTATCCCTCAACTTCAACAGCAGTTCTTACATGCCATGGTAGAGCCGTTCGGCAAGCGTGCGCGGCAATCCGGCTTTTCGAATCTTCTCCGCCGCAGTGTCAATGTCGTAGCCGATGCGCACATTCTGGTAAGACCATAACTCGGTATCGAAAATTCCGAAACTGAGGTTCGGATTTCCATCGCGTGGTTGACCTATGCTACCAACGTTGACAATGAACCGGCCCGTCTCGGAAACGGTCGCTGCTTTCCCGCGCTCCGAGAAGATGACGGGGATGTGCGAATGGCCGATGAAGCAAATCCTCTCGGTAAAAGCACGGAACGCTTCGCGGGTGTCGTATTCACTGATGACATAATGCCATTCCTTGGGCTCAAAAGGGGATGCGTGGGAAAGCAGCACATCGCCGAGGGTTTTGTCCTGTGGAAGATCTTTCAGGAAGGCTTTGTTTTCGTCGAGGAGGATGCCGAATGTCCAGATTGCGGAAAGTTGGGCGTTCAGCGTGAACTGATTCGCAAAAGAGAGATCGAGGGCAGCAGCATCGTGATTGCCGAGCAGGATTGTCGAACAACGTGATCGCACAAGACTGAGGCACTCATTTGGGTTTGCGCCATACCCGACTATGTCGCCGAGGCACACGATCGTATCGACGTGCTCGGCATCAATGGCAGCGAAGGCGCTGGTGAGCGCTTCAAGGTTGGAGTGAATGTCGGAAATGATTGCAATTCGCACGCTGAGTTTCGCAATTATGGATGCGGCTTCGCTATTGTAGTGTCTGATTCCCGTCTGCCAAAAGGTAGGCAAAAGTCACTCGAAATCCCAATGGTCTCTCCTTACAACGTGTTCCGTCAGACTCCCACGTCCTTCAGCGGATGTTCAGTGAGTATCTGCTGGAGGTGGTGCTTCACATGATCCACATAGCCGCTAAACAAGAATTCAAGCGTCACGGGTTCATTCTCTCCAATGAAGCACAGACTGTTTGCTTTGTCGACTGGGATTTTCGCAGCCACGTGAAGCAGGTGAAGGTTGAACGACTTCCAGAGCTCCACAATATTTTCCCACGATTCGGTTTCGTACGATTGCGCACGGACCCAGCGCTCCTGCTCGTATTCGGGAAGCCTGATTTCGCTGCTGAGCTGCGCCCGCACGAATCTCTGGTGGTTATTGCTAGCCGAATCGATGAGGTGGCCGAGGATTTCTTTCTTTGACCATTTGTCCGATGCGGGACGAATCGAGCTCTCAGATTCAGAGATTGACTGGAGTAATGGAAGGGCCATCGACAGAAGTGATTCGAATTCCTTAAGAGAGTTCTGCATTCTCGCTTTTCCTTTCCAGACTTTTTCAGTGACCCATTTTGAAAGCACGGACAGCAACCACACGGACACAAGAACCGCAACCAGCAACAAAAGGAGGGTTAAAACATTTCCTGCGGGGGGACCGAGGAGAAGAGGCCGCATAGTCGAGTATGATGCCATGACGGGATGTGACAAAAGAGTTCAACAAAAGGTAGAAATATTCAGCGGCGTAATCAATGGCAGTTGCCAATGACGGGGAATCTCTTACATTATAGAGAGGACACAGAAAGACGGAATAAACGCGAACCCGTCGTAGTATACCTACAGACAGCGAAGTTCACTCACCAGGGGAAGGGTTGAAAATGTACTCTGAAATCATTCAAGCCGACGGACATCTGGTCGACTCGCAGATTCTTTCGAAGGTCTTCGACCGTGTGATAGCATGCGGGTCAGAATTCGAGGTCGTACAGTTCAACCTGGGAAGGACCAACGAAGACTTTTCTCACCTGGAGTTGAGGGTGACCGCCGGGACTCCGGAGATCTTAGCCAAGACACTTGAAGAACTCGTCGAGTTAGGCTGTTACCAGACCGCCGTTGCGAACGCCACCCTGCGGATGGCCGAAGCCGACCACGTTGTGCCAGACGATTTCTATTCAACGACCAACCATCGGACGTTTCTTCGCGCCCGGGACAGATGGTTGGAAGTTGGCAAACAGCGAATGGATGCAGTCATCGTTGTCGAAGGAAGTAGTGCTGAATGCCGCAAACTGCGGGATGTCCGGCGAGGTGATTTGATCGTCTGCGGTGTACATGGGATCCGCATTCAGCCGGAGTTCAAAGAACGCGACCGCCTCGGCTTTGCTTTTATGGCGAACGAGATCTCGTCCGAGCGTCGCACTGAGACAGCCGCCCGCAAAGTCGCCGATTTGATGCGTCAGCTAAAGACAGAAGGAGGACGCATCATATTCGTTGCGGGGCCGGTCGTAATCCATACGGGTGGAGTAACCGCTTTTTGTGAGCTGATCCGCAATGGATATGTCGATGCTCTACTCTCCGGCAACGCGCTCGCTGTTCACGACGTTGAACACGCGTTGTACGGCACTTCTCTCGGGGTCGACTTGGAGCGTGGTGTTCCGATCGAAGAGGGGCACAAGAACCACATGCGGGCTATTAACGTGATCAACCGATGTGGATCGCTTCAAGGCGCGGTGGAATCCGGAGTGCTGCGCTCGGGGGTGATGTACGAGTGTGTGCGGCGCGGTGTGCCATTCATTCTGGCCGGCTCGATCCGCGACGACGGCCCGCTGCCCGATACAATGATGGATCTCATCAAAGCGCAAGAAGCATATGCTGACCTTCTTTCAAGTGCAAAGATGGTCGTTTGCCTTTCGTCCATGTTGCACTCAATTGGCGTGGGCAACATGCTGCCGTCGTGGGTGCGGATGGTGTGTGTGGATATCAACCCTGCCGTCGTGACAAAACTCTCAGATCGTGGATCGCGGCAGACCATCGGCATTGTGACGGATGTTGGCGCGTTCCTGGGTCTGCTGGCCCAGCGATTGCGTGAGGGATGACAACAAAAGGAGAGGGCGCCCATTGTTGAGCGCCCTCGCATTTCGCCTCCCACGATTACAATCGTGGGCTATTTTTCATTCACCTGTCCGTATTTCTGTTTGTACTTCTCGTAGAGCTGCTTATGCTTGTCTGTCATGTTGATCTTCTTGCCCTGGATGAACATCTGTTCGGTCACGGTCGGAGGTTCGAGGGGGTCACCCGTCGTGACGATGAGCGTCGCGTCCTTGCCTATCTCCAGCGATCCGACCTTGTCGGCAATACCCAGGATCTGCGCGGCGTACAGCGTAATGGACTTGAGCGCTTCATCTTTCGGCAATCCGTATGCGGCGGCGTTGGCAGCGTGATAGGGCGTGTTGCGCGAATTCGACGCACTTCCATCGCCTGTGATGCAGAAGCGGATGCCCGCATCATGCAATCTCATCGGCAGAGTAAAGACCTCGCTGTATCCCTGCCATCGGCGTGAGGGTGCGGCCTGGATATCAGTGACAATGACAGGTATGTCCTTGGCCTTGAGCTGATCCCGGACAAGCCAGGCATCTTTGCCTCCAACGATGACGAGTCTTACACTTTCCGCCTCGGCCCAGGTTATGGCGGCCTGAATCTGGCTGAGCTCATTCGCCACGACGAAGACGGGAATCTTCCCTTCGAGAACAGGAATCATCGATTGCCATCGAGAGTCGGTCTCGTGGTACCGCACGCCTTTTTGTTTCTCTGCTGTTTTCGCCGTCATATATGCCCGTGCACTAGCAAATGCCTCACGGAGCGCCTTGAGCTGGTCATCGCGCTGCTTCTGCCACTCTTCTTTTGTAGTTCGAGCGCGGGGAGAAGGTGTGTACACCATCGCCGGCCAATTAACGACGAGCGCAAGACCACTCTTGAGCGTCAGGTCTTCCCACGTCCAACCATCGAGCATCAGGGCTGCACCGAGGCCGGAGATGAGCCCTCCGCCGGGGACCGTGGCAACGATCGCAACCCCGAGAGAGCGCGCAACCGGTATCAATTCACTCTCCGGATTCACGGCTACTTCTGCCCGAATGCCTGGATTAATCGTTCCTGTCTCTGCAAAGTCGATGGTTCCCCGAACGGAGCCGATTTCCGTCAGCCCCATGTTTGTATAGGAATCGATGATGCCGGGGTACAGATGTTTCCCGCTCACGTCGATGCGTTCAGCATCGGCAGGAATCGCGATATTCATCCCTAACGCGGTAATCTTCCCCTTTTCAAAAAGAATTGTTGCGTTCTCAAGCACACCGCCGCTCACAGTGTGAATGGTGCCGCCAACGAGCGCAATCGGTTTCTTCTGTTTTGCCGCCGGCACGGCGTCGGATGCAAACGCTCCAGCAGAACACAAGAGAAGGGCGACGAACAGAACAAAGTTAGTTCGTTTCATGGCTCAGGCCCTCCTTTGATGATTGCTGACCGTCTTCGTTCGGTCGGCGGAACCGCGCAGGCGGACCACCGGTCGCAGGCGGAGTTGTTTTCTTGCTGGCAAGAATCTTCTGAATCAGTGCGGCCCGTTCTTTCGTTATCTGCTCCTGCATGAGCTTGTCTTCCTGAATATCGAAGTATTTCTTTCCGTCGATCCAGGTTTGTTCGCACCTGGTATACGTTGAGAGGGGGTTGCCATTCCAGATCACGAAGTCGGCATCTTTCCCCAGTTCGAGTGAGCCAACCCATTTGTCGATCTTCAACTGCTTCGCGGGATTGATAGTCACAAACTTGAATGCTTCCTCTTCCGACAATCCGTATTTGACAGCCTTTGCCGCTTCCCAATTAAGCCGGGTGGAAAGCTGGTCATTGTCGGAGTTGTACGAAACGACAACACCCTGATCATGCATCAACGGGCCGTTGCCCGGAATCGCATCCCACGCCTCGATTTTATAGGCCCACCAGTCGCTGAATGTAGAACCTCCGACCCCGTGTTTGGCCATCACATCAGCCACTTTGTAGCCTTCGAGCACATGCTGGAATGTCGCAACCCGAATGCCATAGTCCTCAGCGATACGCATCAACAGAAGGAGTTCATCCTGCCTGTAGCCGTGAGCGTGGATTTCACGCTTCCCTTTCACGATTTCGAGGAGACAATCGAGTTCCAGGTCTTTGAGGGGCGGAATTTTCGTTTTGTCTTTTGTCCATTCATTCCACGCTTTTTCATAGTCAAGCGCCGCGCTGAACCGGTCACGAATCAATTGGTCCACGCCCATTCGGGTTTGAGGGTAACGCGCAGCCCGACCTTGCACAGAGAAATTGCTCTGCTTGACGTTTTC
Organism: Bacteroidota bacterium; assembly: GCA_015661185.1. Lineage (GTDB taxonomy): Bacteria > Bacteroidota > Ignavibacteria > UBA10030 > UBA10030 > UBA9647. Next base: position 13,729 of record JACVXU010000027.1, read on the forward strand.
ACCCAGAGCGAACTTGACGCCCGGCGGTGCGCCGGCCATTAGCAAGTCTTCTGTGAGTCCCCCCCATCGCCATTTGACGATCGAGTTCTGTCCGCCAATCGGATTTGCCGAGCCATGAAGAACGTTTGCCATCGTCGTTCCGCCGGCAAGTTGACGGTAGATCCAGATCTCGTTCGGGTCAAGAACATCCTCAATGCGCGTTTCACAGGTAATTGCCTGTCCGCCTTCGTTGATGCTGGCGGCTGCTGTATGAGAGTGGCAATCAATGATGCCCGGACTAATGTGTTTGTTGGTTGCATCGACGACCAAAGCGCCCGTTGGCGCTGCGAGGTTTGAGCCTATTTTCGTGATCTTTCCTTTGGTCATGAGAATGTCTGCGGTCAGGAGTTTTCCCTGCGGGCCTTGAGTCCAGACGGTTCCATTCTTGACTAGAACGTATTCGGATTGCTCCGGAAGTTTCACTCTGCCGTAGTCTGTCGGTGGAAACGTAGCAGGAGAGGTTGCCATCTCGGACTTTTTGGGCTTGGCTGTGTCGGGCTCGTCACGTGGTGGTTCTTTTCTCGTTCCGCTCCAATTGAATACGGTACCGTCAGGAGCTTCAAGAATTCCGAACATCTCCTTGTCGTTGACGGTCGCCGACATCCGTACGGTGCCAATGGTGCCGCTGGAGTCTCCAGCGAACGAGATCGCAATCCGGCCTCCGCCGAGAGTCACTGAACCGAGACGCAAGTCTTTGCCCTTGACGCGCAATGTGCCGGAAGGTTTGTCAATCTCACCTCGGAGGGACAACGTACCGGTTTCAAAATTGCTTCGGGTATCCCAGACACCACGGACATCCGCGAACGGAATCGCTTTGACTTCGTACCTGTTTCCGTCTATCCAGACATCCTGGATTTTCGTCTTTTCCCCAAACAAATCACCATCGGTTACAACCAGGTTTGCCGCCTTACCAGGTTCCAGCGTTCCGCAGCGGTTCTCCACTCCGAGCCATTTCGCCGGCGTTGTGGTCAGCGCCGCAAGAGCAGCATCGGCATTCAGTCCACGCTCAATTGCTTTGCGAGCCTGTGCTAAAAATGTTCCCGGATCCTTCAGCTGTGAGGATGTCAAAGCGATCGGGATGCCTGCGCCGAGCAATCGGCCAGCGTTTTCCGGCGCAGCGTCAAAATGACGAAGCTCTTCAAGAGTCACATTCATTGCCTCTTCGGGTGCATCGACCGAGGGGGCTTCGGGGTAATTCAGGGAAACGATGACCGGGATCTTCGTGGCTTTGACAGCATCGATGCGCCGATATTCCTGACCGCTTCCGAGGATCCAGAGGTTAAGAGCGAATTCCTTTCCGATCTTGGCCGCCCGAAGGAAATTGAGGTCACTGTTGACGTCAACGACTACTGGCATCCGGATTTGCGCAGCCTCTGCTAGTGCGGCAAGAGCAGTGTTTACCTCGGGACGTCTCTGTCCGGCCGGGTTCTTGGCGTAAGAGTCCTGAGCCTTACGGTACCAATCGGCATCGAGATACGATTGCCGGATAAAGGCAATAATTCCCATCAGCGAATTCGGATATCCGCCGGTGAAACCGCCAGACTGTTCAAAGCTCACGTTTTGTGCAACCTTGGGTTTGGCGATGAGGTCCGATGCCGCACCGTCACCCAGGTTGACGAGTGCGCTGGTGCCGCGGAAAATTCCGCGTTGCGGAGTTGCAAGAGCAAGGGTAAATCCTTGCGAACGGAGTTTCTCTGCCGCTTTCGAGTCAGGAACGAATTCCTGGTCGGCGCTGAACTCGGCGTGCATCTTCGCATTCCAGTGTGCCGCCCCTTTCGGTCTCTCGGGTTGTTGCTGCTGTTGAGCGGCGGAGACGTCGAACGGATTTCCCGATGGAGCTTGCGGTGGTTTCGGCATACCGATGTCAGACGATATCTCAATGAGGCCAGGATAGAGTGTTCGCCCTTTCATATCCCAGATGCGCGCATCTGCCGGTGGAACAACCTTTTCACCGACAGCTTCAATGACACCGTTGCGGATCACGAGTGTTCCCAGTGGAATGATTTTGCCCGGGGCGACAACAATCCGCGCATTGATAAACGAGTGAACGGTGGGCGTATTCTCCCGCAGCCCAACGGTGGGGGCCGTTTGGGCGGACGTCCATTGCGCTGTTATCGCGAGCAGGAGAAAAAGAATACAACATCGCTGAATCATAAATCCTCCCGAATGAAGGTGAGTTGAGACATCGTTGTAGAAGAAGGAGCAGCTGACGAATTGAAATCTCTTACAAGCGCTGAAATACAAGCACTTGCCAGGCCATGGTTGACCGATCGTCTACCAACCTGAACCCCTGCGGGAGAAGAATGCATTGGTTCCACAACATGCACCTCCCGGTGTGCAGCAAGAGCTCATTCGTCTGAATTGTTGGTGGTTGAAAATGACTTGGATGGGTACAATATCCAACCTCTCCAAGGCAATTCCGGCAAGAGGTCGGACTTCTACAGGTTCACATTGCTACGATACGAAATCTACCTCGTACATTCTATAGTAGGATTGTTTCATGCCGAGGCGCTCGTACGTTTGGCGGGCGCGGGCGTTGTTCTCTTCGACATAGAGCCTGAGTCCGCACACATCCGTCCGACTTCTGGCGAGAGCATGAATATATTCGTAGAGGGACTTAAAAACGCCCCTCCCCCGTCCTTCCTGGGCAACGTACACACTCTGGATCCACCAAAACGTTCCGTTGCGCCAGTCGCTCCATTCATAGGTGATCATTGTCTGGCCGACGACGATGCCGTCATCTTCGGCGAGGAAATAGAGCCCTTTTGACGGATCGCTGAGAATAGTCTCGACGCCTTTCTGAAGCAACGCCTGGTCAAGCGTTTTGTTTTCGGTTTCTGCCGCCAGCAGCGAGTTAAAGCGGACGATGACCGGAGCATCGGCGATTGTTGCTTGTCGGATGGTGATCTTCATGGCTCGTGTGGGAGAAGCCCCGAGAGAAGCAGAACTTCTCTCGGGGTGTATTCCTGGAAGAAGTTGGACTTCTACCAGCTCATGCGCTCGCGCAAAGTAGTGATGTGGGCAACGTGATGTCTTCCGTGCCAGGCGTAGAGCTGCAGAAGCCGGTCAAGGTTCATAATTCCATTTTGAGGGTGATTGATCGTTTTGGCGAAATCGGCTGCAGTCAACGCATGAAGAAATATGACCCAACGATGATGGAGAGATTCCAGCAATATCAACGAGGGTTCAATTGGTGACGATTTTGCATCGACAAGTTCTGCCCACAATTGCTCTTCATATGGCTTAATGGTGGGTTGATTCTCGGTAACCGCCAGCTTGAACCGTACATAGGAATTAAGATGGCTGTCCGGTATATGATGAACAACCTGGCAGACCGTCCACCCGCCCGGGCGGTACGGTGTATCAAGCTGCTCCTGCGACAGATTGCGGACGGCTTCCCGCAGGTTTGCCGGCGTTTCAGCGATTTCTTGTATCAACGCATTGCGTTCAGAATCTGAGAGTGTTGGCTTTGGCGCGAATTTGCCAACAGGGAAACGTAAGTCTGTCATGCGAAATTCTCCTTTTAGAGTCATTGCGAGCGTAGCCCCGACCTGTCCGCCGGCTTGCCCGCCGAAACGTAGTGCAGGCGGGAGTCGTGACGAAGGCAGAAGGGGCGAAGCGAAGCCTGCCCGCCTCCCCGAATCCAAGAGGGCAGGCGGGCAATCTCACATAAGTCCCAAGGCAGTATCGAGATTGTCCCGCATTTCAGGATTCCGCCAATGAGCGGGATTCAAAGAGCGGAACTTCGGCAGACAACGCCTCGCAATGACGATGTCCGCTGTTCTTGAGATGGCTTCTACTTGATCATGCGCGCATAGATGAAACCGGCACACAACAATTGAATAAGTGAACTCAGAAGCCAGGTGAGCGACATTGCCAAAGAGATCGGAAAACTACTGTAGCTCATAAGGATGCCCGGAATGGTTGAGACGATCCAGAACGAACGGGCGAACCGGCTTCCCCGGATCCATATACTTCCCTCTCCGAGCACATCCTTTGTTTTGTTCCAAACCCAGGCGAGCGCAATGCCAAGAAAGAAGGGGTAGACGAAGTAAAGAGACATGATCGGATCGGTCCAGGGGCGGAAGAGGTTTGAGTTTTCGTACTCTTTTGCAACCGACGGTAGTGCTGCGTTTGTCAGTATGACAACAGCCATCGCGAGAACGAGCATGGCGAATCCCGCGACGAGACCCGCAACGATGATGTTCTTCATGGGTATTCCTCCTTATTGAGAAGTGAATTATTTCGCCTCGAGGCAGATGATTGTTCCGTCCAAATCGCTTGCGATCACGCGATGGGCGTTCAGTGGAACCAGCGTATGTACTATGGTCCCCCCCATGCGGTGCTTCCAGAGAATAGTTCCTGTCGTTCCGTTCAGCGCGTGGATGACTCCGTTTTTTGTCCCGAAGAACACAACACCGTCTTTCTCGATGGGCATCGAAGGATCAATGTCGTAGCCGTAACCGCAATTGACGACCCAGAGCGGATCGAAAGAACTTGATGTCGGGGAGAACGCAATCACGGTATCGGTCATGCACCGAGCGTAGATCCGGCTGGCGTCACCGGAAATTCCGACCGTTTCCCGGACCTGAAATCGCTTCGTGCGCCAGATGGTCGCTCCCGTCGACGCATCGATGGCTGTAAGATAGCGATCCGGTGCCACAACAAACACTTTTCCATCCGCAGCGACCGGCCAGCAGGCAGCGGGAGATAACAGAACGCCCGCATTTCCGTTTGACCATTTCCAGGCCAAAGAACCGGTTTCCGCATCGAGAGCGTAGAGGTACGTGTCCCAGGCGCCAAAAATCACTTTTCCTTGGTACAGGAGCCCCCGCGTTTCCACAAACCCATGTACGCCACGGTATTCCCATTTCAACGTACCGGTCTTCAAGTCAATTGCACGAAACAGACTATCGCTTCCGCCGATGTAGACTGTCCCTCTGTAGATCGTCGGCGCGGCGACGACCGGAGCCCCGGTTCGAACTTTCCATCTGGTCTTTCCCGTTCGAATATCGAAACAGTAAATGAACTTGTCGGAAGAACCAATGACAACCTTCCCATCAGCCGCATCGGGCGATGAATAGACCGTGGCGCCGGTCTTATGGTTCCAGAGGAGTTTACCGTTTTTCAACGAGTAGCACGAGACGATGCCGGCACTGTTTCCAACCACCACGTACTCTTTCCACACAGCAGGAGTCGAAGCAATCGTCGAACCTGCTCGCACTGTCCATTGCGCTTTCACGTTCTTGAATTGCTTGTTCACTGCGAAATCCGGCCGCGGATATTTCGTGGTGTCCGCTGAATAGTCCTTCCTGCCGAGGGGAAGCTTGTGCCAGGACTTCTTCAGGTCAGCCCCTGGGCCTCGCTCCGAAAAGTACACTGTGTCAGGTTTCACGTCGACGATAGTGTAGCCACCCAAAGGTTTTCCTGCGCGCAAGTTTGACCGGCCCATCACTCCCGGAAGGCCCTCAAAGTTCATCATCCTGTTGCTGTGGCCATGGCCTACAAGAACGACCTGAACGTTTGTTTTCTTCAGACGCTCTGTCACTTCGTACCAATTGTCAATGCCGGGATCGAGCGGGTAATGAGTGATGAAGAAAAGAGGTTGGGATTTCATGTTTCTGGACCTGAGTGTGACGTCGAGCCAGCGGAGATCCTCGGCAGGGAAGTGGCCGTCTCCCATTTTCATGATCGGACCCTGGTGCATTCCGATGAATTGATAGCCCTTGTGCTCGAAGGAAAACCTGTCATTGCCCCAGAGTGCGGAGAATTTTGTACATCCTGAGCCGGACCATTTCGTGTCGTGGTTTCCCGGTACGATGTAGTACGGTTTCTTCAGGCTATCGAGGATTGCTTTGGCAAGTTCCAATTGTCCGTCGGAGCCCATCTCCGTGATATCGCCGGAGAGGATCACGAAATCGACATCGGTCATTGTGTTCAGATCGCGGACGGAGAGACCAAGATCGGTCGAGCCCGTCGTCCCGCCGACGTGCGTGTCACTCAGCCATGCAAAGCGGAACGGTGTAGTCTGTGCGCTTGCGCTTCCGAGGAAGAAAACGAAGAGAAGGAATAAAGAGCGAACGAAATTTTTCATGATGGTGTGGATTGTTAGAAGTCGGACTTCTACCGGCTAATGATGGCATCGACCTCGATTTCAACCAACATATCGGGATCGACGAGCGCTGAGACACCGACCATCGTTGAGGCCGGTCTTATTTCCCGGAAAAACTCACCGTGAGCTTTTCCGACTGCTTGCCAGTCAGTGATGTTGGTGAGATAGGTCCGCGTCCGGACGACATCTTTGAGAGTTGCACCAGCCTCGGCAAGTGCGGCTTCGATGATCTTCAATGCCTGCACGGCTTGTGTGTAGGCATTTCCTCGTTCCACAACCTTTCCATTTGAGCCAATTCCCGTGGTGCCGGCCACATGAACATAAGGTCCAACGCGGACTGCGCGTGAGTATCCGACGATTGGCTCCCACGGTGCACCGCTTGAAACAAGTTGTCGATCCATCACGCAAGCCCCCACAGGATGCTGGAAAGTTTGAAAATGAGATCCGGGTTTTCCGAACGATAATCTGTCGAAGAACAGATGGAACAATTGACTAGGAAGACTGAGAACGCGCTCTGCGCCGTTTCAGCTGCAATCTTACGACCTCAACGACACTCGGTATTCCTGGAATCAGCACAAGAGCAATGATGACAAGGCTGAAGTTGTTCTTGACGAAGGGGACGCTTCCGAAGAAGTACCCGGCAGGTACAAACAAGAGAACCCACAGCGCACCACCAACGACGTTGAACGTAAGAAACCGCTTGTATGTCATGCTGCCGATGCCGGCAACGAACGGCGCAAAGGTCCTGATGATGGGGAGGAAGCGTGCGATGATGATCGTCTTACCGCCATGCTTCTCGTAGAACTGATGCGTGCGTACCAGGTACTCTTTGTTCAGAAAACGGCTGTTTTCCTGGTGAAAGACTTTTGGTCCAACATAATCGCCGATCCAGTAGTTCACCGTATCGCCAAGGATAGCCGCGGTGATAAGCAAAACGATCGAAAGTGTCAGATCGAGGGCATTAATGGCTGCGAGCGAACCGACCGCGAACAGCAGAGAGTCGCCGGGGAGAAACGGGGTGACCACGAGGCCCGTTTCGCAGAAGACGATGACAAAAAGGATTGCGTAGACCCACGCACCGTACTGGGTGCACAGATCGAAAAGGTGTTTATCAAGATGAAGGATGATTTCAAGAAAATCCTGGAGGAAATCCATGCAGTACTCCTGTGTGAGCGATCAGTGAGCGCGTGTGCGATGCGCGCGTCGGATTGGCAGAAGGTATCACTTGTAGCCAGCTTTCTCAAGATCTGAGAGGGAATCGAACGGGCGCGGCGGCTTGAGATATCCGGCGAGAAACTTATAGATTTTCAGCCTAATTTCCTTGGCCTTTTTTGTATCTATGCGATCGAAACTATGCCCGCCCGGAATGTCTTTGAAGATTTCATATTCAAATTTCTTTCCGGCAGCTTTCAATGCCTCGATCAGGTGCTCAACTTCTAGGACATTGACATCATCGTCGTTCGTGTTGGTATGTACCAGGAGCGGTATCTGGAGTTTCTGGACGTGGTTCACGGGGGACCTGCGGCGGTATTCCTGCACATCCTCGTTGGCAGTTTTGCCGATATGATAGGGGGCGGAGAACATCGCGCGGTATTCGTCGGTATAGTAACCCATACGTTGCACGAGATCGCTCACGGGAACTCCTGCGAACGCAACTTTGTAGTCGTTCGGATGCTCGAAGATGTCCATAAGTGCGATGAGCCCGCCGTGGCTCCAACCCATGACCCCGACGCGATCGGCATCGACGATATCATAGTTTTCAACCATGTGGTCACGGGCAGCCGTGGTTGTCCTGGATCTCGAGGCCGCCGTAGTCGATTTGTTCATAGAAAGCTCTGCCATATCCTGTGCTGCCGCGATACTCAGGGGCGACTACAATGTATCCCTGCGCCATCAGCTCACGGATAATGTGTGTATAGTATGTTGTGAAGTCGGCATGCACGCCGCCATGAGGAAACACGAGCAGCGGGTACTTCTTGCTCCGGTCGAGTTTCTGTGGAATGAAGACATACGACCAGAACTTTACAGGATTCTTGGCCCCCATTGCAGTTGGGTTCTTCACCTTCGCCGGCGGCGGACCTACGATGTAGACCTTGTCGATGTTTGCGACATCGCTGATCCTGTCATACCAGAGCACATCGTCGATCGTTTTGGCGAGCTGGTCGAGACGGTGATTCAGCGCTTCGAATTTGCTGTCGATGAGTTTCGCATCGACGGGCTTTTCCTGTGCCAGAGACACAGCGATGAATGCAGTGAGGAGGACGAATAGTTTTTTCATAGTAGTTACCTCCGACTCTGTGTGTTGTCCCGAGGATTTGACCACAGATGACACGGATGGCACTGATGTCCACGGATTGGTTGATCAGCTGCTCTTAGAGTCCAAGTTCTTTCAGAATGTGCGTCGCGCCGCCAACTTTCTCCGTTACCCAAAGTACGTACCGGATGTCCACCGCGATCGATCGGCTGTACGATTCGCTCCATGCATAGTCGTTAATCGTCGCTTCATAAGCGCGGTCGAAGTTCACGCCGACCAATTCTCCCTTGGCATTCATCACCGGGCTGCCGGAATTGCCCCCCGTCGTATCCATATCATAGAGAATTGCCACGGGAACGTCTTTCAACTTCGCGTTCTTGTATTTGCCGAAATCCTTTGCCTTGTACAGATCCAGCACCTTCTGAGGCGTTGCATAAGGGTCTTTGCCTGTCGTCTTTTCGATGACGCCGGCGAGCGTTGTGATCGGCTTGTAGTACGTCGCATCGACGGGAGAGTATCCCTTGATGCGTCCGAACGTGAGCCGGAGCGTACTATTTGCATCGGGAATGAAATTCGTTTTCTCGTATCGCTGTTTCACGTCAACCAGGAGAGCCGACAGCTTTGAGAGCGCACCTTCGCGTCGCTGGCGAACCTCCTGCAATTTTTGGTACGACGGATACATCATTTTTGCAGCGCGTACGAATGGATCCTCGATCTGGTCAATCTCTCCAACGGGCTTGCCAAAGGCAGCAACCAGAGCCTCGGGGTCGGCCAGTTTCGTCTGGGCGAATGCGCTGTTAATCGTCTGATCGGTCTCTTGTTCACTGCGGCCTCTGAACTGCTTGTCGATGGCATCGATCCGCTGGTTCTCGGGCAGTGCAAGCGCCTGCATCAGGATATGCTTGACGAACGCCTTGTCCGTCGGTTCATAATAGTTTCTCAGCCCTTGCCGCAAGCCCTGTTTTGTATTCGCTAGGTTGCGCTCCATGTATGCCGGCAATCGATCAAGGTCGGGCTTTTGCAGCTCGAGTGACGATTCGTAGATGGTGAATCCCAGGCCGAGGAGAGTAGGGGTTGATCGGAGGTTGTCAAGAACGAGCTCCGAAGCGGCGTGATCTGACATTTCCTGATACACCTTTCCAATTTCCTCAAGCACTGTTCCATACAGAGCCTTTCGCTGCGGGTCCGAATCGATGAAATGCTGGAGCAATTGTTCTTCGCTCTGCTTGTTGGCCACCAGATGCATTCGTTTCATGCCGAGCAATTTGCCCCGGTAGTTCTTCATCGTGTTCGCCAGTCCCTTGATGCGGGTATCATGTTTCAAGGCAATCGCACGATCGTTCTTTCCCATCGCCTCCATTGTGGAGATCTGCCAGTCGAAAAGATCAGCAACATACGGCATGCGTTTGTTTTCTTCGTAGGCGAGGTAGTGGGAAGTTCTGTGCCGAAACGTTCTGCCTGGGTAACCGAGGATAAATGTAAAATCGCCTTCATCGACGCCGGCGGGGTTCACCTTCAGAAATTTCTTCGGGTGATAAGGGATGTTGTTCGTTGAATATTCGGCGGGGGATCCGTCCGGTGCAGCGTACGCGCGCAGGAATGAAAAATCACCGGTATGTCTTGGCCAGACCCAATTGTCATTCTCACCGCCAAACTCGCCGATCGAGCGCGGTGGGACGTACACGAGCCTGACGTCGCGAAGCATTGTCGACAGAAAAAGAACATATGTTTTCCCGGCGAACATCTCGGAGACTTCTGCCCGTTTACCGGGATACTTCTTTTCGGTCTCTGCCACGATTTCTTTTATCTTCTTGTCGATGGCCTTTGTCCGATCGCCAAGTTCCATCTTGTCGTTCACGACGCTCATGACGTCTTTCGATACATCGCGATACGATTCTAAAATCCGGGCAGAGATACCCCTGGCCTGAATCTCTTCCTGTCGCGTTTGCGCAAGAAATCCGTTTGTGACGAAGTCATTTTCCTTTGTGCTTGCAGCCTGCACGGCGCCGAAGGCACAGTGATGATTTGTCAGGATAAGGCCATCGCTGGAGATGAATGAGCCGGTGCAGCCGCTCAACTGAACAATGGCGTCGATTAAGCCAATGCCGTTCGGGTTGTAGATAGCCTTTGGATCAATTCTGAGTCCCTTTGCCCGGAGATTGAGCTTGTGAATCTCGCTGATTGGATACATTCCCTCGTCGGCGAGTCCGAGTTGCAGCAATAGCAAAAGGGAGAGTATAAGAAGAAAACAACGTTTGATCATGGTGTGAACCTCCATTGGTGAAATGCACATTAATAGAGTTTATCCAAATTTTGGGGAAAAGCCAATGGGAGAAAACAGGTTGAAGCCAGGGGGTGAATAGTGAAAAGCAAACAGTGAACAGTCCGTCTACGCGCTTCGTCCTGCGGCGAATAGACCGCGAACTCACGGTAATGAGCGGTTGGCAAGTAGCTGTTGGCCTGAGGAATTGGCATTCACAAACTCAAAACTTTAGACTCACAAAACTCGAAACTCAGAGCTCTTTCAAAAACACCCTCACATCTCCGAACTTCATATCGAGTTGATGGTCGCGCGATGCCGCCCCTCCTTCTGACGCTGCCAGCGGCTGAGGGAAACGAACAATCCGTTCTCCGTCGCTCGAAGCGATGATGGCTGCCGCGTCGCGGGTCGCTCGGACACAATCTGGCTTCGAACTCCAGAGTCGTACTCCAGCACTTGCCGCAAGCCAACGCAAGATCTCGACGGGAACCGGCCCGCTTCCGACATAGACCGACTCGAAACCGTCGTACATTTTGGAGGCAAAAGCCGTTTCCTCGGAATCCGTCCACTTACCCAGAACATTGACTGAGGCATCCCCGGCTTCAACAGCAAAGCGTGGCGTGTGTTCCTTTGTTACGCCGAATTTCTGACTAATGGTCGTCCCTTCGTGCACGAAGTCAGATTGGATCATCATCGGTCCGGCCTGGTCCATTCTCTTGAACCGGAACCCGGTCAGATCCTCCATGTGAGACGGAGTCAGCCCGGAGGGCGAAACGTACCCCGGGGCGTAGTACCAGAGAACGGTCGCCTTGCTGCCCTTGAGTATGCTCTTGAGCTGCTGCACTTCTTCTTTGGTAAGATAGAAGAGGTTGGGCATGAAAAAGAGCTTGTATCGCCTTGCATCTTCCTTCTTCAAATCGAAGCGATAGAGAAAATCGATAGGTGCGCCAATTCTGTTGAGCGTCCGCGCCTGGGTATTCACGAGCCAATGGTTGAAGAAATCGGTGATGGCGATTCCGAACCCCGTCCAAGGCTCTTCCGCTTTCCAGTGTTGAGTGACGAGGAAGCTTTTGACGTCGTACACAGCTGCGATCTCGGCAACGGAACGCGTGTCGAGCCGCGTGCGCGCTTTCTGACCTAGGTCGGCCCATGTCCGGATCTCCTGGATCATTGGTGCGTCGTCATACCAGCCTTTCTTTGCCTTGAAGGTGGGAACGTGGCCGAATTCAAAAAGCCATCCACCGTTTCCCTGAGCAAAGACCTGGGTTAGATCGCGACGCAAAATGTGCAGTGTGCCATCAACCGTATCGAAACCTGAGCCTCCCTCTGTGGTTTTCTCCGGTTCGAGATAGGTGCTCGGATCCATCTCCGCGATGTACAGCTTCTTGTGTCGGCGCATGGATTCAAGGAGCACCCTGTATCCTCCGTCGCCACCGACTCCTCTGGCTCTGCCCAGCCAGTTGCCCGCGTCATCAACAATGTCGCTTTCCCATCGCTGTTTGCCGGGAACGTTCCCGTGCTCGTAGGTGTACGGGGAAGCAATGTAATCGATGTCGTTCGACTCCAGGATCTTTTCCGGAGCCAGATGCCCGGCCTCCTGGATGCACACGTTTTCCATAACATAGCAAAAGAACACACCCGTGATAAGCTTGCGCCGGGTTTCTTCTTTCGTGATGCGCGCAAAGTGAAGGACCGTATCTGAAGTGTTCTCGTGGAACTTCCTGTAGAATTCTATGACGTCTCGCTCTGCCACCGGATCGCGAAACAAACCGTTTGTCGTGCGCATTCGCGCTTCTGCCGAAGGGACAGGTCCGGCGATGCGCTGCATCGGATTGCTGTAGTCCGGCAGGTAGCGGGAGCCTGTATGGTGCCACTCGGCCGTCATTGCTCCGGAAAGATGATAGCCGATGATTCTGCTTCGCAGCGGGGACAGTTCCATGTGGCGCAGGAAATCTTGTAGTGTGTTGCCCATCTCCTTTTTCCATACGTCGGAAGCGAGTGAAGCAGCGTAGACGTCGAAGACGCAATTCCAATCGAACCCGCTGTCGATCTCTGTTTTGCCCATCTTGAACTGGGTTCTGTCGATGGGGAGCCCGTATTGAGCCAGCTCGTCCGGGTGAGCATCCTTCCACCAGAGCGGGGCGTAGAGGTGAAGTCTGGGAAGGAAGAACGCGTCAGGGTCGAGCGAAAGGAGTTTCGCGAAATACTGCTCAACAGGATCCCAGTTGTACTTGTCAGGAGCAACCCAGCCGTTCTCCAAGCTGATCAACGGGTGGAAGTATTTGATGCCCGAGGCCTTGAAGCTCTTGATAGTATGGATCAGGCCTGAACTTCCTGCGAAGAGAGGGTATTCTTCTTTGCCGTTGATATAGAGCCGCGGTCCTCCGCGTTCGAAACGAATGGCAGATGTCGCCGCGTTCTCACCTTCGAGTTGCCGAAAGTTCTCCAGAACCGAGGGATTGTTCGGCAAATCGAGGTATTCAAATCGCGGCAGACGGGGAATGGTGGCCGAGCCAAGAGCAAGGCCAAGGAACTTCACAGTTTCGCGTCGGTTCATATGTTGTCAGTGTTTGAGTAAGATGGTATGGATGATCTTCAGTTGCGAGCGTCGATTGCTGAATGAATCGTTCTTCAGGTCGACCGAAGCCTTTACGGGTTCTTGGTAGCATTCGTCAAGGAACGGGCAATGTCATGGCACGATAACAGTCCTCACTCCGCCGCCGAATTGCTCAAGCGCATCAAGAGCAGCGTTGATTGCGTCCGCATCGAGAGGGATCGTGCGCGAGACGACGAGCGAAGTATCGAGCACCTGGCGCCGGGCCATTTCCACCAGAAGCGGGAGCTCCTGAAGCAGATGGTCATTCGAACCGATGATTTCGGCTTCGTTCCCTAGTAACTCATGATATGTGTCAATTTCGAGCGGCTTGTTGCTGAGGCCTGCAATGACAACTCTTCCCATAACACCGAGGCATTGAACGGCTTGCCTCATTGTTTGCGGGAGTCCGATCAATTCCAGGGAGACATCCACACCGTTGCCCTTTGTCAGTCTCTTGATTTCTGCGACCGGATCGACCTGTCTGGCATTCACGGGAAGGGCGCCAAAGGATGTGGCGAGTTTCAATTTGTCCTCGTTGATGTCGACAGCATACACGTCCAACGCGCCGAACGCCCGAGCGAGCTGAACAGCAGACATCCCAAGTCCGCCGACTCCGAAGACTGCAACGGTTTCTCCCGCTTTGAGTCGGGACTTACGCAACGCGTGAAACACTGTGGCGGAAGCGCACATCAACGTCGCACCCTGCTCGAAGGGGATTTCTTCCGGAAGCAGAATAGCGTTGCGCTCCGGGACGACGATGTATTCGGCATAACCGCCGTTCGTATAGTGACCGAGCATAAGGCAGTGGGGGCAAAACTGATCATTTCCCGTGCTGCAATGATAACAGTCGCCACAGGTGATGTTGTAATGCAGACAGACTCGATCGCCAACCTTGTTCTTTGTTACACGGCTTCCCGTTTGTTCAACGATGCCTGCAACCTCATGGCCCAGGGTCATTGGCAAGGGTCGCACCGGAGCGGTGCCGGCCCGATAGTGGGCATCGGAGTGGCAAATACCGGCCGCGCGAACTCGTACGAGAATGTCGTTGTCTCCGGGGGATGGTCTGGGATACTCCTGCATCTGCAGAGGCTTTCCCACTTCAACAAGGCGGACGGCTTTCATTCAGCTATCTCCAGGCCATATCTCAAGAATCTCCCACGAGAAAGGAGAATCTTGTGAAAGATGGAAGAATAGCACACGGATAACACTGATGATACGAGATCTTCACGGATTAGAACATCTGTGATCGTCTCGTGCCTCTTCTGTGTCATCGGCGTGCCAACCAAAGAACCAACATTTCATTATTGAGCGAGCACGAGGTCGGCGATTTTCCGTGCGAGCTCGATCGGCTCCCCCTCGTTGCGGTTTGTCAGAATGATAACCGTTAAATGCTGATCGGGTAAACGGAAGATCGCATTCCGAAATCCCCTGGTAGAGCCGGTATGATACATGGACGGGATATTTTTGTAAGGCTCGATGTTCCAGCCGAAGCCGTACTTCGTGTGCGTTCCATCATTCAGTATGCCGGGTGTGAATGACTGCTGACGGAGCGAAGCGCTCACCAACTGATTGGCATAGAGCTCCTGATCCCATTTGAAAAGATCTTCCACCGACGAGTAGATGCCGCCGTCCCCAAGAACAGCGCTCGTCACGCTCTGGTCGGTGCGGACAAATCCTGTGTCTGTGTGTGAATGCCCGAACGCGCGATTGCCCACCGTGGAAATCCCCTGTTGATAGGCAACGGTACGTTTCATGCCAAGGGGATCGAAGATGTTCTTCTTAAGAAACCGTGCAAACGGTTCCCCAGACATGGCTTCAACGACAAGAGCAAGAAGCGCATAGCCGGAGTTGCTGTACTGATATTTTGAACCGACCGGAAAATACATCGTGTCGACTTTATTCAGGAGAGCGAGTACGTCTGCGTCGAGCACCTGGACTGTCTGACTATCCGGTATCAAATCCTCGTAGTCGACAAATCCCGAAGTGTGGTTAAGCAGGTGCCGGATTCTGACGTCGTGTGCGTATTTCGGGGTCCCTGGAAGTACTTCAGCGAGGTGTGTGTCGAGAGAGAGCTTTCCCCGGTCAACCATCATGATCGCCGCGGTCGCGGTGAACTGTTTTGTGACGGAGGCGAGACGGTAGTTTGTGCTTGTGGCTGCAGGGACGTGATGTTCTACGTCAGCCAGGCCGTATGCTTTGCTGAGCAGGGCGTTGCCGTCTTTCACAATCGAGATGGATGCGCCGGGGGAGTTCGACTTGTCGTTGTCGGCGAAGAGTGTATCGATCGCGTCCGCGATTGAGCTCTTCATTGCGTACGGTGCGCATGAAGAAAGAGATATCGCGGCAAGGAGAGCCAAAGTTGTTTTTTTCATCGGTGCGTAAGGGTTGAGCCGTAAGACATTCCGAAGGATAAAAGCGAATCCCCGCTGTCCGTCGAAACGTGCGAAGAACCTACAGTCCTTCCTGCGCCATGACGTACGTCAAAATTGCCATTGCCGCGGCCCCAAGTGCCAACTCCCGCTCGTTCACCGCAGTGAGATTGTCATTCTCTGAGTGGTGAGAATCAAAGTACCGGTGCGTATCGACAATGAGCGACATGAGCGGAATGCCCTTCGGTCCCATCGGGCTGATGTCCGCCCCTCCGCCGCCGTACCGTATAAGGTCGGCTCCGAATGAAGCAAAGAGCGGTGCCCACGGGGCGATCTTCCTGAATGCCGCGGAATCGGCAATGCCAAACCCGCGGGGCATGAATCCACCTTCATCAGACTCGATGGCTGCGATGTGCTTCTCGCCCGGACGGTCCTTTGCCGCGTACCCAATCCCGCCGCGCAAACCGTTCTCTTCATTCATAAACATGACGGCCCGAATGGTCCGCTTGGGCTTCAGACCGAGCTTCTTGAGTATTCGCAGCACCTCAATCGATTGGACGCAGCCCGCACCGTCGTCGTGTGCGCCCTGACCAATATCCCAGCTGTCGAGATGCCCGCCGATGACTATCACCTCTTTGGGCTTTTCCGTCCCGGTCAATTCGCCGACCACATTGAATGATTCCACATCAGGCTGTGTCTGCGCTGAGAGCTTGAAGTGAATCTTCAATTGCTCTCCCTGCGCGAGCAGCTTGCTGATCCTTTCAGCCTGAAGGGTGCTGATGGCAATGCCCGGCACCTTCTTGACGGTATCGACATATCCCATACCGCCTGTGTGCGGAAAGTCGTCAATCCTCGTTGTCATCGATCTCACGAGGGCTGCCACGCCGCCCGCTCGGGCAGCCATGATCGCACCGCCGCCGCGTTGATCGACTGCGCCTCCATAAGCCGCGAATGTGGATATCTGCTTCCGATCCATCGGCCTGTTGAAGAACACGATTTTTCCCTTCGCCTTTTCTCCAAGGCGGTTGAGTTCATCAAAGGATTTCACCTCGACGATCTCCGCGGTGATTCCTTCGGGGGGAGTGCCAACGCTGCCGCCGAGCGTCGTGATCTTCAGACTTTCACGCCTTCCCGATGAATACATGAGGTATGCTTCTTCCACAGTCCCACGCACCCACCGCGGGACCATCACAGGCTCGAGGTGAACGTTGTCAAACCCGTATTCTTCCATCTTCTTCTTTGCCCACTCAACTGCCTGTGCCGCCTGAGGTGAACCGCTGATACGATGGCCAATGGTTGTGCAAAGAGAGTGCAGATTATCAAAGGATGTGTTCGAGCTAAGTGCCTCTCTGACAATTTTGTTCGTGACCGAATCGTAGCGTTGTACAACAACCGGCTGTGCGGCGAGTGACGAAGTGAAGAGAATCAGGTACAGAGGGAAGTGGAAATATCTCAGTCTTTGCATGGGTATTGTTTCTCCGGCCGTGGAAAGTGAAGGAGCGTTGTCATCTAGAAAATCCTAAATCCTAATATCGAAATGCGAGACAAATCTGAAATGTTAAATTTGAAATACAAACAAATTCGTACTGTATTAGCTAAGGAGGTTTTGAGCTTCGGATTTCACACCCTGCCCGCCAACGCGAAAGAAAGAGACTTCCTCACCAAAACAGTCACCTGGGTGTATGCATCGTCGCCAAGCAGGAGCTGCAGAAGGTGTCCGCCAACGAGGCCGTTGGCACCGACAAGAAGAGCTGATCGTGGTTGCACTGTCAATGTTGGAAAGTGGGGGAATTCGCCATCTCTGATGAATACTACCGAATTTTGTGCTGTCGGTCAATCAAGACCATAAACAAACTTGCGGGAGAGCAGGCGATATTGTACATTTTCTCCGGGCATCGACCTGACCGCAGAATCACGATGCGTCCGATGAGGCATACCGCATGATGAAAAAACTGACGCTTCACCTGCTTGGCGAGACATTCACGATCAACAAGCTCCCCCAGTTCGCGGAAATCCCTTCGATTTTAAGCCAGGGTGATATGTGTTTCATGTTGCGGACAGATGAAGAACTCTGCATCGTCTGCCCGGACTACATGGCGCCGAACAACGTTCAACAGGAACTTGGATGGCGGTGTCTGAAGGTGGATGGAGAGATGAAACTGCAGGAGGTTGGCGTCCTCGCCTCAATGACCCAGCCGCTCGCAGAGGCGAACATTCCGCTGTTCGCGATCAGCACATTCAACACGGACTATGTGTTTGTTATGGAAGAGCACCTCGTGAACGCCGTGCAGGCACTGCAGAAGGCCGGTCATGAATTCGTCCATAAAGAGTAATAGGATGTTGAGCCACCCAAGACACGAAAATCACAAGAAAGATTTCTTGGATTGTGATGGTAGGAACAGCTTCGTCATCATCTTCGAGTTCTTTGCGTCTTTGTGGTTTTCGCTTTCAACAACTGGATAAAGCTCTCACCCAGCCGCAGCGACTTCACCGCTTCCTGTACGGCCGGGTTTTGTCATTCTCTTTTTCAATGCCGCTGTCACGTCTGAAAGACTTAATCCCTGATCTTGGAGCAACACGAGAAGATGGTACAACAGGTCCGCCGACTCCTCTTTGAGTGAGTCTTGATCGTGTTGCAGTGCCGCAATTACAATTTCCACCGCTTCCTCGCCAACCTTCTGTGCTATTCGGGGAGTGCCCAGCCCGAAGAGTTTTGACGTGTACGATTCCGCCGGCATCTGCTGCCGCCGCTCCCGAATGATCGTCTCCAGTCCCTCAAGCACCGATTCTGCATCTAATGTCTTCGCCTCGGCGAAGCAGGTATAGGATCCGGTATGACACACGGGGCCGGTCGGGATTGCGCGGACCAGCAGAGCGTCTCCGTCGCAATCGGTCTGCATGGAAGAAACTTCAAGTGTGTTGCCCGACGTCTCTCCTTTCTGCCAGAGTCGTCCTTTGGTCCTGCTCCAAAACGTGACCCTTCGATCCTGAATGGTTTTCTCCACGGCCTCGCGATTCATAAACCCGACCATCAACACCTGGTTCGTTGTCGTGTCCTGAATGATTGCGGGAATCAAGCCGTTCAGCTTGGTAAAGTTGAGTTTGTCGATCATATCCGGACCGGTATGTTATTCTTCTGGAGATACTCCTTGATTTCCGACAGCGAGATCTGTTGATAGTGGAAAATACTCGCGGCAAGGACTGCATCTGCTTTGCCAAGCGTGATCGCATCCCTGACATGTTCTTTGGTTCCGGCACCGCCGGAGGCAATCAGAGGTACACGCGTGCATTCTGAAATGGTTCGCAGCAGTTCGAGATCGTATCCTTCTTTCGTACCGTCAGTATCCATCGACGTCACCAGAAGCTCCCCCGCACCAAGTCGAACCGTCTCCCGGGCCCACGCAATCGCGTCAAGCGACGTCTCTTCTAATCCCCCCTTTATCCAAACCCCCCAGCCGTTCGAGCTCCGTTTCGCATCGATGGCAGCTACGATGGATTGTGAGCCAACGGCCGTCGATGCTTCCAGGAGGAAATCCGGTCGCAGGACAATCGCAGTGTTCAGAGAAACCTTGTCGGCTCCTGCGTCAAGAGCATGCATGACGTCGTCCACCGTGCTGATACCCCCTCCAACCGTAAAGGGAATTTGAATAGCTCTGGCGATGCGCTCGACGAGCGATAGAAATGTTTTGCGGGCCTCCTGCGAGGCGCTGATATCGAGGAACACCAATTCGTCTGCCCCCTCGTCCGAGTATCGCGCCGCGAGCTCAACAGGATCGCCTGCATCGCGGAGATCGACAAACTTTGTCCCTTTTACGGTTCGTCCGTCCTTGACGTCGAGACATGGAATGATGCGCTTTGTCAGCATACGTCGTTCAGGCCCCCGATAGATTGGCCAGGTCGGATGGTCTCAGGCGTCCCTCGTACAGGGCCTTGCCGACGACGGCACCCGAGCATCCGGCAACCTCAAGGTCCTGGATGTCGGACAGTTGCGAAATGCCGCCGGATGCAATGATGTGCAGGGAGGGGAATTCCTTCTTTAGCGTGGTGTACAGCTCCGGATTGGGGCCAGCCAGCATCCCATCACGATCGATATCGGTGCAGAGAAAATGAGTCGCACCGAAGCGGGCCATTGAATCGATGAAGGTAGAAGGGGTCAGGTTTGCCCGCTGAAGCCATCCTGAATGTGCCACGGCTCCTTTTCGTACATCGACGGCGATGACAAATCGTTCACTCCGAAACTCGCTCAGCCAGTCTTGCACAACGTGCGGCGATTTGACGGCGACGCTGCCGACAACCACCCGGGTTGCACCGGCGATGAATAGATATGAGATATCCTCGCGGGTCCTGATGCCGCCTCCGACATGGGCGTTAATTCCCGGAATGCGAAGGATCGCTTCTATTGACTGCCGGTTCACAATCCGCCCTTCTTTGGCCCCTTCAAGATCGACGATATGAAGGAATGACAATCCCTCGTCGAGGAACGATCGGGCAACATCGACAGGCGATTCGGAATACACCTTCTGCTCGGCAAAATCGCCTTGCCTCAGACGGATGCACTTTCCTTGAAAGATATCTATAGCCGGATAGATCAGCATAATTCCACGAAATTCCTTAAAAGGTGAAGTCCGGCGTTCCCCGATTTTTCCGCGTGAAATTGCACGCCGTAGAAGTTCTCATGCTGGACGGCCGATGAGAATTGCTGCCCGTATTCCGTCGCTCCGATTGTGTCAGGAACGAGCGGCGCACCGAACGAGTGAACGAAGTAAAAAAACTCGCCATCCCGAATTCCCTCGAACAGAGCGCTCTGTGCCTTGAGGTTCACGCGGTTCCAGCCCATGTGTGGTACTTTCAGCTTCGTATCGTCGAATCGCGCCACGCGTCCCGGAACAATTCCCAGGCATGCCGTATCCCGCTCATCCGAATGTTCAAAGAGTATCTGCATGCCAATGCAGATGCCGAGAAATGGGACGCGAACCGTCGTGAGCCATTGAAGCAATCCAACGCGGTCCAGTGATTCGATGGCACTGCGTGCCTCGCCAACGCCGGGCAGAATCAATTTGTCCGCCCGCTGAAGTTCGTTGACATCCTGCGAAACGAAGAACGGCTTTCCGAGTCGTTCCAGGGCATTGCCCAGTGATCGGATATTACCGGCTCCATAATCAATAATGCCGATCACAGCGTCCCTTTCGTCGATGGAAGCGTTGCGGGTGATCGCTGGTCGATGGCAACAGCTTGTTTCAGCGCCCGTGCGACAGACTTGAATATCGCTTCGATCTTGTGGTGATCGTTTCGGCCCTGTACCGTGATGTGCAGATTGGCGCGAAGTCCGTCTGCAAGTGCCCGGAAAAAGTCCTCCACGAGTTCCGTCGGAAACTCTCCAACCTTCTCACGCTCGAACGTACCGTTGAAAACAAAGTACGGCCGGTCGCTGAGGTCAAGAGCAACCTGTGCTGACGACTCGTCCATCGGGAGAAGAAAACCGTATCGTTCAATCCCGCGTTTGTCGCCAAGTGCCCGTCGAACCGTCTCTCCGATTGCCAATCCCGTATCCTCCACCGAATGGTGCTCATCGACGTGCACATCTCCCCTGGTGTTCACCGCAATGTCAATCAATGAATGCTTGGACAATTGAGCGAGCATATGATCGAAGAAACCGATGCCCGTATTGATTGTGTACGTGCCCGTCCCGTCGAGCCTGACGTCGACCGAGATCAATGTCTCAGCTGTGCTTCGCTCCCCGTGAGCCGAACGGCCACTCCGAACGATGAAACGGCACGCTTCCAGGAAACTTGTCGTCACGAAATCAGCATCACTCTGATGGTCTGAAGCGAGCCGGACCGTCTTGCAGCCGATGTTTTTTCCGAACTGAACATCGGTTTCCCGATCTCCAATCATGAATGTGCGGCTGAGATCGGGCTGATGGTCTTTCAGGTATTCATTGACGAGCCCGGTTCCGGGCTTGCGGCAGTCGCACCGATCTGCCGGAGTGTGGGGACAAATGAAGATGCGCGAGAACTCAATGCCTTCCCCAAGCAAAATCCTCAGGAGCTTCTTCTGTGGCTGTTCGAATGATGAGAGAGGATGGCGGTCGGTTCCGAGCGAATCCTGGTTTGTGACCATCACCAGCTCGAACCCGCGGTCGCGGAGGAGGCGCAATCCTTCGATGATGCCGGGAATCAGCTCGAGCTTTTCCAGTGAATCGATCTGTTCATCAGGCGGTTCGACGACAATCGTTCCGTCGCGGTCGAGAAAAACCACATTCATTTGTCAAACTCCTTTAGTGCCGTGAGCAGAGTGTCGTTTTGGCCGGGTGTCCCCACTGAGATGCGGATGCAGTTGGCCAGCTTTGGCTCGGAGCTCCGGTCGCGCACGATAACGCCGCGTTGAGCCAATCGCTGATGCAGCGCGCGTGCGTCGGTGACATGAACAAGTAGGAAATTCGCGTCAGATGGGAAGACTCTCTGCACACATGCGACCCGTTCAAGCTCCCTGAAAAGACGCTTTCGCTCGGCAATGGTCGAAGCGACGCTTTGTTGCACATGATCTGCCCGTTCCAACGCCTTGAGCGCTTCCATGCTCGTCAGAGCGTTGATGTTATAAGGGGCTTTGGCTTTCATCAGGTAGGAAACGATCAGCGGATGAGCGAGAGCATACCCGAGCCGGATCGCAGCCAGTCCCCAGGCTTTGGACAACGTTCGCAGAACGACGAGATTGGGAAACTGACTGAGAGCGCCAATCAGCGACTCGGTCTGGGCGAAATCGACGTACGCTTCATCGACGACAACAATCGCCTGCGTTACCGCGCACAGATCGAGGATATCCTGGCGTCGTAGCAGGTTACCCGTCGGATTGTTGGGGGAGCAGCAGAAAATCAACTTTGTGTTTGCATCGGACGTTCGCTGTACATCGTCAGGATCAATCTGAAATTCATCAGTCAGGAGGGAGGAGTTCACGGTGATATCGTTCACATCAGCCGCCACCCGGTACACGCCGTACGTCGGTTCCAGTATCACAACGGAGTCCAACCGGGGCTCGCAAAAGATACGAATGAGCAGGTCGATGACTTCGTCCGATCCGACGCCGACAAAGATGTTCTCGGGCTGAACATTGTGGAGCTGCGCTATCCTGGACCGAAGCTGTTTTTGCGACGGGTCAGGATAGCGATTCAATTCCAGTCCGTCGAACATGACGGCGCTTCCGAAGGCGTTCTCATTTGCATCGAGGAGGATTCCAGAGGTGTAATCCTGTCGAGCACTTCGGTACGGCTTCAGTCTGCGAATATTAGGGCGTATAAGGGCTTCGATGTCCATGGTGAGCGTGTTCAGCTTTCAAATCGAATCGTTACTGCGCGGGCGTGCGCCTCAAGTCTTTCGACTCCGGCCAGTGTCGTCAATGCCGGTGCGAGCCTCTTCAATCCGTCGCGGGTAATGCTCTGGAACGTGATCGATCTTTGGAAACTTTCCAGCGACACGCCACTGAACCAGCGCGCTGTCCCTCCCGTCGGCAGCGTATGGTTGGTCCCCGAAGCGTAATCGCCGGCCGTGACCGGGGCAAACGATCCAAGAAAGACCGAGCCGGCATTCTGAATCAGCGGGAGGATGCTTTCGGGCTGACGGATGTTGATCAGGAGATGCTCCGGCGCATAGATGTTGGAAAACGCTGCTGCTTCCTGCATGGAGCCAACAATCATCGCGAAGCTGCTTTCGAGTGATTTTGATGCAATCGTATTGCGAGGCAGAGACTGCAGTTGTTTGGAGAGCTGTTCCAGCGCCGCTGTTGCCAGAGACTCGCTCGTGGTAACAAGGACAACCTGAGATGTGGAGTCATGCTCTGCCTGCGAGAGAAGATCGGCCGCAACAATTCGTGGGTCAGCACTCTCGTCTGCTATGATGAGCAACTCGGAAGGTCCCGCGAGCAAGTCGATTGAAGCACCGTCAGGATCTGATGAAACAAAGCGTTTCGCTTCGGTGACGTATTGATTTCCGGGTCCAAAAATCTTATCGACCTTTGGAACCGACCCTGTTCCATATGCCATCGCGGCAATTGCCTGAGCGCCTCCTACCTTGTACATCTCCCGGATTCCGATATGCGCAGCGGCTGCAAGGACGACGGGATCAGGAACTCCATTTGATTTCGGTGGTGAACAGAGGACGATACGCGGACAACCCGCAAGCAGGGCCGGAATGCCGAGCATGAGCACCGTTGACGGCAGCGGAGCGGATCCTGCCGGAACGTACAGTCCAACAATCTCGATCGCCCGTTGTTCGCGCCAGCAAAGGACGCCAGGCTCAGTTTCGATCCTGCCTTCCTTCTTCGACTGGGCAGAGTGAAACGTCCGGATGTTGCGGGAAGCGTGGTCGATCGCTGCAAGAACTTTGGCAGGAACAGCTGCACGAGCAGTTTCAATCTCTCCGGGACTCACATTCACATCAGATACTTTGGCTGAATCGAATCGCTTGCTGTATTCCCTAAGCGCAACATCTCCGCGTCGCTTTACATCAAGGCAGATGCATTCGACAGCGTTCTTCGCGGACCTGTCCTCGGTCCATGGACGCACGCACAAGGCGCGTTGTTGTTCAGGTGTCAGCTGTCTGGATTGATAGATCTTCATGTGATGATTGTCTCAATTGGTACGACGATAATGTCGCTTGCGCCCGCCTTCTTGAGCCTTTCCATCACATCCCAGAACACGTCCTCAGCGACGACGGAGTGCAACGCCACCATCCCTTCTTCGGCCAGGGGGACAACCGTGGGGCTTTTCAAGCTTGGGATTATGCGTTTAAGACGCGGGACCGCCGTCAAGGGAGCATTCATCATCATATAGCGCTTACCGCGGGCCTGCAAACTTCCGGAGATGCGAATCGCGAGCCGCTCGATAAGCAATTTCTTGGCAGATTTTTTCAGAGTCTGCCGATTAGCGATGAGCACGGCTTCAGACGAGAGCACGACGTGCAGAGGGCGCAGCCCGTTCACGCGCGAGGTGGTGCCTGTCGATACAATATCACAGATTGCGTCTGCAACATCGAGCGTCGGGGCAAGCTCGACGGATCCGCTCAACTCGATCACCTCTGCCTTCAGCCGGCGGGCCCGAAGGAATTGCTTCAGGGTTGATGGATATGTTGTGGCGATTCGCTTTCGGTTGAGCTGGCTCACGGACCTGATCGTTGACCGCTGCGGGACGCTGATGGTGAGGCGGCAGTGGCCGTAGCCGAGCTTTGTGACTATTTCGACCTGTGCCCGTTTCTCGCGAACGATATTTTCGCCCACAATGCCGAGATCTGCAACGGCGTCCTGAACGTACTCGGGGATGTCGTCGTCGCGCAGGGCAAGGACATCGAGGTCAAAATTCCGGCACGGAGAGTACAGGCTCTGTTTCTGAAATTCGAATTCCAATCCGCACGCACGGAGCAGGGAAATGGAATCCTCCGTGAGGCGTCCGCTTTTCTGTATTGCGATCTTGAGTCGACCGTTGTTGGCAATCATGCTTTACCTTGATAAAGTGATCTGGGCAAAAAAAATTACTGTGAGTCTTTCAGCACAACGAGACGCCGGAGCATCATGATGTATCCGCCCTTTCCCTGCTTGAGCCACTTATGGACACGTGCGATGGTTCGTGAGCTCATGCCGGTTTCCTGTTCGATGGTGGTGTAGGGGGCTCCCTGCCAGAGCATGCGCGCGACCTTCCAGCGCTCGGCACATTCGCGGATCTCCGTCTCGGTCAAAAGATCGCGGAAAAACTTGCGGCATTCCTCCAGGTTTTCAAGCCGGGTGATGGCCGCATAGAGATCGTCGATATCTCGTTGCTTTAAGTGTTTCATGCTTTACTTAGGTAAAGTATACTCAATCGTCGCGAAAGATGCAAGAGGTCGTAGGAAGAAATTTCACTTGTCAATCAGGGCCATTTTCTCTACCTTTTTCAGCACATGATAACATTTCACGATATCGAGGACGCTTACAGGATTGTGAAGCCGGTGGTTCACAAAACGCCGCTGCTTGGGTCCCGCACGCTCGATGAGCGGGTAGGAAACGAGGTCCTCTTTAAAGCAGAAAACCTGCAAAGGATCGGCGCCTTCAAGATCCGGGGCGCGTATTACAAGATTGCGTCGCTGTCGGAGGAAGAACGGAAACGGGGAATTGTCGCACACTCGTCCGGCAACCATGCCCAGGGTGTCGCCCTTGCAGCAAAGCTGCTCGGCACGAAAGCCGTAGTCGTCATGCCGAAAAGTTCTCCGCCGAATAAAGTTGCCGGCACACAGGGATACGGCGCGGAAGTCGTGTTCTGCGAAGATTCATCCGACGACCGGGAACGGGTAGCAAAAGAACTGCAAGAGCGTCATGGATATGTGCCTGTTCCTCCATTCGATGACGACAAGATCATTGCCGGGCAGGGAACCGCGACCGTGGAGATTGCACAGGATATTCGTGAACTCGACTATCTCTTTGTTCCTGTCGGCGGCGGCGGCCTCATTGCGGGAAATGCGGTGGCGGCAAAACACCTGTTCCCAAACATCAAAGTCATCGGGGTCGAGACGGAGCCGGCGAACGATTGCCAGCAGTCGTTCCGGAAGAAGGAGATCGTGCGAATCAACCCGCCGAACACCATCGCTGATGGCATGCGCACGCAAGCTGTGGGGAAGAGAAACTTCGAGATTATTCTGCAATATGTGGACGATATGATCACGGTGACTGATGACCAGGTGATTGAGATGATGCGGTTTTTTCTGGAGCGGATGAAGATTGTGGTCGAGCCAACGGGGGCCGTGGCGCCTGCGGCCATCTATCACAATGTGCTCGGCCTCTCAGGCAAGAAACTCTGTGCCATCATCAGCGGGGGAAACGTAGACCCGGCGCTCCTGAAAAAGATTCTGTAACATGGGCAATCATGAATCGGTTGTGAGGACTTGCCGCTCAAAGAATTCCTTTATATCATAGACCTCGCCGTTCAGGGGTAAACACCGTTCAACCATATTCACACTATTACGCTTCCTATGAAACTCGCAGTCTGCATCAATCACGTTCCTGACACCGCAACGAAGATCAACATCGCGGCCGATGGAAAAGCCATCGACAGAACGGGCGTCACATACATCATAGGTCCCTATGACGAGTTCGCCCTTGAAGAATGCCTTCGGCTGAAAGAGAAAAATGGTGGCGACGTCACCGCCATTTCTCTCGGTGGAGACACCCACAAGGAGACACTTCGGAAAGCGCTTGCCATGGGAGCCGACAAGGCTGTCCTTCTGAAGGATGACAGCGCGCGCGACTCTTTTGCTGTGGCGCGGGCCCTCGCCGACTATCTCAAAGAAATTTCTCCCGACGTGGTGTTCTTCGGGAAACAATCAGTCGACTATGACGACGGAGCCGTCGGCGTGATGGTGGCGGAGATGCTTGGTC
Organism: Bacteroidota bacterium; assembly: GCA_015661185.1. Classification (GTDB taxonomy): domain Bacteria; phylum Bacteroidota; class Ignavibacteria; order UBA10030; family UBA10030; genus UBA9647. The sequence goes on from JACVXU010000027.1 coordinate 40,753, forward strand.
TGCCGTCGGTCAGCGTTTGTGTGAAACTCGAGATCGCCAACGGCAAGGCGACGGCAGAGAGAGAGATCGAAGGAGGACGTGAGGTTGTCGAGACGACGCTGCCGGCAGTGTTTACAGCACAAAAGGGGTTGAACGAGCCCCGCTATCCTTCGCTAAAAGGAATCATGGGGGCGAAAAGCAAGCCGATCGAAGAACGTCCGGCTTCTATTGTCGCAGGAAAGACGGAATTGATCAAAATGGAGAAGCCCCCGGCGAAACCGGGAGGGAAAATCGTCGGCACGGATGCAGGTGCGGTTCCCGAACTGGTGCGGCTGCTCCACGAAGAAGCCAAAGTGATTTGAAATTGCCGATCGGCGATTGGCATTCACCACTCACCAATTAACTTTCTTCTGGTTTCGGCATGAAAATCCTTGTCTTTGCGGAGCAACGAGAGAACAAGTTCAAAAAACCGGCATTCGAAGCAGTCAAGACAGCGCGGTCGATCGCCGATCAGCTCAACGCAGAGGTGATTGCCCTCGTCGTCGGAGGAGATGTTCAATCGATCGCGCCGAGCCTGGGCGGGTACGGAGCTCAGAAGGTCCTTATCGCCGAAGACCGAAGACTCGCTCACTATGCATCAAGAGCATATGCAAGGCTTGTGGCTGATGCGGCTCAAGCACATCATGCGACCATCGTGTTGATTCCTGCGACCGCAATGGGGAAAGACCTCGCTCCAAGGGTCGCGGTGAAGTTAGATGCGGGCCTCGCATCGGATTGTACAGCTTTGAATGTCGAAGGGAGCGAAATTGTTGCGACGCGGCCAATCTATGCCGGCAAGGCACTCACGAAACTGAAGGTCAATTCGGCTGCCAAAGTCTTCACGTTGCGTCCCAATGTGTTTGCCGCGGGTGAATCAAACGGTGCTGCCGCGCCGGTAGAAAAAATATCTGCGGATTTGACGGAACAGGACCTCTCTTGTGTCGCAACAGAGATCAAACAATCGTCCGCCAGGCTTGATGTCTCCGAAGCTGATATTATTGTGACCGGAGGACGGGGCTTGAAGGGACCGGAAAACTTTGCCATGATTGAACAACTGGCTGAGGCTCTTGGTGCTGCCGTCGGCGCGTCGCGGGCAGTGGTGGATGCAGGTTGGCGTCCGCATGATGAACAGGTTGGGCAAACTGGAAAAACGGTTTCGCCGTCCCTGTATGTTGCTGTCGCAGTCTCCGGGGCGATCCAGCATCTTGCGGGAATGTCGTCTTCAAAGTATATTGTAGCTATCAACAAGGACAAGGACGCGCCAATCTTCCAGGTTGCCAACTACGGCATCGTGGGCGATGCATTTGAAATCATCCCCGCCTTGACGGCGGAAGTACGGCGGAAGTAAAGAAGTTGCTCGGAAAGAACTAGCAGCCAGTGAAAATGCTCACGCAAAGTCAAACTAATGAGATGTTCTGACAGGCTTTGATTACCCCGACGTTTTTTGTCGGGGCGCCTTTGCGTGAGATAGTAGATTAGAAGCGCACGCGGCGAGCAATAAAGGAGAAGTATTTGTGGAGAGGATTCAGGTCGACATATTGGGACTTTCGACGAGCCCGTCAAGCGGGGGCGCGTATGCCCTTATCCTGAAAGAAGTGAATGGACTCCGTCGCCTGCCGATCATCATCGGAGCGTTCGAAGCACAGTCGATAGCACTCGAAATGGAAGGGATTAAACCTCCTCGTCCCCTGACGCACGACCTGTTGAAGAACGTAATGGACTCGCTCGGAGCAAGCCTGAACGATGTCTTCATCAATGAACTGAAAGACGGAACCTTCT
>JACVXU010000179.1 GCA_015661185.1 Bacteroidota bacterium
GAAAGATGCTTTTGATGAAATGAGCACCGAGCCCGTGCGAAGTATCTCGGAGAGGTTTGGCATCCTTCGGAAGGTTCTCCATGCGACCATCAACACCGCGTCAAAAAAGCCTTGCAAATATAGGCAAGGATTGGTATATTTATGCCCTGAATTTTTGAGGGGTCATAGTCCAACGAGCGAAGCGAGTTGTTGAAGCTTTGAGGATCCCGCTTCAGCGAAGCGAAAGCGGGACCTGACATAACATTCGGGGGCGTCGCTCAGGGCAGTCTCAGATAGTACTCTCAGAAAGTTCATGGGGTCGTAGCTCAGTTTGGTTAGAGCGCCTGCCTGTCACGCAGGAGGTCGCGAGTTCGAGTCTCGTCGGCCCCGCATAGGACAAAAAATCCCCTCCATGGGGATTTTTTGTCCTACGTAATAGGCTGGGGACTCTTGTCTCGCTACCCCCGACGTTTTCCGTCGGGGTCGGCCCCGCACACAAAGGCTGTCCCAAAAGTACTCTCGATCTCTTCTGCCTCGTCTAGATTCCTCCAACCACGGCGATATCAGCGTCCTCATCGTGGTCGAAATGACATTTCGACCTACATTTGGGACAGCCCGCTTCTTCATTTCCGCTCAGTATGCCGCATTACGCCTACATAATCCAGAGCGACAGCGACAGTTCCTTCTACGCTGGCTCATCGCGTCACGTCCCGTTCGGGCTCAAGCTGGCCACTGTTATCCTAACGGAATCCAATTCAGACAAGCCCAAGGCTAGAAGCATTTACAAAAGACCTCCTCTCCTTTCTCAACTTGGCAATCCCCCAAGAAAAGAAAACCCGGCCTCTGTGGACCGGGTTTTTGTTGCGGCTGTGTATTAGTCCTGATACTATTTCACGAGCATCATCTTTCGAGACGTTTCAAATCCATTTGCTTGAATCCGATAGACGTACGTCCCGTTTGATAGTCCCGATGCGTCAAAGTTGACTGAATGGAAACCTGCCGACATCTGGCTATTGAGCAACGTTTTCACTTCGCGTCCCGAAACGTCGTAAACCTTCAGCACAACGTGCGACGAAACAGGAAGACCGAACCGTATCATTGTGCTTGGGTTGAATGGATTCGGATAGTTAGCAAGGAGTTCATACCTTTTCGGAATGTCAGCTGAGCCGGCGACTGAGCTGGCGACCCTCACTTCGATCGACAACTCGGCAGACCAATCGCCCTCCAGGCCTCGTGCATCCCTTCCCTTCGCCTTGATCTTATAGGACCCGATTGCTGCGTAGGTATGCTTCAGCGGCACCGTGCTTCCACTTTGATTATCCGAACCGAACGCCGTGGTTGCACCATCTCCCCAATCAACCGAGACCTTGATTGCCTCGCCGTCGGGATCGGTCGGCTTCAGGCTGAGCGTTACTTCTCCCCCTACCACAGCCGGATTCGGACTGATGGTCAGGAGTTGCACTGCCGGGGCCCTATTCGCCACCGGGGGAGTTTCCAGCGTCGTCTGGAAAACTCCGCGGCCATGCGTCGCAACCACAAAAGTGCCATCAACGGACCTGTAGTCCGACATCACGCACACCTGAGTCCCAATCAGGTCGACGGCTTCCTGAGTCCAGAGCGTCGAGGCACCATTGAATGCGGACGTCGTGTAGAGACCAGTGCTGGTCGAAACAAAGATGCTCGAGCTCGATCCTGTGTAGACTATGTCAGCCCAGCGGACCGAGGGACCGCTCCCAGAGCCGTCTGGATTCTGCTCGAGGTTCCCCGAAACGTCGGCCCATGTGCTCCCTGCATCAGCGGTACGCCAAACGCTTCGGACATTGTAGTTCGAAAAAACGAGGACGACGTTCGCGGAGTTTGTCGGATCAACGGCGAGACGGATGACATAACCGCTCGGGAGGCCTTTGTTGGTCCAGATATCGGTCGTCTGAGGCTGTGTACCACTGTTTGCGCTGTCGATTCTGAACACTTTTCCGTCCGACGTGCCGTAGTAGACAACGTTTGGATTCTTTTCTTTTGAGACGCCGATGGCCGTCACGAATTCCTCAGCTATCTGCGTGGAGGTCAGGAAGGTCCAGCCAGCGCTTTCGCTTGCGGTCCTCGCATCGTCGCTCCGCCACAAACCTCCTTTGGAGTTCCCTTTTCCTCCCGAGTAATATAATATGCCAGGGTTATTTGGATCCAAAGCAAATGGAGTGACGAAAAGTTGGTTGGACGCCTCTGCAGGTTTGAATTGTGCGAATGTAGTATTCGACGTGGTGTAGATCGGCTCACCAACCTCCGTCTTGAGAACTCTGAAAATAGCTCCTTTCGAGGTCGAGCCGTAGAGCCACCCGTCTGCTGATATGTCACAGACGGCCCCATCTCCTCCGGTTGCTTCCTGCCAATTCACACCCGTGCCGCCGACATTCGCTGTTCGCGCAACCCAGTTACCTCGATCCTGCAAGCCCGCAGCGATGATCGGCGAGCCTTGTTGCGGATCGATCGACAACGCATACGGTTGCGTAATATTGAATCCGGCCCGGCGCGGAGTTTGCCAGAACGATGAATTTGAAGTTGCGGCGATGTCTGCCGCTTTGTGCATGCCTCCATCGTTTGCATTGTAGAATTTCACATTGCTGCCGGGGAGGAACAACCCGAAGTGCTGATCGGGATGGTTGTTGATGAAATCGCCCAACAGATTTGCTGTTCCCTGGGTTTCCTGACCGTATCCGCCGATGTGAGCAAGATTGGCCGTTGAGGAAAGACCATCGGTCGTCTTGTAGAGATTGACACCACCAAAGATGACGAAGTTCTCGTCATCTGGCTTTACGGCAATCAGCATGTCGTAGCCGCCTTGCGTATCGAAATCAGCTGGACCCGCGACCTGCGTCGTTGGAAGGTTCGCTCCCCTGTTCACCCATGTCCCATTTGCCCCACTTCCGTCACCTGATCCATACGTATATTTCCAGAACTGATGGTTATTCACCTGGTTCGTGCCATTCTGACCGTCGGTGCCCTGAACAAGAACGTAAACGACATTCTCATTTGATGATGCCACAGCGAGAACCATTCGTCCGTGATTAGCTGGATAATTGGCAGGAGTGATATCCGTCCACGTGATGCCGTCTGTTGATCTGAAAATCCCGCTTGTCCCAGCCTGGGCTTTGCTGCCACAAGCGTACACGACTCCGGCCGATGTTACCGAAACGTCGGTAGAATTGGATTCATCATTCCCGAGAACGAGAGTTTGGGTCCAGGTCCCACCGCCGTTCGTTGAACGATAAATCCCGCCATATGTCGCAGCGTACACCTCATCTTGGGAGCTATTCTGGCGATCGATGTCGAGCCGATAAACATATTGCCAATCGCTTTTGAAGATGTTCGGTGCATCCACCACTGTCGATGGCAATAAGCTCCAGGTTTCACCGTTGTTGGTCGACTTGTAAACTCCGTTGCCGGCGTATTCGGCACCCGTTGCACTGGCGCTATTACCGATACGCTCACCTGTTCCTGCGTACCACGTGTTTTCTTTGCCCGATCTTGTATCCTGTTTCACAGACGTGATGCTGTGCACCTGCGTGGAGGTCGTTTTCTTTGACCACGTCGCGCCGTCGTTGGTTGATTTCCAGAGACCGCCTGATACACCTCCGGCGATGATTGTCACATTGGGCTCGGTCCTCGTCCTTGTATCGATAGCAAAACCCCGGATGCGCCCCGAAGTGTTGTTCGGGCCCCGTTCGATCCACACGAGCGCTGATCTCTTGCCCAATGTACGCTCCTGCTCGGCAAGGAGATCATTGGCAAACAGAAGTTCCTTTTGGAAGATGTTCTTCGGTAACTTGTTTGTTTTTGGATCCCGGAGCATGAGGAATTCTTGATTCCATTTGCTCTCGAAATCCTCCGCCCTTTCATGCTTCACGCTTTCAAAATATTCTTCTGAGAAATGAACACGAGACACCCGCACCACAAAGAAAAACGCCCCAGCAACAAAGGTCGACAAGATGATCGCTAGAGCGAACCTGATCCGTCTGGACATCGGATATAGCCTCCTGAATATTGGCGGTTTGATGAGAGTACGAATTCTTAGACAACACCGTGGTCTGAAAGAAAGTTCCGAGACCGGGAAAAGAGAGAATCGCGACCACAGCCGCTTGGAGCAAAAATCCATCTCGGGCGCGGCTCATTCGTCAGCATTTGCTACCGTCAAGTTCCCGAATATTTCACTTGCCCTTCTACCCAAAGACTCCTACTTTTCGGAACCCCCACGACTGTCAATTCGACAGATATCCGACCGGAGGTTTAATGCTACTACACCACCAATTCGTCCGCGTTGCGAAACGATACGAGGCGAAACTTGCCATCGTGGACAGGACCCTCAATCGAAAGGTCACGTACAAACGGGCCTTGATTGGCTCTCTCTTGCTGGCCAAGAAATTTGAACGATACGCTCCGGGATTCCTTGGCATCATGCTGCCCAATTCGGCAGGATCTGTCCTTTCGATTCTTGCGACCCTCATGAGCGGCCGCGTTCCTGTGATGATCAACTACTCGACAGGCGCGGCGATGAACTGCGAGTTCGCTCAGAAGAAATGCGATTTCAAAACCATCATCACTTCGAGAGCACTCTGCCAGAAGATCAATTGCCGCCACGTCGAAGGCATGGTCTATCTCGAAGATGTTATGAAGTCCGTCAACATCTTCGACAAGATCAAAGCTGCTTTCCGGGCCGGCCGGCCTGTGGATCGAGTGTTGCAGTCAATTCACGCAGGCAACGAGGACGACACTTTGCTCATCCTCTTTACCAGCGGAAGCGAAAAGGAGCCGAAGGGCGTCCAGCTGACACACCGGAACATCAGCCAGAACTACGAGAGCCTCATCAAGGCTTTCTCCTTCACACCGGATGACATTTTTCTTGCCAATCTCCCCTATTTCCACGTCTTCGGACAGACAGCCAATCTCTGGGTTCCCCTATCGATCGGAATGACCCTCGTAACATATGCGAACCCGCTTGACTTCAAAACCATCTGCGAGATCGTACGCGAGGAAAAAGTCACGCTGATGGCAGGGACTCCAACCTTCTTCTGGGGATATCTCCGGAATTCAAAGCCGGGCGACTTCGCAACAGCGCGCATTCTTCTTTCCGGTGCTGACAAATGCCCTGACGCTTTGAGAAAAGGGTTCACCGATAAACACAACAAGGTATTGCTTGAGGCATACGGAACGACTGAGACAAGTCCGGCAATCACGGTGAACACCCTTGAATACAATCGTCCCGGAAGTGTCGGACGACCGATCGAAGGCGTTCAGATCAGGCTGGAGAACTATGAATCCGGCGAGCCATGCGGTGTCGGGGAAATCGGCAAGATCCTTGTCAAAGGTGACAACGTCATGAAGGGATACTTCGATGATTTTGAACAAACATCTCTGAGTATCAGGCACGGTTGGTATGACACAGGAGATATGGGCTTTCTGGATGCCGATGGCTATCTCTGGCACGTCGGACGGCTCAAACGGTTCCTGAAAGTCGGCGGCGAAATGGTGTCCCTTATTAAAGTAGAGGACGTTCTCGAGAAACTCCTCCCGCCGGATGTCGAGTGCTGCGTTGTCGAAGTGCCTGACGCCTTGCGCGGGGCCAGGATCGTCGCTGCCGTGACGCAATCTATCGACGAAAAAGCTACATTGAAGAAGATGTCTGAACAACTTCCGAACATTGCCATCCCCAGCAAGTTCGTTGTCGTTGCCGAGATGCCGAAGACCGGGAGTGGCAAAATCGACTTCAGGACAATCACAGAAAAGGTCCGCGATATTGTTCAAGCCAAGTGAAGAAAACGGCCTCATTCTCGTTTATGGAACCGATCACAACATCGGGCTCCTCCTTGACATCCTCCCTTTCCTTTCGTAGGTTCTTCCCATTAGTTCCGAATCATTGCCGGTGGCGGGCACCCGTCGGGAAGTGACGACGAGAACCGATTGGATGTTCCCGCTCCCTTCATCCTCACAATCCAAACACCCACGAACCCATGACAGAAGAAAAACGCACCCTCCCGTTTGTGCCGGCCGAATCGACGATGCCGGAATTCACATTTCGAGCCGTGATTCTTGGAGTAAGCATGGCCATCGTCGTTGGGGCAGCCAACGCGTACCTTGGACTCATGGCCGGAATGACGATTGCCGCGACATACACAACAGCCGTCATCGGAATGGCCGTTCTCAAGACGATGAAGGGGACACTGCTCGAGGAGAACACGGCAAGGACGGTGGGCTCGATCGGCGGCAATGTCGCCACAGGGGCAATCTTTACGCTCCCTGCGTTCTTCATCTCATCCGCCTGGCCCCAGTTCTTCACGTTGGAGCATTATCTCATATCCACGGTCGTGCTTATCGTCGCGGGCATTCTGGGCATCATGTTCGTGACGATTTTGCGCCGCGTGCTCGTCGAAGATGCCGAACTCCCCTTCCCGGAATCCATCGCCGCTTCAGAGATTCACAAGTCGGGTCAAAAAGGAACACAGAATTCGCGATTCCTCTTCGCGGGCGTGGGAATCGGAGCATTTTTCAAGGCACTCGTGGAGTTCAAGGTCGTTGCCGCCGGTTGGCAGAAGATCCTCGCCCTTACAAAGGGGAACATACTGCTCCGGGGACCCGGGGTGAGTCCCGCGTATTTTGCAGTCGGGTATATCATCGGACCGAAACTCGGAGCGCTGAATTTTAGCGGCGGTGTACTTGCCTGGGGTTTGCTCACGCCGCTCATCGCGTACTTTCTGCACCGTGACAATCCCGCCGCCGTTACAGACTGGGTCGCTGAGCTGACCTCTGTCTGGAAGAATATTGTGCGCTACATCGCCATCGGCGGCATGCTGGTGGGAGCTTTCTACACTCTCTATAAGATGAGGAAAAGCCTCTTCACCGGAATGACCCGATCGTTTTCATACCTCAGGAAATCTGCTGCGGGAGAAGGCGAGATACCGCGAACGGAAAGGGATATCAGCATCAGATGGTCACTCCCTGTCATCGGCGTCATCACGGTACTCATGTTTTTTATCTTCGGGTATTTCACGGGTGAAGCCGCACCAGCGGCGGCAGCGGCCGTTGTTATGCTGGTGCTCGGTTTTATCTTCGCTGCCGTCTCAACTGGGAGTGGCGTTTCTCATGGTCGGATTTGGGCTTCAAGGTGAAGCCGCAATCGCCGCCGTGCTCGGCGTTGCAGCGTTCACCTGTACTAGCGTTTCGGTAGCCGGTGAGATGATGCAGGACCTGAAGGCGGGTCATATTCTCGGCTGCACTCCCTGGAAGATGCAGGTTGGGACCCTCTTCGGGGTCGCGTCCGCCGCAACCGTCATGTTCCTCATTCTATCCCTCCTTCATCTGGGCGACGTGAAGCGGGTGGTTGGTGAAGAGCTGGATAAGCTCGAAACGAGCCAGGTCACATCCGTCGTCTATAAAGGAACTAATCCCGGGCTGGCGGGGAAACAATACACACTTAATGAAATCCGGCAGCTTGAACCTGAACAGCAGAACGACATTCTGGGCACGCAGGCAGGTTTCGGCGGCGAGAAACTTCCCGCACCTCAGGCGAGCCTGATGGCCGTCGTGGGACGGGGCATTGTCGAAGCGAAGACTGAATTGATACTGATCATCGTGGGGATGTTCATGGGATGCGCTCTCATCATGATGCAGGTCAAGAGTCCCATGCTGATCAGCGTAGGGATGTACCTCCCCATCGACACCACCTTCGCGATCTTCCTCGGTGGATTGATGAAAGGCCTGGTGGACAGAATCGCTGCAAAGCGATCGATCGAAGGCAAGAAGAAAGAAGCGATGGACAATGTGGGAGTGCTGCTCGCTTCAGGGATGATCGCGGGCGAAGCGCTTCTGGGACTCCTTTTCGCCGGCCTTGCCTTCGCTGAGATCAAGCTCTTCCACGTGTTCGATTCGCCGTGGTATCTCGCAAGCCTGGTCTGTATCACCCTCATCGGACTCTTCATGGTGCTCGTCCCCTTGAAGAGAGCCGGGCAATCGGAGTGATCTGACCAATCAGGGTCGTGCTCTTCACTCTCAACCATTCACGCGTTGATAGGCTTCCCCATGTACTTTAGTGGCTAGAAACCCAAAGCCGCCCGGGTAGCAGGTCCGACGACACCATCCGGCTTGAGGCCTTTCGACTTCTGAAATGCTCTGACGGAAGTGTCAGTGTGTTGGCCAAACACTCCATCGGTGATTGCGGTGGTAAAAGAAACTGACCTGCGTTGTATCACAACGAACAAGAGCACAACCAGCTGCGTTCAGGTCTCTTAGAGAAACCCCGAGCGCAAGCCCCCCTGCCTGTCGGCGTTGGCTCGGCAAAGCACCTCCTGCAGAACAACGATATCGCCTCCAGCCTCTGTCCAGCCGTTAGATCGAACAATTCGGGTGAAATACCGCTGATCTTGTGCACTGCCTCCATCTTCCCACGTCGGCGTAGCGTAGTTGCGTCTCAGACAGCATTCAGGAGTCGCAAAGGTGAAATTGGGACGGCCAGATGCCTCCATTCCACATCGGACCATTTTAGCTCCGGCGTGCCCTTCGAAAGTATCGACGAAGCGCGCAAGATACGTTGGGAACATGTCATCGTCGTCATCGAAGTAGCAAATGAGATCGCCCGTCGCAAGTTCCAAACCTTTGTTTCGTGCGAGACTAGCGCTGGCGCGCTGCGCGTTCGGGACAACCTTAATCCTGGGATCATTAAAGAAGTAACCACCATCACCTGAATTATCGATGATGATGAGCTCCCAGTTGCGATATGTCTGTGCCTGGATTTGCCTGATTGTGCGTATTATCGTATGTTGTCGCCGATATGTAGGCATTACGATACTGAGTTTCAACCCAACAGGAATCGCCCCGCCTGCACCGTTTGGATCAGGAACCATAATCCACACTTCGTTCTGCTCTGCCGGATCGCTTGTGATGTTCAAACGATATTCAACGTGCCAACCACTCCGAAGGAATGCAGCCTCCACGTCTCCGACCGTCCATTGAGTTTCCAGGAAACCCTCACCCACCGTGGTGGTCTTTCGCTCCCCTGTACGGGTTAACGGGATAGAAAAGTCGATCGCTATTGCTCTCCGTGCCAAACGCATCGCTTCGCGAATCACTCCGTTAAAGGTGTCGACTGGTAAGTGTTCGAGCATGTGCCGAATCAAGACAACGTCAAAGCTCTTGCTGGCCAACGGAGTCTGCGCGGCGTCTGCTTGATAGACCGGTACACTTGGAAACCGTGACTGAGCTACAGCCACCATTTCCGGCGTGATATCGACCCCCGCCCAGGTGAGGCGAGGCTTGTATGCTTCAAGGTGACGCCACATCGCACCAGGCCCACAGCCAAGATCAAGCACCTGATCTCCCAGGGATGCCACAATATGTGCCAAGACTCTCCTTGCACTCTTTTCCAGGCGGCGGTTTTCCTCGTCCAGAAGTATTCTGTTGACCCGCTCTTTGCTCCACCGATGCCAATTCTCCCATGAACGCTGGCCGAGCTTTGCCGGTTCACTGGTCGCTGGAACATCTGTAGCCTTATGACTGTAGCGATTGAGGTCACCAATGCCCCCGGCCAGATGCACGGAGCGCTCCCCCCCCGCCAGTCTGTCGCCAAGTTTGTGGTTTTCTTTCGCCCACACATCCGCCATTGCAGATCGTGGGTGGTTAAGATGCAGTAGCCGCCCTGGTAACACGGCGATTTTTGTTGCTCTCGAAAGCCGTCCCCAGAATTCCCGATCTTCGTATCCCCATCCACGGAACCGCTCATCGTGCCCTCCAATTTCGTGGTAGAGCGCAGCCTCGACCACCATGCACCCGCCCTGAGACGTCGTGAACACCTGCCCCCCATACGCCTCAGCACGCACTGCTTGTTTGGAACTTACGGAGAGATCCCGAATCGCCCGGATAGTTTCTGCCTCATTGAGGTATGCGATTTCAGTGAAGGGTTGTACTGCACGGGACCCCTGAGCGAGTTCCTGCAGACAACGCTTGAGAAAATCCCGAGGGAGCACGAGATCTGCGTCGATGCAACACAACACACCGTTGATTCCGTGCGCGTGTACGGCACCGATGTTGAAAGCCCAGCCCCGGTTATATGCGCTGCCGTTGTGTGCAAAAAGGTAACGATCTGCCAAAGAGGCGACTTCTTCTCTTAACTGTTCCTTCGAATCCTGCTCCACAACGACGACCCTATACCGCCAGCGTTCGAGATCCTGCAGATTGAGGGAGCGCAAGCAGGCCCTGGCATTTCGAAGTCGCTGTTTCTCGGACCGATTAGCCCGAACTCCCAGGACGACGGTGAGCTCAATGGGTTCTTTCTCGTAGTCATCAATCAGTTCCGTCAGCGAATCACGGATTGCATTGTCGGGAACGTCATCAACCCGCCGGCCGTTCGATATCACCGCTCTGGTTGTGTACCATTGGTGGTAGACGAGCCCTTCGTAGCTCGATCCAAGGTACACCGGCTCCGATACACTTCCCCGCCGCCTCGCCTGCGTGCGTTCAAGTCCTGCGATCCGAAAACCCCGATGCTTCGCCTCCACACTGATACGCTCTGCAACATCCAAGAGGCTCGGCTGGTCCTTCTCATCAAGGAAGCTACCATGCATTTCTTCAAGCGTTGCGCGCTCTACCATAAGGCAAGATGGATGGATGTAGTCACGGTGATGCCGAATGCCCGCGATTTTTGCCCCCTCGTCCAACTTCTTCCGAAGTTGCAGCAACCAGTCATCTCTCTGTGGGAACGCGTCGCTATCGAGCGTTACCAAGTAGGGCGAAGCCGTGCTGCGTGATGCTTGCTCTAGCGCCCGGCCGTGACCGACATTGCGACTGTTGCAGATCAGAGTGATATCCCCTCGTTCGGCCAGAACTGACAACCATTCCCTCGTGCCATCGTGAGAATCATTGTCGACGACGACTAGTCGTGCATCTGAGCTCGCGGAATGCCGCAAGGTCCGCAATGTCGATATCTTAACCATTTGAAGAGCATTGTGCGTCACCATGAGGAGGCTGTAGACCGGTGGCTGGCCAGGCACATCGGACATGCTGGCCCCGACGTGTTCCCGATTGGTCCCGGCAGATGTGAAGCTTGCGAAATCACTTCCGACAATAGAGCGCATATCGCCTGACCAGCGCGACCAATAGGATCCTTTCGTCCTTTTTGGGCTCGTATTGCCTGGATGAATCAAGGCCACATAGAACCGATAGTCCGGCAAGCAGAGCGCTCGATCGGAATTGTGGCTCCACACAAACCTGCTATCCTCGCCGACCTGAGCATCCGGAAACGGCGACCTACGCCAGAATTCCTTCCTGTAAACGAGCGAACCCCCAGCCAGCCAGAAGCGACTGCGGCGGGGATACTGGTAGATCCAGGAATCACCCGTCGAAATGTCGTAGAACAGCATGTCCCGGATGCCGCAGACATCCGCATTTCGTTGCCTCAAGCTCTCGAGCTGGTACGTGAGTCTGTGGGGCGCGTGCCAATCGTCGTCGTCCCAGTGAGCGATGATTTCGCCGCGGGAGTGCTCGCACGCGATATTACGTTTCGCACCCACCGACTTCTTCGAATCCAAACGTACATAACGGATCATCCCGGAGGAAGGGACGAGGTCTTCAACGCTGTCCGTTCCATCATCGACTACAACAAGTTCCTTGTTAGGGTAATCTTGCCGGAGAAAGTACTCGATGGCCTTCGCGACGAAGCTGCGGCGATTGTAGGTCGGCATGATGCAAGAGACGAGGGGGCTATTGCCTGCAGGAAGTCCGAGTAGAGGTAACACTGAGCCGCCGCCCTTTGACTTGTTAGACATTTCAGGCTAGATCCCAAGCGCTTTTTTCGAGAGCGACTTCGTTCCTTTCGAAGTCGGTACGGTTGATATCCAAAGTTGGCTGAAGTGCACACCACTCTTCAGCCTGAACTCTGCACGATATTTTTCGGTTCTTCACTATACGACTGCATAATCTTCTAGTTCTTGATCCTCAACCGTATTGGACACATCGGTATCCTTCGGTATCAGAGTTTCGGTTTCCTTTTTGCCGGTCTGTTTATTGAGCTTTATGATATTCGCGGTACACAGCAATCGTGAAGGAATAGACTGTTCCTCCTGAAGCACGGTCTTTATCTTGTCCTTCACTGCGGAGGGTTTGTCGGAAAGTTCCAACTGGCCAATCAGCTTCTGATTGATTTTGCGATCGAACTTTGCCTCCACCTTGTAATAGAGAGTACTCCCCTTGTTCACCTCTTCCTTGACAGTTCTCTCCACCAACGACAAATGGTTCTTGTTCCCTTTTTGAGAGAGCGGTGTCATGTTCTTCCATGTGCTACCGGGTCCGTGAATATTGTGATTCAACAAATGTCCGCGGATGTAGTAACTGCGCTTGCCTTCCCTTCTCAGATTGAGCCTGTCCCATCTTTCACTCGATGCACTTGGCACAGTGCCCGGCGGACCAATCTTCGTGAGTGGTTCAATGGTCATGGAACTGCCCCATCCCTCCGACGTGAGTGCCCCATACACAGGCAGCGCCGACGCCGGCAATGCATCTGTTCTATCCATGAATATCTTGGTTTGGTCTGCGAGAAGCTGGCACAGCTTCGAAAACTCATCCGTCTCTTCTTTCGTCCCCTCCTTTGTAGAAACCCTGGCGGACAAAGCGTCGATTTTCTTGGCTGTTTCTATGGCAGCATCTTTCGCTTTTTGCTTCTCGGGATCCTTGTTCGTATCAAGGTCACGGATGAAAGGGAGATATGCTCTCTCGGAACTCGCTATGGTAAGTTTCGCATTACGCCCTTCACCTTTGAAGAAAATGGAATGCTTGTCACCGCTGCTTGTCGTAAATTTCCTTTTCGTCTTCCACCATTCTACGAGCTTGGCTGCCGCCCCCTTCACTTTTCCAACCACAGCCTTTGCACTCTTCGCAATCCAAGCCACCACCTTGTTAAGGGCTTTGTCAATAGGAGCCCGGATCTTATTGATGATGTTGATCACCGCATCGCTTACCTTACCCAGCCCTGCTATTCGTGCAAGGAAACTGATCGCCAACG
>JACVXU010000427.1 GCA_015661185.1 Bacteroidota bacterium
CTGGTCGGCTTTTGCAAGCGTCAGGAGGTTATCTATTATAGAGCTCATCCGCACGATCTCTTCCATCGCGCTCTCCAAGACCTGCCGGTATTCCTCCGGCGTTTTCGGGTTGCGCAACGCCAGCTCGATTTCTCCTCTCATGACGGTAAGAGGCGTCCGCAGTTCATGAGAAGCATCAGCTGAAAACTGTCTCACCTGAGCGAACGAGGCGTTGAGCCGCTGAATCATATCATTGAATGTGGAGATAAGCCTTCCAATCTCGTCATCCACTGTCCGTGGCGGGATCGTCTTGTCGAGATTCTCCGCGGTGATCTTGCGCGCACGCGTCGTCACCTCATCGACAGGGCGAAGAGACTTGTTCGCGAGGTACAATCCACCGACTATCGATACGGCAACTGCAATCGGTATCAGAATGAGGAAGATGAAGAAGAGGTTCTCGAGTGCTTCCCGCAATTCGGCCACGGGATACCCGACAAGAAACGTGAAGTTCTTTTCCCGCAGCACGGCAATCCGAATGGATTGGCCGTTCAGCCAGGCATACTCAAGGAAACTCGTATCACGCACCACCTTTGCATCAAGGCGCAATGTGTCATCGCCAAGGTTGATTGAGCGATACAGGAGCATCCCTTTCCGGTCAGATACCTGGACAAACGTCTTCTTGGGACTATACAGGGTGTGCTGAAAAATCTGGTTCCAGATCTCGTCGGCTTCCTCTGCCGCCTCTGTCTCTTCTCCTTTCGATGAATCTGCATCCACAACATCCTGCTTTGCTCTCTGGCGCAACAGGGATTCCACGGAACGCTTCGTGGGTTTTACTTTGCTTGCCCGCGGCTGGATGTAATCCCTGACCCACCCCACTTCCGTGCGCAGCGAGAGATCGAGGTTCTCTGAAAGATTCCGGCTCGTGTAATAGTATGCAGATCCGCCGAACGCAAGCAGCGTCGAGAGCACAAGCAGCGTGTACCAGAAGGTCAGTCGTGCCCGTATGGATTGAACCCAGAAGCTCATCGCTTATTCCTCTTTCATGGCATATCCAACACCGCGCACGGTGTGGATCAATCGTTTCTCGCCGGGGCTTTCAATCTTGGCGCGAAGGTGGTTCACATACACATCAATGATGTTCGTCCCTGTGTCGAAGTTGTAGTCCCAGATATGTTCAGCGATGATCGTACGACTGAGCACATGCTCCTTGTTCCTCAGGAAGTACTCCAGTAACGCATACTCCTTCGCAGTCAGCTCAATGGTTCGCCCCGCGCGTTTTGCCTTGTGTGTTACCGTGTCGAGCTCCAGATCTGCAATCATCAAGACCGTCGATTTCTCTTTTGATCCCCTGCGGAGCAGTGAGCGCACTCGCGCAAGAAGCTCGGCGAATGCAAACGGCTTCGTGAGATAATCGTCGGCGCCGCTGTCGAGACCGGCAACTTTGTCTTCAATCGATCCTTTCGCAGTCAACATCAAGGCAGGAGCTGTCCCCCTGCGCGCACGGAACTCCCTGATCAGATCCAACCCCGACTTCTTCGGCAACATGACGTCAAGAACAAGGAGATCGTAGTTTTCGGATTCTGCCATCTGCAGTCCTGCCTCGCCGTCATGCGCAACATCCACCGTGTAGTGCTCTTCTTCCAATCCCTGCTGTACAAAGCGGGCTACTTTCTTTTCATCTTCGACGACAAGAATTCGCATCCCGTAATCATGAGTGTTGTTGAACAATCGACACACTATGGTACTTGATTTCGCGTATACTTGCAAAGGACGTGTCTTGGATTAGGGAAGAATTTTGGCTATATTTTGCCGTTCATTTTCCCAGCATCTGACACATGAAACCTCTTCTCGCTCTCTCTCTTGGTGCGCTCTTCTTTTTCACCGGGTGCATCCAGCACATCGCAGTCACCACGGTCGGCAGTATCGTTAATGACGGGTTTGATGCTTTCACCGAAGAGCAAGACCTTGAATTCGCCGCGCAAGCTCTCCCTTCCAATCTCAAATTGCTCGAGGTGATGCTGAAGAATGAACCGGAGAACGAGAGCCTGTTGCGTCTTCTTGCCGAGGGATACAATAGCTACGCGCTCGGCTTTGTGGAAGATACCGACCCCGAGCGCGCAAAGATATTCTACCTGCGTGCCACGGACTACGCCTTGCAGCTTGTCCGGCAGGATGCAAAATTGGCGAAGGCATTTGACGGCACCGTTGATGATCTGAAGGCTCAGTTGGCCAAGCGGGGCAAGGATGGAACCGTCACGGCTGTGCTGGACCCCGCGAAAGCCGGCCTGAAACCGAGCATGCCCAGCCTCGGGGTGCCCAAAAAGGAGGCAGAGGCAAGTTTGTTGCCGCCGTTGATTCATTATTCTATTATGGTAGCGCCGACATGTTCCTTGGAACTCTCTACGGGAGGCGTCCAGCGATGCTCGGGGGAGATTCCGTCCTGTCGCGGCTGCACTTTGAACGCGCACTCCGTCTTAACGGTGGAAAGTTCCTGATGACGCAGTTCTACTTCGCCTGGTCGTATGCAACACAAACGCTGAATGAAACCTTGTTTGACGAGCTGCTTACGACCGTCGACCAGGCCTCGATTGACATTTTCCCGAAGTTCCGGCTTGGAAACGCCATCGCGAAGAAAAAAGCCAGGCTGCTTCGAGCAAAGAAAGAAGATTTTTTCTAGTGCCAATTCAATTTGCGTAGTCTTCGTCTTGGAAAACCAGCAACACTGAATAGCCACGAGCTTCAGCTCGTGGAAAACAAAAGTGAAAAAAAGACCTGGGGTTTTAACCCAGTCAAAACACAGGACTAAAGTCCCAACGAATCTTGTCGGAATTCGATGTCCACGACCTAAAGGTCGTGGCTATTGACTCGCGCTGGTACAAGAAGTACAAACAGACCAGGAACGCGCAGAACGGAACTGCTTCCGGAAATGTTCCAATAACAGCAATACAACCTGTTCTTGAATAAGGAGGGGATTGTGAACTACAAGATTCTGGTACTTATGGCGATACTGCTGGCATGGCCCGGCGATTCGCCGGCACAACAATTCATCATCAAGTTTGCCACGCTCGCACCCGAGAATTCCACGTGGACAAACGTTATGAGAGAATACGACGCGGCCGTCCGAAAGGAGAGCGACGGTCGGATGAAATTCAAGATCTACGCCGGTGGAGTACAG
>JACVXU010000180.1 GCA_015661185.1 Bacteroidota bacterium
CTGACTGAAGAACAACGAATCAACGATAATGAAAATTGGTGTCATTTTCAAGAAAGGAGGGAATCCCACGCCCACCACATGGAGGAAGAGCGGCGTGGCCCGAACACTCCGCCCTCCGCAGCCGGTCTCCTGATCCTCAACCTTCTCACCCGCCAACGACGAGGTCTATTTCTTCAACCACCTGGCAATATCCTCAATGACCTCCTGTTCCACGTGACCGACGTTCTCGTATTCCGCCGGTCCGCTTATTCCCTCCCCTTCGAGGAATAAGTGGTTGAGCTTGGGGTAGGATTTGAACGTCACGCTCTTCCTCCCCTGCAACGCAGCCTTCCACCGATCGAAATCTTTCATCGTGACCTGGTAATCACGCTCCCCCTGGAGAATCAAGAGAGGCATCTTCAGCGATCGAGCCACCTGAGGAGGATCGTACCCCTGCAGGTCGATCCAATAAGAAGCGGGGGCAGCAAAATAGTTATCTGCGGATGACGTGTCGGCCTTCGTCAACCTCTTGACCTTGTCCCGCTGCTTTTCGATCTCTGCGACCTGTTTTTTCTGCTGAACTGCTGTCACGCCACTCAGCGAGAGGATATGCGATGTTTGCTCGACGAGGAGGTCCTCGAGAGGTCTCGTTGCGCCTGCAAGGACAACGAATCCCGCGATATGGGGATCCCGCACCCCGATCCTCGGCACAAGCATGCCGCCGAGGCTGTGGCCAAGCACGAAGATGCGGCTCGTGTCAATCCCCTCCGTTTTTCGCAACAGGTCTACGGCCGCGAGAGCGTCATCAATTGTCTCGTCCTTGACGGTGAAGGTTTGTTTCATTTCAATGAGACTGGGACCGTGCTCTTTTGTCCGTTTTTCGTAGCGCAGGACAGCCACACCGTTTGAAGCCAGACCCCAGGCGAGATCACGAAACGGCTTGTTGGGACCAATCGCTTCATCACGATCATTGGGGCCGGATCCGTGGACCAGCACAATTGCGGAGGATGATTTCGCACCCGTTGGCAGCGTCAGTGTTCCGTGCAGAGCCCACTTACCGCTTCCCACGATTACTTCTTCTTCCCGAAATGTCTCACGTTTGACATAGGCGGGTGCGCGGTATTCAGCCAAGGTCCTGGAAAAGAACAAACCGGCAACTTTCCTTGATGCATCAAGAACTACCCGCACGTCTGCGCGGTCGCGCTCGAACTGGCATGTGACGAACACAATATCATACACCATGTACTTCTGTGTCTTTGTGTAAAGCTGAGCTTTGAACGGACCGAAACGCGCAAAGACACTGTCCCGGGCTTCCTTCACTTTCGACTCAGGCATGAGCGCCTTCATGGTGGTATCGAAGAGTGCAACGCACTTTGCATCGTCTCCGCTCGCGAACATCCCGACGAACGCTTGTGCGACCGCGATCGTACTGTCCTCCCTTCCCCCATTTGGCTGCTGAGCATGAACCACCGAGATTCCTGCAAACAGCAACACCAGAGCAACGTATGGCAAACATCTTTTCATATCAGGCTCCTTCACCGAGTGCAGGCTTCGGGGAGTCCAACTCCGCCAGCTTGAATCGAATCCTCAGGACGGCATTTTCAAAAGCCGTCGATGCAATCTTAAAGGTTCCGATCGCTCTTGTGGATGAGGCGTGGGGACCGCTGCAAGGACATGCATCATAATCACCAATGGTGACAACTCGAATTGTTTCTCCGGCGTCCTCAGGGAGTTTCGTCAGTGTGACTCTCCTTGCAGCTTCTGCCCTGCTCAGGAAGCACTCCTTGATCGGCAGGTCCAATCCAATGATGTCGTTTACCGTCTTCTCTATAGCGGCGATCTCATCCGGAGTGAGATCCCGGTCAAAACGATAGTCGCATTTGGATTTCTTCTTTTCAATGTGTGCGCTGAAGGCACGTCCACAATTGAACATCCGAATCATAGTCTGGTTCAGTATATGTTCCGCCGAATGCATACGCGGGTCGTACTCTTTTCTGTTCGGGTTGAAATCGTTCATGGAATATCCGGGTTAGGTCTAAGGGGTTTCAAGTTCCAGGTTCAAAGTTTAAGGTTTGGAGTGGTTCGACTTCCCGCCCGCCTCATGGAACATTTGACGGGCAGGCGCTCACCACAAGTTTTCAGTTTTCAGTTCTGAGTTCCGAATTTCAAGTTCCACGTGTCCCGCTCGGACGGTTTACTGTTTACGATTCACTGTTCACTCCATCTCTAACATCCAGACCGCCTCATCAGCTTCCCTTTCAGAGTCATCAAATGCGGCATCACATTGTCGATCTGCGTCCGCAACTCCTCCACTTTCTTATCAAGCCCGTCAAGCTCGTTCTTCTCGGCCTGCAACTCGATGGCGGCGGCAAGAGTCACCAGGGCTGTGAGGTTGAACGTCGTGAAGCTCCCCTTCAACGTGTGGGAAATGTAGTCAAGTCGTTCGCTGTCGCGACGAGCATAAACAGCCGATGCCTCTCCGATCAGTTGTTGCGCGTTCTTGACGAATTCGTCGAGCAATCCAACGACAAATGCCGGGTCTCCCGTGACGCCGAACTCCTTCAGGCGCAGCAGCACCGTTTGCTCGAACTCGAGGAATTCTTTCGACTCCTCCTCCTGCGGTATTTCCACCTGCTTACTGGCCGGCGGATTCCATCGATTCAGAATCGCAGCGACATCATCCATATGCACCGGCTTGCTCAAGTAGTCGTCCATGCCTGCGTCTAAGCACTTCTGCCGATCTTCTGACATGGCGTCAGCGGTCAGGGCAATGATCTTTGGCCTGTTTTCAGGCTTCCTTGTATTCACAATCCGCCTGCTCGCTTCGAGGCCGTCCATCTCAGGCATCTGCACGTCCATGAAAATCAGGTCGTACGATTTCTTGTCCAGAGCTTTCAAGACTTCGAGACCGTTGGGAACAACATCCGCGGGATGACCCAGTTGTTGCAGAATGCGCAGGATCAGCTTCTGATTCACAACATTATCTTCCGCCACGAGGATGCTTATCGAAGACTGAGCCGGAGCAGCGAGCTCCGGTTTCACCTTGCGGCGTGCGGCGACCGACTCGTGGCCACTCAGCACATCATTGATCACATTGTAGAGTTGTGATTGTTTGATCGGCTTCGCGACCTCGGCATAGAACATGCCACCTTCTTTGGATGCCGATCCGAGCGAGGAGAGAAGGATCAGCTGAAGCGCTTCTTTAGGACGGAGTGTTCGGATTTCCCGGGCAAGCTGCACACCATCCATTCCGGGCATCTGCATGTCGACGATCCCGAGATCGAACGGGTCTCCTTTCCTGATCCATTCCAGGGCTTCGGCGGGAGACTGCGTTGTCCGGGGAATGAGCTGCCAGTGCTGGCAGAGTTCTTTCAGGATCTTCAGGTTCGTCGCATTGTCATCGACAAGCAGGATCCGTCGTCCGGCAATTCCGACATCCTTGCCGCGCATGTAGACCTCGGGAAGGATTGCAGCCGTAAGAGGCAAGCTTGATTGAATCGTGAAGTGGAAGGTCGATCCTTTCCCTTCCTCACTCTCGACCCAGATCTTTCCTTTCATCAGTTCTACAAGACGCATCGAGATGGCTAGTCCAAGCCCGGTCCCACCATACCGGCGGGTGGTCGAGGAATCCACCTGCGTGAATGCCTTGAACAGCCTGTCGAGTTTGTCTTTGGGGATTCCAATCCCGGAATCTCGGACAGAGAACTGAAGCTCGAACGTCTTTCCAATCCTCCACTTGAGGGCAACCGAGATATAGATTTCCCCTTTTTCCGTGAACTTGATCGAGTTCCCAACGAGATTAAACAGGATCTGTCGAAGCCGGTACTTATCGCTGAGGATTCCGGATGGGACTTCGGGATCGAGCCAGTACAGCAGGTCAAGGTCCTTTGCCGATGCCTTCGGTGAAAGCAGATCGTACACCTCTTCGATACAGGCTCTCGGCTCAAACGCCGATTCTTCAAGCTCAATCTTTCCGGATTCGATCTTTGAGAAGTCGAGAATGTCGTTAATCACAGTGAGCAGTGCATCTCCGCTCACGCGTATGGTGTCTACGAAATCAGCCTGCTCGGGTGTCAGATCCGTCCGGGCCAGCAAATCCGTCATCCCGATCACGCCATTCATCGGCGTTCGAATCTCGTGACTCATCACAGCCAGGAATTCCGACTTTGCCTTCGTAGCCGCTTCAGCCGTCTCCTTCGCCCGCTTCAGCTCTACCTCCATTCGCTTCCGATCGGTGATGTCCTGAACGGTCGTTCGTATTCCGGCGATCTTCCCATCGATATCGCGCAACAGGCGATCTTCGCAGAGAACGGGCACCGTTGAGCCGTCTTTTCTTCTGTATGTTCGCTCTATGTTCCGTCCCGGGGGCCTTGTTCCGGCGAGCTTCTCCAATACCGCATGTTCCGATGTTTCCCGCTCCTCGATGAAATCCCAAACAGGTTTGCCGATCATCTCGTCAGCCGTATAGCCAAGCGTCAAGAGTTCAGTGCGGTTGACGCGGGTGATACATCCTGCGATATCCAGCTCGTGGTACCCCACCGGTGCATCATCGAACATCTCACGAAAGCGTACCTCACTTCTCTGCAACTCTTCTTCCGCCTTCTTGCGCTCCGTGATGTCGGTCGCGACCCCAACGAGCGCGACCAGGTTCCCCTGTGCGTCATGCACCACTGTCGTTGAAAGATGGATCGGGAACTCAGTCCCATCCCTCCGGCGATTCAGCAGTTCGCCGGCCCAACCGCCAACCCGCGAACGCTCTTCAATCGCTGCCACCACAGCCGGATCGTTGTTCAACGATCGAACGATCGCAATGTCCTTGCCAAGGACCTCCGCCTGGGTATAACCATACGTTTTAAGGAAGGCGTCGTTCACAAAAATGAACTTGTCGTCGAGATCGGTAATTGTCACGCACTCTGAAACGCTCATGATGCTGTGTGCCAGCATACGGAGTTGTTGCTCAGCGCTTTTTCGTTCGGAAATGTCCGAGATGATACCAACGACGGCCTCCAGTTCTCCTCCTGCCCGCCGAATCGGCGTGACTGCTACACTCGCCCAGAACGTTTCACCGTTCTTACAGACATATCGCTTTTCCAGCTCGTAGTGCCCGACGGTCCCCTTCAACAACTCCTTTTTCTCACCCCTACTGACGCCCACATCATCAGGGTGCGTGACATCAAAGCTGGTGAGCTTGAGAAGTTCTTCAGATGTGTAGCCAAGCCTCTGCGCCCACCATTTGTTTGCCTGTATATATCGTCCAGCCGGATTCATCACGATCACCCCCACACTGACGTTCTCAAAGATTGCGCTCAGCCAGGCTCGGTTCGCCTCGAGATTCGCTTCCATGCGCTTCCGGTCCGTGATGTCGCGATACGCGCTCAGGAACATCTTCCTGCCGTTCGCGTGCAACAACCGAGTCGTCACAAGGAGCGTACGTTGTTCACCCGACTTGGTTGTAATCATCGTCTCTTCGTCGTGAAGCTCACCTTTTTCCAGAAGTTCCTTCAGCCCATCGAGAGCTCGCTGCCGCAACTCGGGATCCGGGTAGAGCAACGCGCTGAAATCCCCTGCGTTCGCCTCCTCCTTGCTGTAGCCGGTGAGCCGTTCCATTGTTGCATTGAAGACTTCGAAATGCCCTCGTTCATCGCTGAACGTAATGCCTTCGTTGACGGTATTAATAACAATGGCGAGCTGATTCTGATTCTCCCGCAGCTCGTCTTCGATGCGCTTTCGGTCGGTGATGTCGCGGGCAATCGCCTGGATGCCAACTGTCCGCCCCTCGCGTTTGATGAGCTGGACGATCTGGCCAAGCCAGATTTCCTTTCCGTCTTTCCTGGTCGTCGGGAATTCGAAATATGTGCTGGCCGTATCTGAGAGAATTTGTGTCTTGTAAAACACCACCGCCTTCACCCGAAAATACTGAGGGATCAGATCAAGATACTTCGTTCCGATGATCTCACATTCGGAATACCCCGTCGCTTGCAAGGCGTTTGGATTGGCATAGATGAAGCGGCCGGTAAGGTCCGCGCTGTAAATGATATCCTGTGCGCTCTCTACAAACACGCGATAGCGCGCCTCGCTTTCGCGCAGAGATTCCTCGGACAATTTCTGTTTCGTGATATCGCGATAGATACCATAGATCCCAATGCGGCTGTTCCGATCCATGATTGGAGTTCCAAGCACTGAAACGTGGATAAACGTCCCGTCTTTTCGCTTCCGCACCGTCTCAGTCTCAATTGTCTCGTTCTTCAAGACCCTGCGGGAGAGATCCTTCCCCTCATCCGACAGATTCTCGGGAACGATCAGATCGTCCAACTCCTGCCCTTTGATCTCCTGAAGAGAATGACCGAAGAGCGTCAAGAACGCTTCGTTCGCATCGACAACGATCCCATTCTTGTCCAAAGTGACGATTCCCTCCGGCGAGCTCTCAAACAGATGCCGGAAGTACACGTCGAGCCGCGAGTCGTCCAGAACCTTCGCGCTTGCGCGAGGCTCTTTTGACGCAGATTTGGGAGCCTTCGTTTTCGCCAATGCGGTTTTTCCTGGTTTTCTGGATGACTTTGATTTCATTGTGCCAACTCCAAGAGGATCTTCAGGAACCAACAATTTTCAACCATCGTGCTGGGGCCTCGGGAAGAACCTCGTCTTCCGGCGTGGTCCCGCGTTCCGTTTCCGGCTAATTTCTTAAAGCTACAGCAGATCATGCTGAAAGGCAAGAAGAGGAGGGCAGCGCGCGGCAAGCCGATCTCTGGTGCTGGAAGCCATCTCAAAAACAGCGCATCTCGTCATTGCGAGGCGTTCTTGGCCGAAGCAATCTCTATTTTGCAGCGTGCTTGAGTGAGATTGCTTCGCTTCGCCCCTTCCGCCTTAGTCACGACTTCGGCGGACAGGCCGGGGCTTCGCTCGCAATGACTCGGGAGGGTTTTTGAGATAGGTTGTCGTTAATCGAGTGCCGGCAGGGTCGCGAATCCCATTCGCTTCGCGTGTTGCTGCACGATCCTTTTCAAGTCCCTGACAACCTCGGACGACAGCAGGGGGGCCCGATCACTCCCCAGAAATTCTTCAACCTTCGCTTCTGCACGGTCTGCCAGCGCTGGCCGGAGGCGG
>JACVXU010000428.1 GCA_015661185.1 Bacteroidota bacterium
TGGCGCCGGGGAAGACGATCGGCGACGGCATTGCTGAAATGGATCGAATCGCAAAAGAGGTTTTGGATGATTCGTTCAGAACGGCACTCGCGGGAGCGTCGCGCGACTACGCAGAAAGCACTTCCAACATCATCTTCGCGTTCGTGCTGGCGCTTGCTCTTATCTACCTTGTGCTCGCGGCGCAGTTCGAGAGCTTCGTTGACCCGTTCACGATCATGCTCACTGTTCCGCTTGCCATGGCTGGAGCGATGCTCTCACTTTGGATTACCGGAAAGACCCTCAACATCTTCAGCGAGATTGGCATCATCATGCTTATCGGACTGGTGACGAAGAACGGCATCCTGATCGTAGAGTTTGCTAACCAGAACAAGGAAAAAGGGAAAAAGCTGCTCGAAGCTGCACAATTTGCGGCTGCTTCCCGTTTCCGTCCGATTCTTATGACATCACTTGCAACAATGCTTGGTGCTCTGCCGATTGCGCTCGCACTCGGGGGCAGCGCAAAGAGCCGTGTATCGATGGGCATTGTTGTCATTGGCGGATTGTTCTTTTCACTAGTTCTGACGCTCTTTGTTATTCCCGCGATGTACACGTTCTTCTCGAAAGAGAGGAAGCTAGAAGCTCCAGAAGGGATCGGTTCGTAAAGGAAGAATGCACGACGCGATCTTGAATCGCGGTCATTTGTTACAGGTTGTTTCCATGAAGAGTTACCTGGCACATCGAAGGCTCAGCATTCGCTGGGCCTTTTCTAGTTGAGGCGTCATTGCCCCCAGGTTTCGACGAACAGCATGGCGATTTTGCGGGGAGGTAAAATGTGATACGTAGGTTGTACACCCTGAGCGAGGGAGCGAAGCGACCGAGTCGAACCTCTCGGTATACTCGAGGTTCGACCCTGAGCGAAGTCGAAGGGTCGAAGGGTGAGACAAGTATGTAGCCCGAAATTCATTTCGGGGCTGGTGAGAACTGGTAACAATAAGGACGTGGGAAGTAGGCAGAGGGCAGTAGCCTTCCTTATGTTAATCATCGAGACTTGGTTTCGAACGACAAGAAGGTGTATAGTGCTTGAATGGTTTTTTGGACCGGAGGTGAAGGAGAAGCGGGGTGTTCTTCGACAGAATGTTGTAGCAAATATCGTCGATGGGGGGATGTATTCGTTTGGGATCAGTTTTGTGTCGCTCCAGACGGTGGTCCCTGTTATGGTCAAGCACATCAGCGGCAGTGATTTTGCAGTTGGTCTGGTGCCGGTGCTTTGGACTGCCGGCTTCAATTTCCCACAGATTTTCATCGCTAATCACGCCCAGCGTTTTCCCTACAAGAAGCGGCTGTTCCTGCGGACGGCATTTGTCCAGCGTGTGCCCTGGCTGCTGCTTGCGCTCCTGTCATTCTTCATGCTTGGCCGGCTGAGTCCAACAGCCGGCACACTCTTTTTCTTCTTCTTGTTCACACTCGCAGCTGTCACAGGCAGTCTCTGCTTTCCAATCTGGTTCGACCTGATCGCCAAGCTTACACCGGTGGAGCTTCGGGGGCGGCTTTTTGCCGCTCGGAATCTGGTGGGTGGCATACTCGGTGTTCTTGCCGGGTTGGTCGTGGAGAGGGTGCTTGCGGAGATCGCGTATCCGCTGAGCTATGGAGTCTTGTTCACGCTCGCTTTCCTCTTGATGGAGGTGTCATATTGGGCATTGACAAGGTTGAACGAGGAGGCCGCGTCCGCCGTTTCCGAGGAAGTTCACATTCTTGAATACTTTCGCAACCTGCCCCGGATTCTGAAGGGGCAGAAGAACTTCCGCAATTTCCTGATCTCGGACTCGTTACTGATCGCGGCAACGATGGCAGGTGCATTCTATGCCGTTCACGCCATTCAGAAGTTCTCCTTGAGTGATTCCTCGGCCGGCATGTTCACAGTCATGATCATGTGCAGTACAATCGTCGGGAACATATTCTTCGGTACCATCGCTGATCGGTATGGCCACAAGGTGAACCTGGTGCTTGCTGCTGCATCGACAGCACTGTCGTGCTTCATGGCGCTCCTGGCGACTGACCAGCGGTTGTATCTCATCGTCTTTGTTGGGATGGCGTTTCAGATAGGTTTGAGCGGGATCTCACGACTTTCAATCGTTGCCGAGCTGTGTTCCGAGGAGGAGCGTCCAACGTACATTGCGCTCACGAACCTTGTGACCTCACCATTCGTTCTCTTTGGTCTCGTTGCAGGTGGCATTGCGGGCCGGTTTGGATACGACGCCGTGTTTCTCATCGCAGGTCTGTTGGCAGTCGTTTCTGCGCTGTGGATGGCATTCAGAGTAGAGGAGCCCCGGGAGACCGTGGGAAGGCCGTTCGTTCAATCTGCGCAATACGAGTAAGCGAAATTACCCACGCATCGTTTCGAGGCCCAAGTGAACGCTGGGCCTTTGGGCCTTCGCTGGCAAGACGGGAGACGAGAGACGTGACGAGACAACAAGACAGACGACACACAGGGGAGACGATTGGAGGAAATCTGAACTGAATAATCGTCCATGTGTCCACTGATTATCTCATTTATTTAGAGAGAAAATAGTAATCGACATATAGTAGTTGAAAACACACTGGACACTCTGGACAAATTGGTACTGTGTAGGACCCGTGAGGGGGTCTACTGATGAATTGCAGTGAGACAACAATTTTCGTATATTGCATTCGACGCGAATGTAGCTGGGTACAAATTGAACTCGATGGATTTCTTCGGGGTGTAGCGCAGTCCGGTTAGCGCACCTGCCTTGGGCGCAGGGGGTCGCAGGTTCGAATCCTGTCACCCCGACGAACAGACAATCAACTTCGTCATTTTTCATTCTGTGTTCCCGCCTACGTCTGAGATACGACTTCAGCGGGCAGGCGATATTGTCCGCCAGAGGCGCCAGCCCGCCTCATTGAGTTTGTGAGGCTGGCGGGGGATGCGCCTCCGGCGCAGATATTCACCTAGCCCACTCCGTTTGCTGAATTTGGGCGTCCCACCTTCTTTGTCGGGAAGGCGGGATCACTCCGACGAACGGATAGCGAACATTGGTTGGGGCTACCCAACCGAACAAGAAGCCACCCAGATGCCGCAGTTCGCTGCGAGCATCCCCGAGCTTCTACAAGAATCCACCCCATATTGCCTCCGTATATCGTTCGTGG
>JACVXU010000181.1 GCA_015661185.1 Bacteroidota bacterium
TTCGCTGGAAACAAAAGTGGCTCACCTTCTCGATAATCAGGAGAAGTTGATTTGGTGGTTTCGAAACAATGTGAGTCGTGGATACTACGCAATTCAAGGATGGAGAAAGGACAAGATCCGCCCGGATTTTGTCGCCGCAAAGAAGAAGACTGATGGATCGCTAGAGCTGGTCTATGTACTTGAAAGCAAGGGTGAACATCTGCTCGGGAACGACGACACAGTTTACAAGAATAGCGTGCTGACGCAAATGACTCAGACGCCAATCAAGCCATACCAGATGGAATTTGAGTTCGGAAAGATCAACGACAAAGTTGGTTTCTATTTGGTGCCACAGGGAGACGAAGATCGGAATATTGGCACTCTATTCTCTGATTCCGGCTACAACAAAGCCATAGCACGCAGGGAAATGGCGGGAGGTTTTTCTGAAGCTGATTGACAGGTGTCAATCAAACGAGCGAAGGCGTAGTACGATGTCTGCAGCTCGGCGGGGTGCCAACTCTCACTATTTCAATCTTACCGCAAGATCTTCCAGAAATACCTTCACTTCGACCAGATCAGCTCGGATTTCTTCGTCCGAGATCTTTTTCTTCTGCGGCACTGATAGCAGCTCAAGTTGTTCCACCGCTTCAGACTCCGGCACGTACTCCTCCAGCACTTTCTTGGCCCCTTCGATCGTGTACCGTTCGTCGCGAAGAAGTTTCTTGATGTAGATAATCAGCTTGATGTCTTTGTTCGTGTAGATACGGTTCCCTGCGCGGTTCTTTGCTGGTTTCAGCTGCGGGAACTCAGACTCCCAGTAGCGGAGCACATACTGTTCGAGGCCAGTGATCGTGCTGACTTCGCTGATCGAATAGTACAGCTTTTTGATACCTATATGCTTCATGGCATGATCCCCGTTCGGTAAGGAGTCGTCAGGAAGAGTCTCGAGCAAAAGTAGGGAAAATTGCCTTGAGTTGCAATCGGCTCCCGCCTGCACCCTCTCAACAATACCGTTCAATCATTTTTCTCAATGATTGCAAAGGCCACGACGGTATTTTCTGTGTGGGAAAGCGAAATGTGGACGCGGCAATCCGCCAGCTGTTCAGCGACAAAATCACGCAAGACCACCTTTGGCGCCCCTGAAGGATTATTGATCACCTCGACATCGCGCCACCGGAATTTCCCGCTCCAGCCGGTTTGCATTGCTTTGCTGACGGCTTCCTTTGCTGCAAACCGGGCCGCGAAATGTTCGTGTGGCTTCTTCTTTGATGTACAGTATGCGATCTCCGGATCGGTGAAGAGTTTCTTGATGAGCGGAGTGCCACGCGCGTCGAGCACGATCTTCATGCGCTTCACGTCAACCACATCGACACCGATGCCTTGAATGACTCCCATTGCTTTATGACCCTGAATTCAATTGCGTGACGATGTCGATCACCTGCGTGATGTCGTCGACCTCGTAATCTGCGTGAGAGATAACCGTGCCAAACGTATCGCCGTACCGTGCGAAGATTGTCTTCATTCCTACCTGCGCTGCCCCCACGACGTCACGCTCCGCCCAATCGCCGATCATCAGTGACTCTTCCGCGCGAACCCCCAGCCGCTTCAGCACCTCGACGAACGGCTCGCGGTTCGGCTTGCGCATCTTCGTGTCATCGAACGTCACAACCGCATCGAACATGTGATGCAGGTTGAGATAGCAGAGGCGCAGCCATGCTTCCCTGCCTGGAGCATCCGAAACCACTGCCAGTTTGAGATTCATCTTCATCAACTCAATGAGTGTAATGGAGACGTGCGGATAGAGAACCAGCGCCGCCTCGCGTGCGCGGCGGTACGCGATGATCCCCGAAGCGAGAATCTTGTAATCGACCTTGCTGAATTCGTCGAATAACAACTGGTCAAAAACGCTCTGAAACTCGATGCCGCGCTCAGCATAAATCGCGTCGATGCGTTTGCGGATCTCCTCGTGCGTCAACCGAAATCCCGCATCACGCATCGCGTGGATGGCCGCGTCAATCGCCTGGTTCTTCATAGCCATGAAGTCAACCAGTGTGTTGTCGAGATCGAAAACGACTGCTTTGATCATAGTAGAGTACGTTGAGATCAGGTTGACAGCTATCAGCTTTCTGCTCTTAGCCGATAGCCGTTAGCTCTTGGATTCAACGAGAAATTGAACCGCGAACTCGTAGCTCATGCTGCCAAATCCAACGACAACTCCCTTGCACACGGACGCAGTGACGGAATGACGCCGAAACTGCTCACGGGCGTGCACATTCGAGAGGTGGACTTCGACCACAGGAGTCTGCAGTGCGGATATGGCATCACGGATGGCGTATGAATAATGAGCGTACGCGCCGGGGTTGATCACGACACCGTCGAAGGCGCCGTCCATCGCCTTGTGGAGGCAATCGATGAGCGCGCCTTCGCTGTTCGATTGGAAGAACTCAAACTTCACCGCAGGGAATCTATCCTTCAGGCGACTCTCGATATCCCATAGTGTGGTTGTTCCGTACACTGCCGGCTCCCGTTTCCCGAGAAGGTTCAGATTTGGTCCATTCACTACGAGAATCCGCATATGCACTCCCATCATTGAAGGAAGAAATCACGCAAAGCCGCCCCGACAAAAGACGTCGGGGTAAACAAAGAACGCAAAGTTGTTGAGAGAAAATCAGGCTCCTTAAGTGTCTTTGTTGCGCCTTGGCGCCTTTGCGTGAGACAATCAGCAGTTGTCAAATTCCCTAGACAACCTTGACCACAACGATCGTCATATCGTCGTGCTGTTTCGCTTTTCCAACGAACAAACGCATCTCAGCAAACACGCCGTCCATGATTTCTGCAGCCGTGCCGTGAGCATATTTCTGAACGGTCTGACAGAGTCGCTCCTCGCCGAATTCTTCCAGCGTCTTATTCATCGCTTCGGGGAAGCCGTCTGTATAGAATACGAAAAGGTCTCCTGATTGGAAAGGGATCGAGACTTCTTGTATTGATTTGGCGAAGGTCGGCCCCGGATCAAGGCCAAGCGCCAGACCCGTCGGGTTGACGACTTGAACCTGATTTGCCTGCGTTTTTCGCATAATGACAGGATTATGACCGGCGCGCGCCAGCGTTAATACGTGTTGGTTCGTGTCGAAAACCCCGTACACCATGCTGATGAACACTCCACGGTCAACATTTTCATAGAAGAGTTTGTTGACCTGCGTGAGGACTGTGGATGGCGAACCAGACACTTCGGCGAGGGCACGCACAAATCCTTTCGTGAGCGTCATGAAAAACGCTGCCTGCGTCCCCTTCCCCGAGACATCTCCTACGACAACGCCAAGGCGCTTGCCAGGAAGATCCATGAAATCATAGTAATCGCCCCCTACTTCGAGTGCCGGCGCACAGCGGGATGCAATGTCAAACTCCGCCATATTCGGGTTTGATTTGGGCAGGAAACTCATCTGCACGTTCCTGGCGATCTCAAGCTCCTGCTGCAGCCGCTGGCGCTCGGTTATGTGCTTCGCGAAGGCAGGCATGATATCATCAAAATCGGTGACCTCCCGTTTGCGCATCTGGCTCGCCAACCCTCCGACAACGAGAAGCCCCAAACCGACGAGGATGATGAACCCTGATTGCGTATAGGTTGGATTCCCCGCAACGAGAAAACCTCCGGTTACGTGCAACACCGATAACGTGTAGAGCGACAGAAATGCCGCAAGTGCGTCATAGCGGTAGAACGCCCAGACCGAGACGGATCCTACCAGTACCTGTATCAGGACGCCGATCCAAACGGGGGACAGGTCTCCTCGGGATGTCAGGGCCATGATGAGAGCACCCAGTCCAATGAGCGGAAACGCCGAGGAGATTCTCCGACGGAGAAACGATACTGCGAAGAGAATTATGATAGCCACCTTGTACGCATTTACGCTCAGACCAATGCCAAACACATAGAGCCATGAAGCGAATGTGCCGAAACCCTCCATCGCTGAATCATCAAGACGGTTGATCCACGTGTGCGTCATCGTTCCCGCGAGGAATGTCAGGAGTAAGGAGAGCGCTAATCCCGCGACCCCTAGTGTCACTCCACGCACGACGCTTTCCCCTACCCTGGAATGAACCAGATAACCCTTGGAAACTAGGTCCAATGAAATCAGCTTTTCCTTCCATGACTCACGGGCCACAGATTCGCCGACTGCCCAGACCACGACCAATCCGCCGCCATAAAACAGCGGACCAAGGATGAGCGGGATGAGAATTTCCCATCCCTTGTCCCCCCGCATCGTCAGAAAGATCTCAACTCCCAGAACCACGGCACCAACGACGCCGATAATCGCCCCAAGGCGGAAGCCGAGTTCGAACGAACGAAATCGCCGGAACGCCACGATAATCATGATGATCACAACGAGGCAATACACGATCGGAATCATCACTTGGGATGCGGTTTCCATATCGGATTTCTTGTACTGCTCCGGCACTTCGACCCGGACCTGGAAGTGGCCAACGCTCGAACCGACGACCAGGACCGTGATGTTCACCGGGTTGTCCAATTCCGGAGATCTGCTGTTCCAGACAAATTCATAATCGCTCCGCTTCTTCTGTTCAATGCGCTTCTCCGACGCAGGTTGAGTAGTGTCGGGAAGCACGGCGGCCGGAGCTCCATACTCGCGCAGGAAGGCAGTGGCAAGCACCTTTGCCTCTGCCAGGGTCACGCTGGGAAGTGAAACACTGTCAGGGATTTTCCGCTCGAACTCCAGTAACCGTCCGTCCGTACCGAGCTGCATGAAGATATTTCCGCGGATGATCTCAGCCACCCGTTCCCCCTGTTTGGAGGGGTCTTCACTCTGACTCATCGCGATCGAAAACGCAGAGGCTTTTCTCCACGTCACGTCCCAGTGATGCACCGGGATTTTGCTTTGAACTATTTCGTTCGACTTCTCAACTCCGTACCGCTGCTCCACTTCACGGAAAAGGGCTTGATCGTATTTGAGCTGAGCCTGCGGTGTCAACCCCTCCGGGCTGATTCCCAAACGGACGATCAATTCACGGGAACGCAGTTCAATCTCCTGTGCATCGAGCGGAAGGCGGAGACCACCATAGGTGTGAGCGCGGGGAAAGAACTCGACGATGACAAGCGAGGAGAGTACAAGAAGAAGCAGGAACGGAAGAAGCTTCTTGAGTTTTTCCATGTTAACCCACTCCCACGGACAATGTCCTTACTGAGATCATTGATTGAAGGGGACGAGTACGGGAATTCAAAACAAACGATGTACAGAATCCCCGGCTAGAGAGAGCTGGCAAAGCTGGCGATGGCAATGACGCCAAACATGATAATCAGTAGGCCGGAAATCCGATTGACCCACCCCAGCCCTGTGACGTTAATCTTCTCCCGGAAGAGTGTAATGCCATAGCTCAGCATGAAGAACCAGAGCGACGAGCCGAGAAAGACGCCAGCGATAAGAGTCGCCGCAGATCCGACGCTCAAATCCGTATTGCGGAGACCGAACCCTGCAAAGACACCGATGAAAGCGATGATCGAAAGAGGATTTGTGAGCGTCAGAAAGAACGTGGAAAAATACGATCCAAGAAGTCCTTTTCCATTCGTCCCCTGCGAATTCTCTGCCGGCTTCGCCAGAAAAGTCTTAATTCCCAGGTAGCAGAGAAACGCTCCTCCAATCAGACGGAACCACATTTGCTTTTCGACAAGCGCATCAGAAATCACTGTTAAACCGAATGCTGCGATGAACCCATACACGGCATCAGCGGTGGCCGCCCCGAAGCCCACCACCATTCCGGAGAAATGTCCCTCGGTGGCCGTCTTCCGTATGCAGAGAATGCCGATAGGTCCGATCGGCAGGGCGAGCGCAAAGCCAATGATGACGCCTTTGAGGAGAAGTGTGTATTCCACGTTACGATTGCCCGATTGTGGCGAACGACGCGATCACGAGGGAATCAGGGATGAATTCGGAAAGTTCTGCAAAGTAATCTGGGTCTTCTCACGGGGACCGGATACGGCAAAATGGCGAATGTGAAACCCGAGGCCGGAAGCAACGCTATGTGCGCACGACCCTTGCAAGCTCCTCCTCAATGAACTCCCGGATTGCAGGTTTGAGATAGCGATTTTCGATGCCGATTTCAGCAACACCCTGAGCCAGAACGGAAGCCTTCTTGGACACCGCAAGCTTCTTGTTGACAACGATCAGCCGCTCTGCCTTGAGCACACAAAAACCCCCCTCGAAGTCCCCCTTCTCATAGCGGACTGTAATTCCGCTGCTATCGGCAAGCGACTCGAGCTCTTTCAAGATTTGTTCTTGTGTCATACTGACTCGGCGATCTCCTTTGCATCGGGGACGAAAAACTCACTGCAAAAACATAGGGGATTTTGAGTTGAGTTTCAAGTCAACTTTCTTCTTCCTGGAGCCGGCGGGTGGTCCCTCTCCACCATACCTCGAGCTTGTCCCCGCTCCACACCGTAAACCACGCGAGAAGAGCTCCGGCAACCAGATCAACGACATAGTGATAGCGGAGATACATCGTCGCAAGAATGAGCAAGCTCCCGAGCGAAAGGAGAAGCCAGCGCGCTTTCAACCTGTAGCGAAATCCCAGCGTCATCACAATGATCGTCAACTGCGTGTGTCCACTCGGAAACACATCGCGTTGAACAAGGTCTATCGCATGATCGCGGATCTGCGGGATCGATTCTCCTGCATTGATGATCGCGCGCAGCGTGTTCGTCAGGAAGACACCCGGAAGTTCTGTCTCCAGCAGGGAGAAATCGTGGAGCGTGAAGCGCGGCCCGACTCCCGGTAGCAAGAAGTATCCGAGATACGACAGGTAGAATCCATAAACGATCATGAATGCCGCCTTGTCAAAATCCTCGATCGCGTAACGCCGGTACAGCTCAACGCCGAGAATGATGAAAAGAATGTAGTACGAAAAATACGCTATCTGCAGGATTTCCGTCACCACCGGATGAGCGAATTGCGCCATCCATTGGGTGGGATTGACGCCGAACACCCAACGGTCAATGGCAATGAGAACCTGATCATAATCTCTGGGGTGGATGGGACGAACCATCAGGTACAGCTCTTTGAAGATGAAGATAATGATGAGGTAGCAGTACCATCGGTGTAATCCTATCAGAAGCCGGGTCTTTTTCTCTTCTGCCCCCCAGGCCAGGAACAACACTACGACAATGACCGCCACGTTGATTGCGACAAGTTCAAGCCATTGGGGAACGCGCGCGAAGAAGATCAGATTCAGAGCGATCAGAAAGAGGAGAAAGACGATTGAAACGAAGTCAGCAGGTGAAAGCAGAGAGAGAAGCTTGCGAGCATTCATTCAGCACACAGGATTATTCGATCTCGAAAAAGAATTTATTCCGGAATTTTCCATGTGCCGAACATTTTGTTTCCTGCATGAAGTGGAACAGCTTCGCGATGCCGG
>JACVXU010000182.1 GCA_015661185.1 Bacteroidota bacterium
TTGAATACGAGATTCTGAAGCACTTTGTTGATCTGTAGAGCTCAGGGGAGGCTCCATGGATTGCAAAGTGCTTCAGTGCTTTCTGCCAGGGCTCTCAATCGGTTCCTGGACTCCTCTAAAAAGAAAAAAGCGCACAATAGGTGCGCTTCTTGTTTGACCTCGTGGTCCCGCTCTTGTCCCGCCTTCCAGGATCCCGCCCAATTGTGGGATCCCCGCCTGCCCTCTGGAATTCCCGAAGGCGGGCAGGCAAGAGCGGGAGATTCCGCTCATAAGCGGTTCCGCTTTCCAGAATCCCGCCAACAAGCGTAATCCAAAAAGCGGGAGATTCAGAAAGCGGAACAGAGTTGATGTTTTCGACCGCGCTTCTAGGATAGGTTCTAGAACAGAGACCCAAAATTCAGAGTGATGAAAAATCCCCCGAAGCGTTTTATTCGAGTTGGCCCCCGCCCCGATGTAGCCACCGAGTGTGTACCTCAATTGACCTTTCTTCAGGCTGGTGAAGAAATCTATCTGGTTGTAATAAGTAAATGTGCCTCCTTCTGGGAGCGGTATCACCTCGGGATTTGAGTACGGCGACACAAAGATCATCGAAGGTCCGAGCCCCGCGCTGATGTAAGGACGGA
The DNA here is from genome assembly GCA_015661185.1 of Bacteroidota bacterium. Lineage (GTDB taxonomy): Bacteria > Bacteroidota > Ignavibacteria > UBA10030 > UBA10030 > UBA9647. Next base: position 624 of record JACVXU010000182.1, read on the forward strand.
AGTTGTCCACGATATCGTCTCTGAAAAGCCGGTATTGCACACCAAAGGTGACGGGAATCAGAATAAGGCGATTGATTTTATACGGCGTGTATGACTGCCCAGTGTACGGGTTGATGTATTCGACTTCGCCGTCGTCCTTGACATCGGACAGGGCCAACTGGACGAATCCTGACAGCAGGTCGGAGAATTCGTGTCGGTAAAACCCCCCTACGCCAAAGCCATTGTTGGACAGCATGATGTCCACACCCCAGGCGTTGTGAAACGGTTCGTAGGAAGTCTTCTGAATGAGGTTTGGATTGGAAGGGGTGAACACCATCGAAGAATCACGCCGCGGATACTCCTGGGCCTGAGAGAGAGCCGGAACCATCGCCAGCAGCAAGAGGGCGGACAAGAAAGCAGAAAGTTGTTTCATCGTTTTCATCTCCCGTTATTCTATCATCAAAACGATGTGTGCAGAAAGTTAGTTCCGCCTCACGTCAGAAGCAATTTCGAGGAGGCTGTTGAAAAAGCAAACCGCCCCCGAATGAGTAACTTCGGGGCAAGCAAGTGCGCGAAGAGCGCCAAGAGAACCTTAAGATGTTGTTTTTGTATTGGAATTTCTCATTTCTCGCGTCCTTGGCGGTCTTGCTTGCCCCGAACGATTTTGGTTCGGGGGCGGTTCATCTTCTTGTCCTGAAATGCGATTCGTAATAAACCTCTAAAGCACCGCGAAGACGCCGAACTTGAGGTACGCTGTTTCCGGCATCGCAGGCAGGGTGGGGTGATCTGCAGCCGCTCCTCTCCACTCGAGCATTTGAAGCGAACGATGCGCGATGCGCGCTCCAGCCTCCAGAGATTCGATGAATGACTCCGAGGAAACGTGGTGTGAGCATGAGGCTGTGACGAGGATGCCGCCGGGGTTGAGTAATCGCAGAGCCCCCGCGTTGATCTCCTTGTATCCTTTGAGCGCAGTTGCGACCGTTTTCTTGTTTCTGCTGAAGGAGGGGGGGTCCAGAATGACAACGTCGAACCGAGCCCCCTCTTCGAGGAGCTTCGGAAGCCATTCAAAAACATCCCCAACCTCAAACTTGATATCCGGAACCTCGTTGATCGTCGCGTTGACCTTAGCGTTGGCAATGGCGTTCTCTGAGCTGTCGATCGCGTGAACACGGGCGGCTCCTCCGCGCGCGGCGAAGATCGCGAAGCCCCCTTCGTTACAGAAGCAATCGAGCACCGAAGCATTCTTGACGTATCGCTGTACGGCAAGGCGGTTTTCGCGTTGGTCGAGGAAGAACCCCGTCTTTTGCCCCTCAAGGAGAGAAACCTTGAACTTCACGCCGTACTCGGAGATGATTGTCTGCCCTATCGTGCCCCGTAGGACTCCCTGCTTGAGCGGCAGCTGCTCGAGCGCGCGGAGGGGAGATTCGTTTCTTTCGATGATGGCCTTCGGGTGGAAGAGAGACTCAAGAACGTCGCAGAGAAGCGTGAGACGTCGGTCCATACCGACTGCAAGAGTTTGAAGCGAAAGGTACTCGTTATACTTGTCGATGATGAGTCCAGGAAGGAAATCGGCTTCACCGTGGACAAGTCGGAATGACTCAGATCCGGGGTAAAGACGCTTGCGCAGTTGCAGAGCCCGGGTGATGCGCTGCTCAAAAAACTCGAATGTGATGGCCTCAGGCTCGCGGCTCAGGAGCCTGAATGCAATGAGCGAGTGCGGATTGTAGAATCCGATGCCCAGAAACTTCTCGTCGTGGCGGAGAAGTTCGATCACGTCACCTGCTTCCGGGTTCCCATGCACGCTCTTGATCTCGTTGCTGAATACCCATTGGTGTCCGGCAAGGATCCGGTGTTCTTCGTTCTTTCGGAGTATGATCTGTTTTTTCACAAAGACAAAATAGAGAGAAATGGAACGAGAAGCAACGAAGAGAAGAGGCCCGAACGCGTGATATTGAAAACCAAAGATAGGACAGGTTCGATTGGAAAAGGGAGCCTTCATCCCTTCATTGTCCGTCTGCAAGGATGATGACGCCTGAAGATAGGTAATGACCGAATGAAATTCAATGCAGCCAGCGGGAGGAGTGTCCGGTCAATTGCAGGGCAGGCAAAGGATTGGTATATTGAAAATTCAGAGACAGCGCTACCAGAAGGTACGAGAACGGTCGGAACCAGGAAATCTCAAGGAAGTTCATGAGCTTGCTGAAATGTGTAATCTTTGATATGGACGGTACTCTCACGCAGACGAATCGGCTCATCTTTGATGCATTCAATTATATTGCCTTGAGGTACGAAGGCAAGAAGTACACCGAGGCGGAAATCACCGCGATGTTCGGCCCTCCCGAGGAGGGAGCCCTCGTCGCGATCGTGGGGCGTGAGAGAATTGAGCAGGTCATGAAGGAGTATCTCGAGTTCTATCGTACGAAGCACAATGACCTGGCTCAACTCTATCCGGGAATCAAGGATGTGGTTTCCGACCTGAAGACGCGGGGCGTTCATGTAGCGCTCTTCACCGGGAAAGGGATCGATACAACAACCATCACGATGGAGGAGTTTGGATTGACGCCGTACTTCGATTACGTGGTCACGGGGAGCGATGTCGTGAACCACAAACCATCCGGGGATGGTATCCAGAAAATCATGAAGCACTTCGGCTTGCAGGCCGATGAAGTGCTGATGGTCGGAGATTCGGTCGCCGACGTCAAAGCCTCTCACGGGGCAGGGGTGAAGATTGCTGCCGTGCTCTGGGATTCCTATAGCAAAGAGAAGGTGCTCCAGATGAGGACGGACTATGTTTTCCATGATGTCAGGGAGTTTTCGGAATGGTTGAGGGGGCAGTTTGACTAAGGAGCAGGAACAGCATTTGTCTATTACAGACTTTATAAGGTCTTGAAATGATCAAACGAGCGCTTGTTTCCACGCTGCTCCTTGTCCAGATGATCTCGGCCCAGGAGATACTCTCCGATCGCATCAAAGGATTGAGAGTGTACGGGTCTGACAAGGCAGGGTTACCTGTGGCGGGGCTCCAGTCCCGCCCGATCACCATCGAATTCGATGTCGCCGAGAATTCACCTCCGGATATTCGCATACGCGTGATACACTGCGATCGGGACTGGAATACCACTCAGAACGACTTCATCAATGATGACATGCAAAACCGATCCAAAGAAGCTCTCCAATATAATCCCGCTCCGGCTGGCGTGCAGTTTTATCGGTTTCACTACACTGTTCGGATTCCGGGAATCGCCGGGCTCGCCCGTTTCCCGCACTCAGGGAATTACGTGTTCGAACTCGTTGACCAGCAATCGAAGAACGCGCTCGCGCGTGGCAGATTCTTCGTGTCTGAAACGTCTCTACAACTATCGATGAAAGTCGCTAACCGGTCGCTTCCGTCGGAAATCAATCCCTACAACCAGGTCAACAAAATCGAAATCGCATTCGCTATTCCGAAACCTTTGGACGAGAAAAGCGAGGTGCTGTATCCGGTCAATTTCAAAGCGGTGGATGTCTACAGGAATCGCCAATTGTACACTCCGTGGCGCATAGACGCTGACGACAAAAGCTCGAACACGTTTATTGAAGGGTTTGGCACATCCAAAATGAAGTTCCTGGTCGATAATATCACGCCGGGCAACAGCTACCGACGAGTGGATTTGAGAAGCATAGACGACTACCCGGCGGGCCAGCAACTTCGAGCCCGTCTTGGTGCGGATGTGAGTCGGTTCCAACAGCCTCCGCGACATGACAATCACGGCACGTCGATGCTGACGGAGGCGTCGCGTTATGCGGACTATGTGCCCTTTCGCTTTGAGCTCGTGTCGGAAACCGAGCAATACGGATCTGTTTTTGTGGTCGGAGATTTCAACGGCTGGAAGCCATCAGCAGACTGTCTGATGACCTATGACAATGAATCGCATCGCTATGTCTGGCAGACGACGTTCAGACGCGGGGCCTATGACTATCAGTACGTCGTGGGTCCCAACGATTGGATCAGTCTGGAAGGCAACGACTGGCGGACGATGAATGTTTATTCAACCCTTGTCTATTATCGTGATAGTCGGTACGGCGGATTCGATCGGATCATAGGGTTTGTCCAGAAATCGAGTCCAGGCGGAAACGAACCCACTTCAGAATAATGCTCTCGCAGGATCTTGAAAAACGAACAGCTAAGGGCGCCCGCCTGCCCTATAGTTTGACCTGAGGCGGGCAGGCAAAGGACCGCAAAGAAGTTATTTAGGTTTCCTCTTTAACTAGCAAGACCTCGAACATTTGGCGCTCCTGGCGTTCTTGCTTGCTCCGAACGATTTTGGTTCGGGGGCGGTTCATCTTAGTCTTTAAGAAACCAGAATTTCAACAACCTGCTGGATCGGGAAAGTACTCGTATGGAAAAAGTCAAAGTCGGAGTCGTGGGGACAGGACACCTTGGTAATCTCCACGCAAAGATGTACGCGCAGATTCCAGCCGCTGATCTTGTCGGTGTCTATGATGCGGATTTGGCAAAGGCTGAGCGTGTCGCGGCGGAGCATGGAACGAAGGCGTTCGGGCATCTCGAACAGCTTCTCGACAGCGTGCAGGCGGTCAACATCGCCACAACCACGACTGCTCACTACGACGTTGCGCTTCAGACTCTCGAACGCGGACTTCACACATTCATCGAAAAGCCGATCACAGAGACCATCGATCAGGCGAAGGCGTTGGTTGCCCTCGCGGATGCCAAGAAGCTCGCGCTGCAGGTCGGCCACATCGAGAGATTCAATCCGGCGATCCTGGCCTTGGAACAATATCGGATCCGTCCGTTGTTTATTGAATCGCATCGGCTGGCGCAATTCAATCCACGAGGATCAGAGGTCGCCGTCGTGCTCGACCTGATGATTCACGATATTGACCTTATTCTCAGTCTTGTGCGATCACGCGTCGTGCGCATCGATGCCAACGGCGTTGCGGTCGTTTCGGGCAGCGAGGACATCGCAAACGCCAGGTTGCAGTTCGAGAACGGGTGTGTGGCAAATGTGACCGCGAGCCGGATCTCTCAGAACAAGATGCGCAAGATGCGGCTCTTCCAGAACGACGCATACATTTCAATCGATTTCTCGCAGGGACTCGCGGAAGTGTTCCGAATTGTCGATGAGGGAGACCCTAACATCAAACCCACGATGATGCTTGGAAAAATCGACCAGGGCCAGCGGAAACGAGTGATTGTGTATGAGCAGCCTGAAGTCAAAGAAGTGAACGCTTTGAAGTACGAGTTGGAACTGTTTGTTAAATGCGTTACGGATGGAACGGAGCCGCCGGTAACCGGTCGTGACGGCTTGCAGGCCCTCGAAGTGGCGCAGGAGATCTTGAAGATGATTTCTGAAAGTACGGCGCGCCTACTCAAGAACAATTAACCAAAGTACACTGGACTCACGTGCTGGAACATCTGGACATACAGGAGCCCCTGCTCAAACAGATTGGCGAAATCGCGGATCGGTCGTCAATCCAGGCATTTGTCGTTGGAGGCTTCGTCCGCGATCTCTTGCTGGGGAAGCAGGTCAAAGACATCGACATCATGGTCGTGGGACATGGTGTGATGTTCGGCGAACAGGTAGCTCGTGAGTTTGGAAGGACGAACCTTGTCGTCTTTGAAAAATTCGGCACTGCGATGCTTCAGTTGGACGACTGGAAACTGGAGTTTGTCGGTGCGCGGAAGGAGAGCTACAGCAAGTCTTCGCGCAAACCGAATGTCGAGGCCGGCGCCATTGGTGATGACCTTTCACGTCGTGACTTCACGGTGAACGCAATGGCGGTCTCTCTGAACTCGGCGGATTTCGGTCGGCTGCTTGATCCGTTCGATGGACAGCAGGACCTGCGCGAACAGATTCTCCGAACGCCGCTGGAGCCGGAGGCTACCTTTGATGACGACCCCCTTCGGATCATGCGAGCATTCCGATTCGCCGCCCAGCTCGGCTTTTCCGTTGAGCCGTCAGTCGTTGAGGCGGCGAAGAAAATGGCCCCGCGGCTCAAGATCGTCTCGCAGGAGAGGATCTCGGATGAGTTCATGAAGATGCTCGCAAGCCCGAAGCCATCGATTGGCCTTCAGCTCATGCACGGATCCGGCGTGATGAATGTCGTATTTCCTGAAGTCGCACATCTTGGCGGCGTCGATCAGCGGCAAGATTTTCATCACAAAGATGTCTTACAGCATACGTTCAGGGTTCTCGACAATGTCGCTGAGGTGTCCACGAACGTGTGGTTGCGTCTCGCCACGCTCCTGCATGACATCGCGAAACCGCGAACGAAGGCATTCAAAGAGGAAATCGGGTGGACGTTCCATGGCCACGAGGAAGTCGGTGCGAGGATGGTGAAGCCGATCTTTCGGAGGATGCGTTTCCCGTTTGAGCACATTGCCTACATCGAGAAACTGGTGCGTCTGCACCTTCGCCCTATGGCATTGGTTGACGAAGGTGTAACAGACTCAGCCGTCCGTCGATTACTATTCGAAGCAGGCGACGATATCGATGACCTTATGACACTCTGCCGGGCCGACATTACCTCAAAGAACCCGAAACTTGTTGTTCAAGTCAGGCAGAACTACGATTTGGTTGTTCAGAAAATGGCTGAGGTTGAGGAGAAGGACAAAATCCGGAGTTGGGAGCCGCCTCTCAGAGGCGACGAGATCATGCAGATCTGTGGTCTCGAGCCCGGTCCGCTC